>CALCBR010000104.1:0-46504 GCA_937897105.1 uncultured Acidimicrobiaceae bacterium | reverse complement strand
GCCTTCACACAAATGCGAAAATTTCGGTTCGTTTGCGATCGGCTGGAGGCACGCGGGACCATCGATTTCGACGCCATCATCCAAAGTGCTGATCAAGGCCCCGGATTCGGCGAAGGCCTCGCCGATCGCCTCCATGGCGTTGTCCATGGGCGACACCGCCCCGATCCGTACTGGCATGTTTGCACTCCCCTCGTTTCCGGCGAGTTTAGGCGTTGGCGCGCCGGTGCGGTAGAGGCCGGCCGCTGGGTCTCAACTGGCGAGCAACCACGCATGGAAAGTGGCGGTCCGCGCCGGGACCGGGCAATATTCGCGCTTCAAACAAGGATCACGAACCATGACGGACATCTACATCGTCGGCATCGGCATGACGCCGCTCGGCAAGTTCCCGGACAAGAGCGTGAAGGAACTCACCGACGACGCGGTGAACACGGCACTCAAGGACGCGGGCGCCAAGCTCGAGGACATCGAGGCGGCCTGGTTCTCCAACACCCGCCAGGGAATGATGGAGGGCCAGAACACGGTGCGCGGCCAGTGCGCGCTGCGCTCCATGGGCTTCCAGTCGATCCCGATCGTGAATGTCGAGAACGCCTGCTGCTCGTCCTCCACCGGCCTCAACCAGGCCTTCGCCTATCTCAAGGCGGGCATGGCCGGCGTCGCCCTGGTCGCGGGCACGGAGAAGATGTTCTACCCCGAGAAGCGCGAACTGATGTTCCAGGCGTTTCGCGGCGGCTGGGACGTGCACACGCAGGAGGAGACCGAGGCACGCCTCCTCTCCCTTGGTGAAGGCCTCGCGCTGCCCCCCGAGGCGGGCGAGGACTCGGGCGAGCGCAGCGTCTTCATGGACATCTACGCCGCGCTGGCACGCCAGCACATGAAGCATTTCGGCACCACCCAGCGCCAGATCGCGGCCGCCGCGGCGAAGAGCCACTTCCACTCGACCCTCAACCCGCTGGCCCAGTATCAGAAGGACTTCTCGGTCGACGAGGTGATGGCCGACCGGCTGATCTCCTGGCCGCTCACCCGTTCCATGTGTGCGCCGCTTTCCGATGGCGCAGGTGCGCTGGTGCTGTGTACCGGCGACACGCTGGACCGGTTCGACAAGTCCCGCGCCGTGAAGGTGCTGGGTACGGCCGTGGTCAGCGGCATGGACCGGGACCCGGACGATTTCGAGCATCACATTGGCCGCGTAGCCGCCGAGCGTGCCTACGAACAGGCCGGCGTCGACCCGAAAGACGTGGACGTGGCCGAGGTGCACGACGCGTCGGCCTATGCCGAGATCGTGCAGGTCGAGAATATGGGCTTTTGCGAACGCGGCGAAGGCGGCAGCCTCGCCGAGCGCGGCGAGACGAAGCTCGGCGGCCGCATCCCGGTCAACACCTCGGGCGGGCTCCTGTCGAAGGGCCATCCCATCGGCGCGACGGGCGCGATCCAGATCCACGAGCTGGTCACCCAGCTACGCGGCGAGGCAGGAAAGCGCCAGGTCGAGGGCGCGCGCATCGCCGCGGCCGAGAATGGCGGCGGCTTCTTCGGGATCGAGGAGGCCGCGACGGTCGTCACGGTGCTGGGGCGGTAGCACTGAAGAAGCGATATCAATAATGGCGTCATGCCCGGACTTGATCCGGGCATCTCTTCACGGAACGAGATGAGATACGCGGGTCGAGCCCGCGTATGACGGTTTGGTTGATCGGGACTCATCGAGGCTTGCTAAGGTCCCGCCATGTCAGATGCCGAGAAAATCGCGGACCTGGAGGTCCGCCTCGCCCACCAGGAACACACGCTCGACGAGTTGTCGGGCGTAGTCGCCGAGCAGGCGCGGGTGATCGAGCTCTTCCGCGAGCAGCTCCGCCGGCTGACAGACCGGATGGTCCAGGTCGAGGAGACGGTGCCCGGCAAGGGGCCGGACGAGCCGCCCCCGCCTCACTACTAGTCCCATGCCCGACGATCTGCGCCCGGCGGCCGACTTCTTCGTCTACGTGCTCTGCAACGACACCGGCACCACCTACACCGGCAACGACACGTATACGTTGCCGAACTCTGGCACCGACACCTTGTACGCGCAGTGGACCCCGGTTTTGAGTTCAGAAACACCTGACACAACAGTCCCAACAGAGAACACAATCCCGACGGAAACCACGGTGCCTTCCGGCTCGGTCGGTTTGGTGTACGACGCGCAGGGTGGCACTGGTGCACCCGGTGATGAAACCGGTGGCGCGTCGAGCGATGTGACGGTGTCGTCAACAGAACCGACTCGTGAGGGATACACGTTTGAGGGATGGAACACAGAACCTGATGGTTCTGGCACGACCTACACAGCTGAAGACATTCTCACGCTTCCCCTGACTGGTGTGACCAGGTTGTACGCCATGTGGAAACCAGTGACAGATACAGATACTTCAACTCAAACAACTGTCCCCGGGAGTTCTGGCATAGGGCAACAACTGCCCTCAACCGGGACCGGCAACACCACAGAACTATTCGTTCTTGCTGCAGCAATCGGAGCACTGCTAGTGCTCACCTTGCGACGCCGCACCACCTAACAACACACACCCCTGGCGGACACGCCTGCATTTGCCAGCGGCTACCCGCTCAGAGCAACCCGCCCAACTCGCAGAGGTGAAGGACTCGCAGAGGCCCTCGTTCCTGCAAGAGCCCGCCGGCGCCCCTACCACTCCCCCAATTGGATGTCGTCAATGGAATCGGTTGACTCAGCTACGACTTGGGAGGCCGAGGAATGAATGCGCTCGTGCGATCGATATACGCCTGATACTCGGGCTTACGGCGCACGAGCGAACGCTCGAGAAGAGCAACACCCGACACCTTCAGCAATAACACGTTCATGACCGCGGCACCGATGAGCCCCCACACACCAACACTTACCGAGCATGCGACGATCGCAATCCCCCACCACACACAGGCATCACCGAAGTAGTTCGGATGTCGCGTGTATCGCCACAAACCTGAATCAAGCACTTTTCCTTGATTCGCTGGGTCTGCCTTAAATCGAGAGAGCTGAATGTCACCGACCACTTCGAAGTACAGGCCGACGGCCCACAGCACTACACCGATCACCGCAAGCACCCCGATCGAGCCCTCAGCACGATGCGACAACTGGACAGGAAGCGACACAACCCACATCAACGTCCCCTGAAGCGTGTACACCGTCAAGAAACTGATGAGGGGAAACGCCGGACCCCAGCGTTTCCTCATTGCGACATAGCGGTAATCCTCGCCATGCCCAAGATTTCTTCGAGCGAGGTACAGGCACAAACGGAGGCCCCACAACAACGTCATGAGCCATAACAGCGTGTCGAGGCTCGATTTCGTGTCATCTGCAATCCACAACACCGTCGCCACGGTCGCAAAGCCGAGACCCCAAGAGATATCGACGATTGATGCATCCTTGATCGCGACGCTGATCAGCCACGTCGCAATCATCAAGATTGCGATTGTCAGCGCTGCCAGTAACAGTTCGTTCATGGTGTCTTCCTTAGTTGTTCGTCAACTTCACTATCCATCTTTGCCCAAATGTCATCGAGCCATCCGACATTGACATCGGGAAGTGACGACCGTTGCAGCCGTCGTGCCCGAAATACGATATGCACATCGCTGCGCCCAAGCGCCGCAATGACCCCACCGAATGTCGACAGCCCGTCGAAACCGGTATGCCACGCAATCACAAGGTCAGCGCCAGGAGCACCATCAAGCAATGCGAGCGTGCCACTCGGGCGTACGGGGATCAAATGACGAAGGCCTTCGGTGGCCGCGAGGCGCTCGGGCGATTGATCGCGAATTTTCTCCACTGCCCGCTTGCGTTTTGCATCACTTGAGCGTGTCCCTTCGGGAAAAATGACAGCAACATCTGTATTGGCAAGGTCGGCTGACAGTCTGGTGACTGCTGCGAGTTCATTGGCTGACTGTTGTGAACCCCGATCAACGAAATAGTTGGGCACTCGCAAACCCACAATGTCGAGACATGGATCCCACAACAATTCACGCTTCAACACATACCGGGGCGATAACCCTCGGTTGGTACATACCACCCAGGCAGAGACCAACGAGTCAGCGAGACTCGCATGCCGACACAACACCACCGCATTTCCCTCGTCGAACGCATCACTGTCGTCGACATCGATCGATGCACGCATCGCAATACGAAGACCGGTCATCAATTTGCCAGCCCACCAGCCCATCAACCGATAGTGCAGAACTTGATTCTTTGATTGGCCTGACATCCACAGCCCAAGCGAAATGAGCACTCCAACGCACTCGATGACTGACCAATACCATCCGAACAACAACAGCCGAGCGAGAGGAAACCGCCACCTCAACCGCACAGCATCAATAGCAATCGCAACAGCGACCCATATCGGCAAGCTTAACGTTGCGACGATCGCCACCACCAACAGGGCGCTCACACTGATCGAACGTCGTTTCAGTCGCGCCTGAAACGAGACGTAATCAGGACGTTGTTGTCGACTCATGAGGATTTAACGACCCCGAACGGAACCCTCCAAGGTCAACAGTCACATACCGGAATCCCAACGCAAGTAATCGTTGTTCAATGTGGTCTCGAGCATCGATGACGCTCTGCAGGTCACCCTGCTCAACTTCGATGCGAGCGACTTCGCCATGATGCCGTACACGGCACGAACGGATACCAAGGTCGTGCAGCACCTGTTCAGCCCGCTCCACCTTCGAAAGAATTTCGACGGTCACCTCGGTACCGAAAGGAATTCGACTCGCAAGGCATGCGGCTGCTGGTTTATCCCATGTTTCGAGGTTGAACGACCGGGACAGTTCGCGAATCTCAACCTTTGACAGACCTGCTTCAACAAAGGGGAATCGCGCTCCGGCTTCTGCTGCAGCCTGCTGTCCTGGACGGTGGTCATCGAGATCGTCGAGGTTGACGCCCAACACCACCGTCGCCCCAGAATCGACAAACGGCTGAAGAGCATCCATGAGGGCTGACTTGCAATGAAAGCATCGGTCGATGTCATTGCGTCGATATGCGGCCTGCTCCATCTCATCGGTTGTCACTGCGACCCAGTCAAGGTTCCATGCCTCGGCGAGACGCGAACAATCATCGAATTCAGAGCCGGCAAGTGATGGCGACACCGCTGTCACCGCGGTCGCAGTTACACCCTCGGTAGAGGCCGCCACGTATGCAAGAAGAGAAGAATCAGCTCCACCGCTAAACGCAACGACCACATGCCGCATCTCTCGAAAGGCCTCACGAAGGGCTGCCAACTTGTCGGAAAGATCAGCGCTCAGCACAGTCGACGCAGCAGTAGGACCCACGTCAATATCCTGCCAGATCAGCACCGATCGTTTAGGACGTTGCCCGAGAACGAGCCTGCCGAATTCGCTCTTGTGGGTCGAGGTAGACCTTTCGAAGGCGAACATGCGCCGGAGTTACTTCCACGCATTCGTCACTTGCAATGAACTCGAGAGCTTGCTCGAGCGACATCTGCCGGTGGGGGGTGAGTTTGACCGTCTCGTCTGCCGAGGAGGCTCGCATATTCGTGAGCTTCTTCTCACGACAGATATTCACTTCCATATCTCCTGCACGGGAGTTTTCGCCGATGATCATTCCCTCGTAGACCTCTGTCCCTGGCGGAATGAGCATCGTGGAACGCTCCTGGAGATTGATCATTGCGTATGTCGTCGCAGGACCGGTTCGGTCTGCCACCAACGACCCTCGTTCGCGTGACTTGATATCGCCCGCCCACGGCTCGTAACCCTCAAACACGTGGCTGATCACCCCAGTTCCACGGGTTTCGGTCAAGAATTCTGTCCTGAAGCCGATCAAACCTCTCGCAGGTACGAGATATTCAAGACGCACCCAGCCAAGGCCATGGTTTGCCATGTTTTCCATGCGCCCACGGCGCACGGCGAGAAGTTGCGTGACCGTACCGAGATGTTCTTCTGGGACGTCAATAGTGACGCGCTCAACCGGTTCGTGTCGCTTCTCGTCAATCGTTCGAGTGACGACCTCTGGTTTACCGACAGTGAGTTCGAAACCTTCTCGGCGCATCGTTTCAATGAGCACTGCGAGTTGCAGTTCGCCACGAGCAAGAACTTCCCATGCGTCTGGGCGGTCGGTTTGGTGAACCCGAAGCGAAACGTTTCCGATGAGCTCCTGATCAAGACGGCTTTTCACAAGTCGAGCGGTGAGCCGATCACCATCTCTGCCGGCAAGCGGCGAGGTGTTAATTCCGATCGTCATCGACAACGCAGGTTCGTCAACGGTGATGATTGGGAGAGGTGTTGGATGCTCAATGTCGGCAAGGGTTTCGCCAATGGTGATGTTGTCGATACCTGCCACCGCAACAAGGTCGCCAGCCGATGCTGATTCGACCGAGACTCGCTCGAGGTGCTGAGTGAGGAAGAGTTCGACGACTTTCGCTCGTTCGGTTGTGCCGTCAGCCCGACACCACGCGACCTGCTGTCCACGACGAATTTCCCCTTCGATCACTCGGCACAGCGCGAGACGCCCGAGATAGGGGCTCGCATCAAGGTTCGTGACCCACGCCTGCAGTGGTGCTCCCTCGGTGAAGGCAGGGGCTGGAACGGTGCTCACGATCGTCTCAAACAGTGGCGTGAGATCGGTGCCAGTGGTGTTCTCCTCTACCGACGCCCAACCCGAGCGACCCGAGGAGTACACGATAGGAAAGTCGAGTTGGTCAGCGTCAGCGTCAAGGTCGAGGAACAGCTCATATACCTCGTCGACCACGGCCGAGATGCGGGCATCAGGGCGATCAACTTTGTTGATGACGAGGATGACCGGCAGGTGCTGTGCAAGCGCTTTACGCAACACGAAACGTGTCTGAGGCAACGGGCCCTCGGCGGCATCGACGAGCAAGATGATGCCGTCGACCATGGTGAGCGCACGTTCAACCTCACCGCCAAAATCAGCGTGCCCTGGGGTGTCGACGATGTTGAACGTGATGTCGTTCCACACCAACGACGTGTTCTTTGCGAGGATTGTGATTCCCTTTTCGCGTTCGAGATCCATTGAATCCATGACACGTTCGGCAACGGTCTCGTTGACGCGAAACGCGCCCGACTGCTGCAGCATCGAGTCAACAAGCGTGGTTTTGCCGTGGTCGACGTGAGCGACGATTGCGATGTTGCGGAGATCTTCTCTCCTCGATGTGGGGGGCACAAGGAGAGGACGCTATCGAGTTAGTCGAGCGTTGGGCGTTCTCCGTAACGATCAAGATGGATTGAGCGCCGAACATCTTTGCGAGGCGCTCGACCAAAGTTGCCGGTCGGGTAACCGACGGGGATGTGAGCCGCTATTTCAAAGCGCTCAGGGTCAGCACCTATGACCTCAAGAGCCTCAGCCTGATACACCCGGATGACGGTGGTGAACGCTGTTCCGAGCCCGAGGCTTCTCGCAGCGATACAGAAGTTCTGCACCGCCGGATAGACGCTGCCGTCGAGGCGTCCGATGTCGACGACACCCTCTTCATCGTGAAACCCCCACGGGATGATCGGCTGCAAAAAAAGCACATGAACCGGAACATCACCGATTGTCTGCGCGAGATCTTGTGACGCTTTCCGTGTGCGTTCATACGTCAGCCGATCGTGCTCAGAGCGAAAGACCGGTTCCGGCAAACATTTTTCGTAGCGCTCAAATGCCTGACGGTAAATGTCAGCAAGCGCGTGGCGTACTTCAGGAGATCTCACGACAACGTATTGCTGAGGCTGGACATTCCCGCCCGAGGGAGCCTGCTGGGCGGCCTCGAGACATTGCATGAGCATCTCGTCAGGAACCGGTGCGTCTGAATATCGACGCATCGCCCGAGTCGTGAGAATCGCGTCCATTGCATCCATTGTGAACTCCCTAGATCATTGATGACTCGAAATCGAGCCCGAGGTGGTGGCGGCCGAGCGTCTCAAAGAGCCGTGGGGCAACCATGATGTGCTGCGGGATCACCGAAAGATTCCGTAGACACCGCCCCAACACGCTGGTGTCGTATACGGCAGCACCGCCGGAGAGGCGGAACATTTCGGAGCCGATCGCCGCGGACTCCTCGACAACAAGCGCTGCTGCGCCTCGTATCCGCACTCGTGCCGCAAGGGGAACCTTCTCCCCCTGTTCGACGATGTGATGTGCCGCTTCGACACTGCGAAATAACTCGCCTCCACATGCGTCAAGGCGTGCTCGAGAGTGGGCGATCACTGACTGCACCGATGACTGCTCCGCGAGCAGGCGCTGCGAAAACTGGGGTGCGCGCTCGTTCGCCAGGTGAACTGCCTCTGACCAGGCACGCTCCGCAATACCTAGGGCGACAGCGGCAACGCCAGCACCCAAGATGGAAAAATTGGGGAGAAGCACTCGCGAATCAGATGACTTCGGCGTCGCCCCCAGTTGAGGAATCATCCGTTCTGGCGGGACGAATACGTCGTTCATCTCAAAGTCAACTGAGCCTGTTCCTCGCATCCCCACCGTCTGCCAGGTGTCATGCGCCTCGACATCGCTACGAGGGACCACAACCGTCACGCGTTTGCCACCGTCATAAGTGACCCCGGCTACCACCCAGTCACAGTGCGCAAGTCCACTGCCCCATTGCCAACGGCCAGACACCGTGAGTCCGTCATCGGTGGGTGTTCCGACTCCATTGGGAGCAAACACACCACCAACCGCGGTTGCGCTTCCAAAGGTCGATCGCGCAACTTCGGTGTCAAGGAACCCTGCCAGCAGACAGGTCGATGTTGAAATCATCGAACACCATCCGGCGGCACCATCATGAAATGCGATCGAACTCAAGGCAGCGAGCGCCGCCTCGGGCCGATGGGGTGTGCCACCGACATCTGCTGGCAACAACATCGTGAACAGACCGGCACCACTCAGGGCTTCCACGGTCGAGGGCGGTAGTGCTCTTGCCGCGTCGGCTTCGTCCGCACCCGCCGAAACAACTGGTGCTGCTTCTTCAATCGCAACGCAAAGAGGCTCGGTTAGCCAGTCAGCGTACGAGGAGGACTCCACGTCATGAGAGTAGATGAGAGATCACCACTCGGGCGTGCCGGCATCACCCACCAGCCGACGGTGCCCACGGGCTTTCACTTCTTCAGATGATGTCTCGGCCGCTACGGTCTCAACAGTGAACGGTTGGAATATCGCAGACATTTTCGAAGAGATTGCCGACGCGCTGCCTGAGAGCCTTGCGCTTGCGCATGGTGACGTTGCGGTCTCGTGGAGCGAGATGAACCAGCGAGCGAACGGCGTTGCCCAGCAACTTCTCGACTCAGGCCTCGTCGAGCAAGACAAGGTTGCTCAATATCTGTATAACTCCCCGCACTACATCGAAAGTGTTCTCGCCTCGTTCAAGGCTGGGATGGCCATCGTCAACACGAACTATCGATACGCAGCGGACGAACTCGTCTACCTCTGGGATAATGCTGATGTTTGCGCAGTCGTCTTTCACGCAACGTTCTGCCCTCAGATCGAGGAGATCAAACATCGACTGCCAAATATTCGACTGTGGCTATGGGTCGACGATGGGTCACAGCCATGTCCGGATTGGGCGATCGACTACGAATCAGCGGCGGCGTCAGGGTCACCTGCAAACGTCGAGGGCCCGTGGGGGCGAAGTGGTGACCATCTGATGCTGCTCTACACCGGTGGAACGACCGGGATGCCCAAGGGAGTCATGTGGCGCCAAGACGACCTCGTCGGCGCTCTCGAATCAAGCAATCGAAACAAGCTCCCCGATGAGCCCACGGCTGGAGTTGCCGCAGCTCGCCTTAACGGGCCTGGGCCGAAAGGCCTACCTGGAGCTCCTCTCATGCACGGAACCGGCTTCTTCAACTCGCTCTCAACGATGCTGCTTGGCGGGTCAACCACCACGCTCACCGGGCGGAACTTTGATGTTGACGAACTGCTGTCGACCATTGAATCGGCGCGGATTAATTCGATCTCTATCGTCGGTGATGCATTCGCAAAACCAATGTTGCGAGCGCTCGATGCCAACGAGGACCGCTGGGATCTCTCGAGCCTGCGCGTCATCATCTCCTCAGGGGTGATGTGGTCGCGTGAAACCAAAGATGGGCTTCTTCGACACAACGAACGACTCATCATGGTCGACTCGCTCGGTTCGAGCGAGGCAATCGGCATGGCGAGCAACGTATCGACAAAAGATTCTGCCGAATCTGGCACCGGGAGCTTCTCTCTCGGGCCAAACACTCGAGTCGTCACCGAAGATGGCCGCGATGTTGAGCCCGGCTCAGGCGAACGCGGCCGCGTCGCTCTTCGCGGGCGAACCCCGATCGGGTACTACAAGGACGAAGAGAAGTCCGCGGCAACCTTCCAGATCATCGATGGCATTCGCTACTCGATACCTGGTGACTGGGCCGAAGTTCGAGCCGACGGTTCGGTCGCCTTGCTCGGCCGAGGCAGCCAGTGCATTAACACCGGCGGCGAGAAGGTGTACCCAGAAGAGGTCGAAGAAACGATCAAGACTCATCACTCTGTTGCAGATTGCGCAGTCGTCGGGGTGCCCGATGAGAGATTTGGTCAAGCAATCTGCGCCATCGTCGAGTTGCTTGACCCTTCAATTGACGATGACACACTCGTCGAGCATGTGCGCTCAAAAATCGCCCGCTATAAGGCACCAAAGTACGTCATCCGTGTCGACACCGTCGGGCGTGCCGTCAACGGAAAGCTCGACTACAAACGGCTCACGGCAATGGCACTCGATTCAATTCCCAGCAGTTAGCAATCGATAGCAAGGCCCCAACAGGCACAACCCCTGTTTTTGTTCCCGCCGTTTTCCCAACGGCGTCATAAGGTCGGTAACGTGCGGGCATGACTGAAGCACTTGGATTCGACGGCAAAGTAGCAATCATCACAGGAGCCGGTGGGGGTCTTGGCCGCCAGCACGCGCTCCTCATGGCCTCTCGGGGAGCACTTGTCGTGGTGAACGATCTCGGCGGCGCAGTCGATGGCACTGGCTCCGACAAGGGTGCAGCCGACAAGGTGGTCGATGAAATCAAGGCACTCGGTGGAGAAGCAGTCGCAGACACGAATTCAGTGGCGACGGCCGAAGGTGGCGAAGCCATTGTGCAGTCGGCGCTCGACGCTTTCGGAACAGTCGACATTGTCATCAACAACGCAGGAATCCTGCGCGATAAGGCGTTTCACAACATGGACGAGTCGCTTGTCGACCCCGTCTTCGATGTTCACTTGAAGGGCGCGTTTAACGTCACCGGTCCAGCATTCCGCGTCATGCGTGACAAGGGATATGGCCGCATTATCTCCACCTCATCGGCCGCAGGAATCTTCGGTAACTTCGGCCAAGCAAACTACGGCGCCGCAAAGATGGGACTCGTCGGTTTCACCCGAGTTCTTGCCGTCGAAGGTGCACGCTTCAACATCGCTGCGAATGCGATCGCACCAATCGCCCTTACCCGCATGACCGAAGACCTCCTCGGTGATCTCGGACAAAAACTGCAACCCGACTATGTTGCCCCACTGGTGACCTTCCTCGCCCACGAATCATGCGATGCAACAGGCCGCGTGTTCTCCGTAGGCGGTGGACGTGTTGCTGAAGTCTTCATCGGAGAGTGCCAGGGATTCACCGACGCAAACTTGTCTCCTGAATCAGTTCGCGACAACTGGTCGACGATCTGCGACCGAGACGGCTACGCCGTTCCTGCGCAAATCGCTGAAGAGACCAAGATGTTCGTGGATGCTCTCCGGTGACGTCAACGGTTTCTCTCACTCGACCCGACGGGTCGCCGCTCATCCTTCACCATCTCGGTGGTTCTGGCGAGGAGCCTCTCTTCATTTCGCATGCAACGGGCTTTCACGGTCGTTGTTACCTCGAAATGGCGGCGCATCTGTCGTCTCGCTGGAGCGTGTGGGCCGTGGATTATTCCGGGCATGGCGAAACCCCCTCCGCTGACGACAGCGTCACCACTTGGGAATGCTTTGGGGAAGATGCCCTCACCGCTGCCCGTCATCTTGCTCCTCACGGCGGGCTTCGGGCGTTCGGGCATTCAATGGGCGGGGCTGCGGTACTTCTTGCCCACCTGAAAGATCCCTCGGCATTCTCGCAACTCGTTGCCTTCGAACCGATCGCTCCCCCACCCAACGACGACTTCGATGTTGAACATCTTCCAATTGCCGTTGGGGCGGAGCGCCGCCGACCCACCTTTGACAGCGCAGAGGCGGCAATCGCAAACTACGCGTCAAAGCCACCTTTAGGGATCTTCACCCGGCGGTCACTCAGTGATTACGTGAACTACGGGGTCACATCGAATGACGATGGCAGCGTGTCACTCTCGTGCACTCCTACGTTCGAAGCGTCGGTGTTTCGAGCCGCCCATCGAAACAAACTCTGGGAGTCACTCCCACAGATCGACCTTGCGGTAAATGTGATCGCTGGCGTCGTTGAAGAGCATCAACCATCGAACTTTGCGGCCGGAGTTGCAGAGCGCCTTCCAAACGGCTCATATCACCCTGACGAATCAATGAATCACTTTGGGCCCTTTGTCGTCCCCAATCAGGTTGCGCACACGGTCGAAGATCTGCTGAGTAGCACCAGTTCGTGACATGCATCTGGCAGGCTGTTCGGTATGAGCAGCTACGCGCCACCGACCACACTTTCGCCTTCGCGTATCGACTCATTTCTTTCTTGTCCCCTCGCGTTTCGATTTTCGAGCCTTGACGGGCTATTCGACCCACCCACCGAAGCCACAGTGCGCGGCACGATGGTCCATCGCGCACTCGAGCACTTTTATGCCGACACCGCGGCTCAACTCGATGCCGAACGCATGAACGATTCGGTCGATCAGATGTTGACCGAATTCAAACACGATGACGACGTGCTCTTTCTCGAACTTGAAGGTGACCGATTTACCCGACTCGGAGATGAGTGTCGGAAACTTGCGATGAACGCATTGCAGATGGAAGATCCATCTGCGGTGAATCCAATTGGGCTTGAACTTCGTATTGAGGCCAAATTTGACGGCGTCACGCTCCGTGGAATCATCGACCGTCTCGAACGTGACAACGATGATCGTCTCGTCATCACCGACTATAAAACCGGTCGTGCCCCGGGTCCGTCATTTGAGAAAAAAGCACTAGCGGGGGTGCATTTCTATGCCCTGCTCTGTCAGCGAGAGTTTGACGAAGACGCAACCGAGCTACGGCTGATGTACGTCAAATCGTCACAGACAATTACGGCTCGCCCGTCGAGCAAGACGATTTCGTTCACCGAGCAACGGCTTACCGCTGTACATCGAGCAATTTCTCATGCCTGTGAAAGCGGAGAGTTCGCAACTCGAAAGAGTGCTCTCTGCAAGTTCTGCACATTCTCATCGTGGTGCCCAGAGTTCGGTGGCGACCCCCAACTCGCACTCGTTGAGGCCCCTCGACGCAACACCACTTCACCCGAGTAAACCGATGTCGAGTTCGTCAATCTCTCAGCGTGCGAACGCGTTCGATGACCGTGTTGATCGCGCCTACCAGCCACTCCGAAATGTCGCTGGGCTCAATGCAGTCATGCTTGCAGCGAGCACACTCGGCGATTGGAGTCTGATTTGGCATATCGCAAGCGCGGCCCGGGGAGTGTTGACTTCAGAGTTCCGACAAATCATCCTCTTGTCATGTCTCTTGGGCGTTGAAAGTCTCATCGTGAACCAAGGAATAAAACGCCTCTTCCGTAGACAGCGCCCAACGGAACATGGCGCTGAAGGACTCACCGTACGAAAGCCACGAACGTCGTCATTCCCGAGCGGACATGCCTCAGCCGCAGCATTTTCTGCGGTTCTACTCTCGGCAATGACAGGCGGATGGTGGATCGCTCTGTGGGCTGCGCTTGCAACGGCTGTCGCCCTCAGTCGATTTCACGTGCGCATTCATCACGCCACCGATGTACTGGCCGGCGCGGTCGTTGGGGCCGCCCTTGCGGGAGCGGCGATTCCGCTGCTGTGATTCAGCCGGCGAGCAATCGACGGACGTCAAGAAGAACGTCCGTCACTTCGTTGGCTGAGACGAGTTCACGCTGAGTGAGACGCACTAGCGATTCGTCGATCACAGTAATTGCTGCAGCCGCATCGATCGTCAAACCACTCCCGTCGAGTAGCTCTGTTTCATCGAGAACCGCTGTGCTGTTTGCGCTGCTTTCAGTCATCGCCTTCACCGTATCGCCCCTGCGGGCATCGTGCGCGCATGATCGGCGATCTATTGTGAAGAGATGGACTTACAAGATCGTCATGTCGTTGTTACCGGAGCCGCCGGAGGGATCGGATCTGCTCTCGCCCGTCGCTTCCACGCTGCGGGAGCCCGTGTAGTGCTCGCCGACCAGAGGTCGCCCGATTCGGTGGCAGCAGAGTTACCCGGCTCGATTGCGCTCGCCGTCGACTTATCGACCGAAGCTGGCAACATCGAACTCATCGATGCGGCTGAGCGCGAGTTTGGAATCGTCGATCTGTTTTTTGCAAACGCTGGTGTTGCGCTCGGAACCGACCCAATGGACGACGAAGAGATTTGGGACCTTTCCTTTGCGATCAACACGCATGCACACCGGTGGGCAGCTCGCCGATTGCTGCCAGCCTGGCTCGACCGGGGAGAGGGCTATTTCTGCTCCACGGCGTCGGCTGCCGGCCTCCTCGCCCAGATCGGGTCGGCGCCGTATTCCCTCACCAAACACGCTGCTGTTGCGTTCGCAGAATGGATGTCAATTACCTACGGCGAGCGTGGCCTCAAGGTGAGCTGTTTATGTCCACAAGGCGTGAACACCGCGATGTTGAATGCCGATTCGCCGATCGGTACCGGCGGTGACGTGGTGAAGGCAGTCGGCGAGGTGTTAGAGCCTGCTGATGTTGCTGAGGTGGTCTACCAAGCGATCGTTGATGAGCGATTCCTCATCTTGCCCCATCCTGAAGTGGGCGATTATCTGAAGTTCAAAGGTTCTGACCCGCAGAAGTGGATCACAGGAATGCAGCGACTGCAGCGTCGCACCTTGGGCTACTAATCCCCTATGTCAGCGGCCGAACTGCGAAGCATCGGCCTTCGCCAAGGCGAACGGGTGCGCTTCAAACGCCAACATCGTTCGCGCTGGACCCTTGGACGTATCGCCTCGGTCGGTGCCGACGGAAGCATTCTCGTCCACGATGCAAATGGATCGGCACGATCGTTACGCCCTGAAGCACTTGAAGTTGAACGCCCAAATCGGCGCGGCCGCCTGACGTGGCGCGCCGTCGATGAGGTGGCAACAACCTGGGAGCAACTCGACCTATTCGGAACAGACTCGTAAGCCTCCTTGACCCCAAATGTCCGGACATATAGACTCGGGGCGTTCTGCTATGGGGGTTTCATGAAATTTGACCAGTACTACCTCGAGTGCCTCTCACACGCGTCGTATCTCATTGGTGATGAATCATCAAAAAAGGCGGTCGTCGTTGACCCTCAACGCGACATCTCTTGCTACCTAACGACAGCAGATGAAGCAGGGCTCGACATCGTGATGGTGATCGAGACCCACTTCCATGCCGACTTCCTCTCAGGACACCTCGAGCTTGCTGCGGCCACCGGGGCCGATATTTGCTACTCATCGGTTGCTAACCCAGAATTCGATCACCGAAAGATTGATGATGGCGAGCGCATTTCACTTGGCGAGGTCATTCTCGAATTTCGCCACACCCCTGGCCACACTCCAGAGTCGATGAGCATCGTCGTCTACGAGACCGCCGACAGTGCCCCCTATGGTGTGCTCACCGGCGACACCCTGTTCATCGGTGATGTCGGGCGCCCTGACCTTCTTGCCTCGGTGGGCTTCACCCGTGAAGAGCTCGCAGAAAAGCTGTACCACTCGCTGCATCAGCAATTGATGACCCTTCCTGACGAAACGATTGTCTTCCCGGCTCATGGTGCTGGTTCGGCCTGCGGGAAAAACCTGTCAACCGAACTCACCTCCACCATTGGTGAACAGCGCAAAGCAAACTATGCGATTCGAGCGAGTTCGAAAGAGGCGTTCATGGCAATGGTGACCGAAGGTCAGCCGCCCGCGCCGAGTTACTTCGCCTATGACGCTGCACTTAACGGCAAGGAGCGTGAGCTGCTCGATGAATCTGCGATGCCTGCCTCAATGGACTTTGCGGCTGTGCAGGCCGCTCTTGCTGATGGCGCCCTCCTCATCGACGGCCGAGACCCTGAAGACTTCTCACGGGGTCACCTCAAAGGAGCGATTAACGTCGGTATGGCGGGTCGTTACGCCGAGTTCGCGGGATCCATCGTTCCATTCGATGCCGACATCGTTCTCTTCACCGAACCAGGTCAAGAACTGGAAGCAAAAAACAGGCTTGCTCGCATTGGATTCGACCGCGTCATCGGCGTCGCCGAACAGCCTTACGACATGCTCACCTCGCATTCAGAGAGCACACAGGTTGCGAGCCGACTCACCGCTGATGAGTTCAACGCCCGTGTAAGAGAAATTCCCAACCTCCAAATTGTTGATGTGAGAAACCCCGGCGAGGTGGCTGATGGCACTGCCCATCAACCGCAGACGATCCCGGTCGGCCAAATTCCGTCTCGCATTGAAGAACTCGACCCGAGCGCACCCACCGTCGTGTTCTGTGCCGGCGGCTATCGGTCTTCGGTCGCAGCAAGCCTTCTGCGTCAGCGGGGCTTTGGCGATGTCAGTGATGTGATTGGCGGTTATACGGCCTGGCTCGAAACGACCCAGCCGACATGACCTGCAATTTCTCTCCGGTGCCCAATGACCGGAACTCACACTCTCTCTCCACCGCCCGGGAGGACTCATGACACGGCTTGGATTTGTACTTGAAAGCGACTCTTGTATTGGATGCCATGCTTGCACCGTTGCATGCAAAAGTGAACACGACGTACCGATTGGCGTCAACCGGACGTGGGTGAAGTACGTCGAGACCGGGTCATTCCCAAATACGGGCCGGTCGTTTACCGTCATGCGATGCAACCACTGCGATGACGCTCCATGCATGAAGATCTGCCCGACAAGTGCGCTACATCGCACCGGCAACGGAGTTGTCGACTTCGATGACAACATCTGCATCGGCTGCAAGGCGTGCATGAATGCATGCCCATACGACGCGATCTACATCAACCCAGACACCAACGTTGCGAATAAGTGCAATTTCTGCAATCACCGAGTTGAGGTCGGGCTCGAACCTGCATGTGTTGTCGTGTGCCCCACGCATGCCATCGTCAGCGGCGACCTAGACGACCCAAACTCAGATATCAGCAAGATTGTCGCCAGAGACAAAGTGTCGGTGCGAGCCCCCGAACAGGGCACCGCCCCCAAGGTCTACTACCGAGGCGTCGATCAGGCTGCACTCGACCCAACGCGAACAAAGATTGCCAACGACGGCATGATCTGGGCAGACACGACGGAGAATCACCCGACTCTCACCCATGTCATGGCCGAACACAGCAGCACCCAGGTAACTGGTCGTACCGCCTACACCACAAGCCATCAGATGACATGGAAGTCAAAGGTGTCGGGCTATCTGGTCACCAAGGCGATTGCAGCCGGTGTCATGGCCATCGCTGCGCTACTCGTTCTGCTCGGCCATGGTGATTCGTCGTCTGCTGCCGGAGTATTTCCTGCCGTGATTGCTGGCGTTTTCACCGCTATCACCGGCGCCCTTCTCATTGCAGACCTCAAGCAGCCGTCGAGGTTCCTCTTCATCTTGACGAAGTCAAACACCGATTCGTGGCTCGTTCGAGGGGCATGGATACTCGGAGCATTTGCTGCTGTTGTCGGACTATGGGGCCTCCTCGACCTCGTCGGAAACAACTCAGCGCTTCCGTGGCTATCGCTTCCGATCGTGATCCTGTCCGCAGGAGTCGCGGGCTATACCGCCTTTTTGTTCGGTCAGTGCGAGGGTCGAGATCTCTGGCAGACACCGTTGTTGTTGCCAACGCTGCTTGCTCAAGCCGTTGTTGCTGGAGGTTCGACATACCTCTTGCTCGATCTCTTCATCGACGTCCCAGAACTGAAGGCGTTGCGCATCACCACCCTCGCCGCCCTGGGAGCATTGACATTTCTCATCGCCACCGAGATCGTCTCGAAAGGCTCGAGAACTGTCGAACTCGCAACCCTTGAGATGACCAAAGGTGCATACGCTCAACGCTTCTGGCTCGGCGGCGTTCTTGCCGGACTCATTGCACCCATCGTTCTCATCGCACTCGCCCTGAATGGAACAGCACCACAAGGACTCGGTGCCATCGCCGCAATCTGTGCGCTCGTTGGGCTCTTCTCATACGAAGATGCGTTCGTCCGCGCCGGCCAGTCAGTCCCACTGTCGTAGATCGAAACGTCTGGAAACCACCGATGACACTCACCAATCACCCTCCCCACGATCAGTGGCATAACTGGACCGAACTCGACGCAAAGGCGTGGCCAGAGCGAGTCGAGCGCAACTACACGCTCGTACCGACCACGTGCTTCAACTGCGAAGCCGCCTGCGGCCTTGTGGCGTTCATCGACAAAGAGTCGGGCGAGGTCGTCAAGTTCGAAGGCAACCCGGAGCATCCAGCGAGCCGCGGCCGCAACTGCGCGAAGGGGCCCGCGACGATCAACCAGGTCACCGATCCAGAACGCATCCTGTATCCACTCCGCCGAGTTGGCGAGCGCGGTTCAGGAGAGTGGGAACGCATCAGTTGGGATGACGCATTGAGTGAAATCGGAGGTCGAATTCGCACTGCCATCACTGAGGGCCGCGGCAATGAGGTCATGTATCACGTTGGCCGTCCAGGAGAAGATGGCTACACCGAGCGCGTGCTGTCGGCCTGGGGAGTCGACGGGCACAACTCGCATACCAACATTTGCTCGTCGAATGCTCGCATTGGCTACCAGTCGTGGATGGGCCTCGATCGCCCGTCGTCTGATTTCGCCAATGCCGAGGTCATCTTCTTGATCTCGTCGCACCTTGAGGCTGGCCACTACTTCAACCCACATGCACAGCGCATTATGGAAGGTCAAGAGAAGGGCGCAAAGGTCATCTGTGTTGACCCCCGCCTTTCGAATACCGGCGCGAAAGCCGACTATTGGCTTGCGCCGTGGCCAGGCACCGAGGCTTTCATGTTGCTTGCGATCGCTCGCCTTCTTATCGAAAACGGCACATGGGACCGAGAGTTTGTGCGCCGTTGGGTGAACTGGGAGACCTACCTCTCCTCAACGCGCCCCGACCTGTCATGCGAGTTCGAATCGCTCGAAACTGCGCTACTTGACGAATACGCAGAGTATTCAATTGAGCGGGCCGAACATGTCTGCGGTGTATCGGGCGAGGACCTCCAAGAAATTGCCGACCTCATCGGGCAACATCTGACGAAATTTGCATCACATAACTGGCGGTCGGCTGGGGCTGGCAACCTCGGAGGCTGGCAAGTTGCTCGCTGCTTGTTCTTCATCAACGTGCTCACCGGGTCTGTTGGCACACCAGGTGGCACCAGCGGTAACGGATGGAACAAATTCGCCCCCGCCCCTCCCAAAGGCGGCCAACCCATCAAAGAATGGAACGAGCTCAACTGGCCAGTTGAATATCCACTCGCGTACCACGAGCTCTCCATTTTGTTGCCGCACTTCCTCAATGAAGGGCGAGGCAAACTCGACACCTACTTCACTCGTGTCTACAACCCGATCTGGACGAACCCCGATGGATTCTCTTGGCTTGAGGCGTTGAAAGACTCCGAAAAGGTCGGATGCCACGTTGCGCTCACCCCAACCTGGTCAGAGACCGCCTGGTTCGCTGATTATGTATTGCCGATGGGTGTCGGTTCCGAGCGACACGACATCGCAAGTTACGAAACGCACGCAGGCCGATGGATCGGCTTCCGCCAGCCCGTCATGCGACGCTATGCCGAACTCTCCGGCGAAAACGTCGACGCCGACAGCAGAACTCACGAGTTCAACGTTGGTGAAGTCTGGGAAGAAAACGAGTTCTGGATTGATCTGAGTTGGCGTATCGACCCTGATGGGTCACTCGGCATTCGTGAGTATTTCGAAAGCGATGAGCGCCCAGGGTCACCAATGGGCATCGATGAGTATTACGGCCGCATGTTTGCAGACAATGTTCCCGGCCTCGCCGAGGCCGCCGCTGAAGCAGGACAGACGCCGCTCGACTACATGCGCGACCGAGGGGCCTATGACATCCCAGGCGACACGTACCGCCCCTACGAGCGACGTGTCGACCCGAGTGCGGTCGATGGATGCGAGAAAGACGCGAGCGGAGTGTTTCGCAAGCCAAACACAGAAGGCACATGGAACGGCGACGCTGCATCGCTCGGTCAACTTCACCTCGCCAAACTCGGCGACGGAAGCCCAGCGGTCGAGGTCGACGGCGAACTCAAAGAGGGCTTCCCAACCCCCTCAAAGAAACTCGAGTTGTTTTCAACCACGCTCAATGATTGGGGATGGCCCGAGTACGCAACTCCGAAGTGGATTCCTAGCCATGTGCACTGGGAAGACCTCGATATCGACGGCGATGAACGAGTACTCCTACCAACATTCCGGATTCCAACCCTCATCCACACGCGTTCGGCCAACTCAAAATGGCTCAACGAGATTTCACACCGTCATCCGCTGTGGATCCACCCGAGTGATGCGGAGAAACTCGGCATTGACGAAAACGGTCTCGTCCGTATCACGACCCGTATCGGTCATTTCGTGATCTCCTCATGGCGCACCGAAGGCATCCGCCCGGGTGTCGTAGCTGCCTCTCACCATATGGGTCGCTGGCGTCTCGAAGAGGGCAAGGCTCGCTCATTCGGAGCCGGGCTCGCATCGATCAGCAACGACGGATCCTCGTGGAAACTTCGCAAGGAGAAGGGCATCGAGGCCTACGAGTCGTCTGACCCTGACACCAACCGAATCTGGTGGAACGACACCGGAGTTCATCAGAATCTCACCTTTGCCGTTCAGCCCGACCCGGTTTCGGGCATGCAGTGCTGGCATCAACGGGTACGCGTTGGTCCTGCCCAACCAGGCGACGAATACGGCGATGTAGTGGTCGACACAGAAAAGTCTCGCGAGGCCTATCTCGACTGGTTGGACAAGACCCGTCCGGCACCAGGCCCAAATGGCCTCCGGCGACCTATGTGGTACGCCCGACCGCTAAAGCCCGTCCCTGAGGCGTACCTGCTGTAAGTTCGTTCTTCCATGACCACACGCAAGGCGACGACGGTCCAATCTCTTTCACGGTCGAGTAAGACACCCCTTTGGCAGCAACTTGAACACGAGTTACGCCGACGCATCCAGCTCGGAGACTTCGTCGACAAATTCCCTTCAGACCGAGAGCTCATGGAGGACTACGGGGTCAGCCGTCACACTGCGCGCCATGCCGTTTCGTCACTCGGTCGTGACGGCATTGTTCAGCGTTCGCGAGGCATTGGGACTGCGCTAAATAGCGGGAGGATCACTCAGTCACTAGGCAATCTCTACAGCCTTTTTCAGGTCGTAGAGGCTGCCGGGGTTGAGCAAAAGAGCATCGTGTTAACCATCGGGCCAACCTCTGATGCTGAGATTGCGAAGCGGTTAGGTCTCGCAGAAGATGAGCCGCTCTTTCATCTTGCCCGTCTCCGACTCGCTGCCGAGCGGCCGATTGCCGTTGATTATGTGTGGCTTCCCGGGGCGTATACGGCACAACTTGCACATCTTGACTTTTCCCATACCGCTCTCTACGACGAGCTTGAGCGTTCTCGACTGGGCCGCCCAACCGCGGGCTCTGAGCGTATTTCTGCAGTAGTTCCAAACTCAAACGTCACCGAGCTTCTTGGCCTCAATGGAGAAACCGGGGTTCTTGAGCTCGTGCGGCAGGGTGAACGCTCAGGAAAGGTCATTGAGTGGCGCGTGACCTACGTACGCGGAGACGAGTTTTCTCTCGTGACCGACTGGCAACGAGGCCGACGAAGCGAGATGCGCCTCGAACAGAATGAACTGACTGCAGATCTTAAGAACTGAGGGCGTAACCTCAGAGTATGACCAGCACCTCATCTTCTCAAAGCGGCCGCGAAATCGTCATCGTTGACGCGGTTCGGAGCCCCATCGGACGCCGCAACGGCGGTTTTGCAGGAATGCACCCAGCATCTCTTCTTGGCAAAGTGCAGAGTTCGCTCGTCGAACGCACAGGCATCGACCCATCGGCAATCGAGCAAGTCGTTGGCGGCTGCGTGAGCCAAGTTGGTGAGCAGAGCTTCAACGTGACCCGCACGGCATGGCTCGGAGCCGGCCTCCCGATCGAAACAGCAGCAACCACTGTCGATACCCAATGCGGCTCAAGTCAGCAGGCGACCAACCTTGCGGCTTCACTCATCGCTTCAGGCACCACCGATGTCGCAATGGCCTGCGGCGTTGAGGTCATGAGTCGCATCCCGATCGGCATTAACTCCTCAAAGAAACTTGGGCTCGGCGTGCCGATCCCGAAGGAATACTTTGCCCGCCTCGAGATGACATCTCAGTTCGAAGGCGCAGAGCGCATCGCTGACAAGTGGGAGATCACCCGCGACGACACCGACGCATTCGGCTTCGAATCGCAACAACGTGCTGGACAAGCCTGGAACGAAGACCGATTCGCCGGGCAGTGGATCTCGGTCGATGCGCCAGTTCTTGACGAAGAAGGTAACCCCACCGGCGACACCGCTGCGGTGACACGCGACGAAGGCATTCGCGAAACATCACTCGAAAAACTCGGTCAGCTGAAGCCTGTGGCTCGCGAAGACGGCGTACACACCGCCGGAAACAGCTCACAGATTTCTGATGGCGCAGCAGCGGTGCTGATGATGACAGCAGAGCGTGCAGAAGCACTCGGGCTCACCCCTCGGGCACGAGTGGTCGACACCTGCCTCGTCGGAGTTGACCCTGTCCTCATGCTCACCGGTCCAATGGATGCAACCCGCCGCCTCCTCGATCGCTCCGGGCTCTCCATTGACGACATCGACAACTTTGAAATCAATGAAGCGTTCGCATCAGTCGTTCTCGCATGGGCAAAAGAGGTCGGCGCAGATCTGGCTAAGACCAACCCAAATGGTGGTGCAATTGCCCTCGGCCACCCCCTCGGGGCGACCGGTGCATTCCTGATGACGAAGTCACTGTATGAGCTCGAGCGCACCTCAGGCCGCTACGGCCTCATTTCGATGTGCTGCGGTGGTGGTCTCGGCACAGGAACACTTATCGAGCGCATCTGAGACGCTGTTTCTGGCTCGCCGTCGTCACAATGGTGTTGACGGCCGCGTGTGAAGCTCCCACAGCTGAAATCTCCGGCGTCGTCGAGCGAGTGATCGACGGTGACACGCTCGATATCGCATTTAGCGAGAACTCTGTGCGCGTTCGCCTCATCGGCATCGATACGCCCGAATTCGGTCGAGACGGCGATAAGGACGAATGCTGGGCCCACGAGGCAACCGCTGCACTTCAGCAGATGCTGCCTGCAGGTTCCCGGGTGCACGTTGTTCGTGATGTCGTAGCGAGAGATCATTACGACCGCCTTCTCGCCTATCTCTTTACGACCACCGACAACTTGTTCGTTAATGAGGAACTCGTTACTCGAGGCCATGCACGGGTTCTTGAGATCAAGCCAAATACTGCGTACCTCTCCGAGCTGCGAAACGCCGCCGCATTCGCTCGGAGAAGCAACCTTGGGCTCTGGCGAGCCTGTGAAACTTCTCGGGGATACATTCAACGGTAATGAGCGAACTCAACGAACGCCTGGGCTTTGCCGCAAATGATCGCGTCCTCATCATCTCCTGCGATGACTTCGGTCTTTCCCACTCGTCAAATGAAGGCGTGATCTCCGCACTGCGAGACGGAGCCGCAACCTGTGCGTCGATCATGGTGCCTGCACCATGGGCCCGCCATGCCGCTCGACTCGTGAGCGAAACAGATGACATTGGTGTGCACCTCACGCTCAACGCTGAACACGAGTGCTACCGGTTTGGGCCGCTTACGCACGCTCCCTCTCTCCTATCTGGTGACGGAGGCTTTCCGTCAGCCATCGACGATCTTTGGGAACACGCAGACCCGACGGAGGTACGCCGCGAACTCCGAGCACAGGTGACACGAGCGCAAGCGTGGGGCATTGATGTCACCCACCTCGCACCCCACTTGTCGGCGATCACCCTCCGACCAGAGTTTTTCGATGCCTATCTTGATGTTGCGGTCGAATTCCAACTCCCCATCCGTCTGCCGTCGACCGTGACCGCCGCAGAGGCAGGTTTTCCGTATCGATCTCTTGCGGCAGAAGAGGGAGTGCTGTTTCCGGATTTCTTCAACCATGATTGGCGTGCGGGTTCGCGTCAGCGGGTGATCGACACGATTGCGGAGCTTCCATCAGGGGTTACTGAACTGCACCTACAGCCCGCAGTCGACACCCCCGAGGTGCGGGCGCTCACCGACGACGCCGCAGGATGGATCGACGACTACCAGTTCCTCCTCGGCTCAGAGCTCAATGATGCACTTGCGACTGCCGATGTACACCTCATCGGCTACCGCGAGTTGCGCGCCGCCATGCGGGCCTAACCAGCTTCGCCGGCGAGTCGTCCGATGATCTCGCTGGCGTCACCTGAAGAAAGTTCATCGAAGAGCGCCCCAGTACTGCCAACCGCTTTGAGTTGACCTCTCATGAATGCCACGGTCGGGTCAAAGCCTGTTTCTTGAGCGACCTTGATCGGCACCGTAATGACGAGATCGGCTCCATCGGGACCGTCGACGTTCTCATTTCCTTTTGAGATTTGCACTCGGTATTGCACAGTTACCGACATTGGATACTCCTTACGCTTCGCTGACGACTTGTGCTAACCCGTCGAACAGTGACGTTTCTTGATGAGGGATAGGCCCGCACCGGTTCTGCGCAAGAATCCAATCTTCGCTCGGGTACACCGTGGCAAGTTCGTCATCGTCGAGCCCAAACCAGAAAAGAGCTGCCGGGTCAACCTGGGTTGCATGGGCGCGAAGTGCTCCAGTGCGAGCCCACATGTACGAAGAGACGTCGACACGGGTGGTGATGCGCTCGTCTTGGCTCGGCCGCGAAAACCAGTTCTCATCAAATGGTGACTCCCCATGCTTTACAAGCAGGGCCTCATGAACTCGCTTCAACCGTTCGATTGACCATGCCGAGTAATACAACTTTGAGGTCACATGTGGCGCGCCCATCTCGGGATACGCAGCGGGATCGGCTGCTCGCTCAAATGCGACAACGCTCACGTCATGCACTTTGAGGTGATCTGGGTGCGGGTACCCCGCCTGATCGTCTGAGTAGGTGATGAGCACATCTGGCTTGACCCGACGAATCTCTTTCACGAGACGCCCAACCGCTTCATCAAGGTCAGCCATATGGAAGCACTCGGGGTGGTTGTTCGACGGGCTTTCTGCCATACCGGAGTCGCGGTACCCAAGCATGACGACCTCAGAAAACCCAATCACCTTCGCCGAAGCCTCAAGTTCTTTTAGTCGAACCCTGGCGAGCAACGCCTTTGTTTCAGATTCATCAAGACCCTCGAAGGGCTGCCCTGGCTCTTGGAGTGAAGGATTCTGCAGATCTCCTTCCTCACCTCCAGTGCAACAGACCAGAACCGCCGAGCAGCCCTGCTCGACATATTTCGCAATCGTGGGAGCACCTTTTGATGCCTCGTCATCAGGGTGAGCGTGAACAGTCATGATGACCGGAGAGCGCATTTGCTGGTTCTCATCAACGTCAGACACAGTCCCGAGGCTACCTGTAGCCTGCCGGTATGAAGAAGAGCGGGCGACGCCAGCAGCGAACGCTTGTGGCTATTGCGTTGTTGTCGTGCTGGGCAGCCCAGTCGTGCGACACGAATGATGGTCGCGACATGAAGTCACCTCAAGCATCTTCAGCGGCAACACCTGCACTCACCCCGCGCTAACTCTCATCGAATGAGCGAATTACCTCCTCCCTCCCCCTCTGCGGCGCCGGTCGATGATTCCCGTTGCCTTCGCCACCCTGACCGCTCGACGGGAAGGCAGTGCACTCGATGCGGTTCTCCTGCGTGCAGTGAGTGTCTTGTTCGGGGCTCCATCGGCAGTTTGTGCGTTGCATGTCGAAAAGCATCAACGCCAAGTGCCGCTACCCGAATGAGATATTGGCAAGCATCACAGGGTGTGCTGGTCGCGAAGATTCTGATCGGCCTCAACCTTGCGGTCTTTGTCGCTACCGCAGCGATTGACTCCCGAGCGCTCAATGGTTCGCTTACCCGATTGCAAGTCGATCTTGGACTCAACAGTTCGTTAGTGGCCCAGGGGCCGACCGAGTGGTACCGGATTGTGTCATCGGGCTTCATTCACTTCGGGCTCCTGCACATCGCCTTCAACATGTACTTGCTGTACCAATTGGGGGGAATGCTTGAGGTTGCTATTGGCCGTGTGCAGATGCTCCTTCTCTATACCGCCTGCCTCGCTGGCGGTTCATTTGGTGCACTGTTGCTGCAACCAGATGGCCTGCATGGTGGTGCGTCGGGTGCGGTCTTCGGGCTGATGGGGGTTACCGCTATGGCGTACCAGCAGCGGGGAATCAATCCGATGCGAACGCAAATTGGAACCCTTCTGCTGCTCAACCTTGCGATTACATTTCTCGTACCCGGAATCTCCATTGGAGGACATTTAGGTGGTGCCGCCACCGGGGCTCTTTGTGCGCTCGTTGTGACCGCCCCTCGACAGACCTCTGTGCGAAAAGAGCGTCAACCACTTCTTCTGGTGGCGATCTTTCTGGCGGCAGCGGCTGGGTGCGTCGTTATCGCTGGTTAACCAACCGAACGTCACCCCGGTTGCTGAGCTCGGCTCTCCGCTTCACTGTGACACCCCTCGTGCACACTCATGGCATGTCAACTACAGAGCCTGAACATCCAATTCAATTGATGCTGTTGCCAACATCAGACCTCCCCGAGTGCCTTCGTATCGACGACGTCACTCGCATCACCGGCTTGCGGCATATCAGCGAATTACGAGCCGAGCTCGAACATCGACGGATGGCCCGCAACGCCGCCCAACCAGCTGCCTAAGCTCGCACCGGTTTACGCACCAGCTAGCGCTCGCATTGCCTCACGCTGATCAAGTTCTTTGTCGAGAGGTAGTAGAGCAAGCGCGGCGGTGGTCACTCCATTGTCGAGGTATCGACCGATCTGTTCTCGGCATTGATCGGGCGTGCCATGCACGATCAGAGCGTCGACAACGTCATCTGAAATCGCAGCGAGAGCCGCCTTGCGATCTCCTCCCGACCACGCAGCCCACATCCCGTCAAGTTCAGGGCCACGCCCCAGCCATTCCTGGAACTTCGCATACACCGGCACGTTCATATATGCCGCGATGGCGAACTTTGCAGCTTCTCGAACGACCTGAGTGTTATCACTCGGGCATACGAAGATCCGAGCGACAATTTCACGTGACTCACCGCCTGCTGCATCATGAACAATCGACGCCACCTGAGGCACATCATCAGCACCGAGCCAGTTGATGATCGCTCCGTCACTTTCTTTGCCCGCAAGACGCAACATCTGCTCGCGCAACGCTGCAACGAAAATCGGTGGAGTGTGCTCAGGACGAACTCCAAGGCGGAACCCATTCACCGAAAATGTGTCAAATTCGCGACTGACTTTCTCACCCTCGAGTGCCTCTTTCAAGAACCGCACCATGTCTCTGACCTTCCGGTAGGGCTGCTCAAAAGGAACCCCATTCCACCGCTCAACAATGACGTTGCTCGACGAACCAATGCCGATACAGAAGCGACCTGGGGCGGCATCGGCCATCGACGCAACAGATTGTGCCATGCATGCTGGCGCACGCGTATACGCCGGAATAATCGCCGTACCGAGCCGCAATCGAGGTTCCCATGCGGCGGCGAGTGCCAATGGGGTAAACCCGTCTGCGCTGTCGCTTTCTGCGCTCCAGATATCGGTGTAGCCAACGTCAGCTAACTCATGCAACCACTCCTTGTGACTGTGGAGAGGCCCGGGAAGAGGAACTGTCATTCCAAGGCGGCGGTCGAGGGTGGAAGTTTCACTGGCCATATCGACACGGTAGTCATCTTCACCACGTGCAACCGATGCGACTCCGAGCACGGCGGAGAACCGCAGATGACTAACATCAGTGCTGTGAGAGTTCCATTAACCGTCAACGACTTTCTTCAACGCGCCGAACTGGTGTATCCCGATCGGGTCGCAATCGTCGACGAGCCTGATCAGCCCGCTGATGATTGGGGTCGAATCGATTACCGCGAAATGGCGCGCCGAGCACGGGCAATCGCCGCAGGCCTCGACGAACTCGGCATTGCGGTCGGCGAACGCATTGCGATGGTGTCGCACAACTCGGCTCGCCTACTCACCGCACTTTTCGGTGTGTCAGGTTCAGGTCGCATTCTTGTCCCTGTCAACTTCCGACTTGTTGCTGAAGAGGTGTCGTACATCGTCGAACACTCCGGCGCCCGCATTCTGCTTATTGACCCCGAACTTGAAGAGGAAATGCAAGATGTCGAATGTGAGATGAAATGGATCATCGGATCTGAAACCGATGACAAGTTGATGCGTTATGACGTCGAGCCCGTCGCATGGGAACCAGATGAAGACGCGACGGCAACGATCAACTACACCTCGGGAACAACGGCTCGCCCGAAAGGCGTGCAGCTCACACATCGCAATCTGTGGCTCAATGCTGCGATTTTCGGCTGGCATATGGGCGTTGACGACCGTGACGTCTATCTGCATACCCTCCCCCAGTTTCACTGCAATGGGTGGGGAATGCTGTACGCCACCACCGGAATGGGTGTTCGACATGTCATTCTTCGAAAAGTCGATGGCCCAGAAATTCTCCGCAGGATCGAATCTGAGGGCGTGACGCTGATGTGCGCAGCTCCTGCAGTTCTCAACACCGTCCTCGATGCCGCTGCCGAGTGGGATGGCCCTATCCCGGGCTCCGGAAGGGTTCGAATCGTTGTCGCCGGTGCTCCGCCTCCCACCCGCACTATTGAGCGTTGTGAAACAGAACTTGGCTGGGAGTTTGTGCAGATTTACGGTCTGACCGAGACCGCTCCTCTGCTCACGATGAACCGTGGCCGCGAAGAGTGGGACGACCTCAGCTCGGCTGACCGAGCAACGATGTTGAATCGTGCGGGCGCACCAGTCGTTGGATGCACCATGGACATCTCCGCCGATGGCGAAGTGCTCGCCCGAGGCAACATGATCATGGAGGGCTATTGGGAGCAACCCGAGGCCACGCAAGCGTCCATCCCGAACAATTTCTTCCATACTGGAGATGGTGGCCACATTGATGAAGCCAACTATGTCACCATCTCTGACCGCAAGAAAGACGTCATCATTTCAGGTGGCGAAAACGTGTCGTCAATCGAGGTAGAAGACGCCATCTTCCAGCACCCTGATGTTGCGGAGGTTGCGGTCATCGGTATCCCTGATGAGAAGTGGGGTGAACTCGTCACTGCGCTCGTGGTGACCACTCCTGGTTCATCGCTCACGGAAGATGACGTCGTTGCGTGGACGAAGAAGAAGTTGGCGGGCTACAAGTGTCCGAAGAAAGTTGACTTCAGAGACGAACTCGCTCGTACTGCGACCGGAAAGCTCCAAAAGTTCAAACTCCGTGAGCAGTACTGGGCAGGCCACGACCGCCAAGTCAACTAGGGCTCAGACCGCCGACGAAGAAACGGCCGCATCGAGGATCGCTCGCGCAACAAGATCGGTTCCAAAAGCAGTGAGAATGGCGAGGTAGAGCAACCCTGTCGCCGCCATGACCGCCGAGTATTGACGTTCTCTCAGCGCAGCCTTCGTGACGACGACCAGCACAATCGTTGTCAGCGCACAGGTCACCCAGAACCATCCGAGCACGCCACCCCAGCCATCGTCGATCGAGCCGTTTAGGACACTCACCATCCCAGTCGGCGCTATCAACACCAACACCTCAAAGGGCCAGACCTTCCCAAGAATGTCGACCAACTCGTTGAGGTGTCGGCGAGGAAGCCCGGGCTGCACGAGATACCAGTGACCGAGCAACATCGCGTTCGTTACCGCCCCCAAGAACAGCGAGCCGACGAGGAGCCGCGCCACTGACAGAGCATCGGTCAAGAACCCATCGCTCGCCGCGGCGAGCCCAGCCGCCACAAGACCGACGACACCGATCATCACCGGAACAAAATCGAGGATCGGATGGAATTCGCGGCCTGTAGCGGTGTTCGCTGTCGTACGGTCGATACCGGTCATTGCGGCAACGCGTTCTGATCGACGGTCGAACTCTTTCTGAGCACCGCTGACACCAGCTGACTTTCTCGCAACCGATGACACGAATGCGACGCCAATTGCGACAGCAACAAGAGCACTTGCTACATCACGAACCAGGTTTGAGCCATACAGAAACCCTGCGATGACTGCTCCCGCAGCGAGCGGGCCATAGGTGAGACGGAGCATCCAGCCGTATCCGAGGCTCACTTCACGGCGCCGGGTCGTCACCCAGCCCAGCAACATCCCACCCGTCGACCATTGAAGAAGAAACGTCGAGGCCTCGAGCGTGATTGGCGCCGTATTCACCTTGGGCAGGGTATCTCGTTCTCATCGGACAACAGGTGTGACGTTCAACCCCGTAGCCTGAGGCCACGATGCGACTATCGACCTTCATCATCGTGCTCTGCTCGAGCATCACGCTCTCGGCATGTGCACTCGGCCCTCGGCCTACTCTCGTCGAAGATCTTCCCGTCGGCGATGCAAATATTGTTTCTCTGCTCGACATCTTTGCTCTCGTCGATTCAGCGGAATTCACGGCTTCGTACCGCATCAACGTCAACTACGGAAATACGGCCGCGACGGCGACGGTGACGCAAGGAGAGCAAGAGAGGTCGATCACGATTGGTGACACTCGGTACTTGATCGAAACTGGCCGCACTCGAACTTGCGACCTCGCATCTTCGAGTTGTTCCCAAGGTCTCGATGACACAAAGGTCAGCGACCTTCAGATCACTCACCAATTTTGGTCTCGGGCAACTGAGCAACGTCTACGAATCGATGCGAGTCGAAATATCGGTCCAAGCGAGTCGTATCTCGCTGAATTTGCCGACACTGAAGTCAACTGCGTCTCAGTGCCTGTGGTCGGCGGAACGAAGGTCTACTGCGCAACCGATGAGGGTGTTCTTGCCCATTACGCCGGACCTGACCTTCTCATCGAACTCACCGACTACTCAACAACCGTCAATCGCGAGTTATTTTCAATCGGCGGAACGTAAACGATCAGACTGCGTGAAGATTGTGGTCAGCCTCATTTAGGCTCACCGGGCCATCATCGGTGGCAACCACAATGTCTTCGAGGCGCAGGCCCCACTTACCTGGAATGTAGATTCCGGGCTCAACGCTGTAGGCGAAACCGGTCTCTACAACCCGACGGTCTCCTGACACCATGTAGGGGTCTTCGTGCTCTTCCATGCCAATCCCGTGACCGGTTCGATGCACGAAATACTCTCCGTACCCGGCGTCAGCAATGATCTGTCGGGTGACAGCATCAACTTCTTCGCACGGAACTCCGTTGATACCGGCAGCAACCCCCGCGGCCTGAGCTTCCATCAAGACGCCATATGCCGCAGCGACATCGGAGGGGATGTCACCAGTGACGACGCATCGGGTGATATCAGAGCAGTATCCGTTCATCGTGCCACCAAAGTCGCACAGCACTACTTCTCCGGGCTGAATGACCCGGTCACCGGGGTGATGGTGCGGGCTTGCTGCGTTTTCTCCTGCGGCAACGATTGCGAAGTTCACCTTCTGGTGACCCCGATCGAGAATGCGTTGCGACAGATCTGCTGACACCTCCGCTTCGGTACGTCCGATCAGGGGAATCGCCCCAGACTGCAACTCGCCTGCGATTTCATCGACGGCTCGAGCCGCAGCCCGCAATGCTGCGATTTCAATCTCTGATTTCCGCATTCTCAGATCGCCAACGACCTCGACGGCACGCTCCCAACGCACCCCGGGTAACCGATGGGTTAGGCCAACGATGAACCGGGCCCATGTCTGGTCGCCAACTGCGATGGTCGAGCTGCCAGAGCAGTCTTGTGCGACGAGATCGAGCGGCTCAACAGTTTCATCCCACGGCACGAGCTCGAACACCCCCGGCATCTCTTCAACCCGAGGAGCTTCTAAACGAGGCACGAAGAGCAGAGGAACTCCCGTGGAGTGGACGGCCAGCATCGTGAGGCGCTCAAGGGGCATTGCGGTGTACCCGGTGAGATAGGGCAGGTCATGCCCTACAGACAGCAGCACCGTATCGATGTTCTTGTCGGCCATGCGTGCTCTCACCGATGCGAGGCGGGAAGCGAACTCTTCGGTTGAGTGAAGCGTCGAACTCATGTCTCTAGTCAAGCAGTCGTTCGATCATTAACTGAAGTACGGCTCAGAGAAAGTTGCACTGCGGTTACTGATTCGGCGGCGTGGTGACTCGACCGCGTCAGCGGGGTCGACTCAATGTGTCGGATACCCATCGACTCTCCGACCTGTTTCCATTGCGCAAACTCATCGGGCTCGACCCAACGAGCAACCGGAAGGTGATGTGATGTCGGCCGAAGGTATTGGCCTATCGTCACGATGTCGATCTCAAGGGCCGCAAGATCGGCGAGCACTGAAGTGATTTCATCTGCTGATTCACCTAACCCGAGGATGAGCCCTGATTTGGTGAGGAGCCCTTCGGCCTTGCTCGCTGCGAGAAACGCAAGGCTTCTTGCGTACCCTGCTGACGGCCTCACCACACGTTGTAGGCGCTGCACTGTCTCGATGTTGTGGTTCACCACATCGGGCCGTACGGCAAATAGCGCTCTCCACGCATCGCTATTACCCGCTCCGTCCGACACCAGCGTCTCAATGGTCGTGTCGGGATTCAACTCACGAATGCGCTCAACGCATTGGGCGACGTGACTGAAGCCGCCATCGGCGAGATCATCGCGTGCAACCATTGTCAACACCGCATGCCGAAGCCCGAGCGCTGCGACTGCCTCTGCGACTCGGCGAGGCTCATCAGCATCGATGCCATCGGGTTTCGAGGTGTCGACGAGACAGAACCCGCAGGCCCGGGTGCAACGATCTCCGAGCACCATGAATGTCGCCGTTCCGTCAGCCCAGCATTCGGAGAGATTTGGGCAACCTGCGTCTTCACATACAGTGACCATGTTGTGATCGCGAAGAACTTTTCTCGTGGCCAACACCTCGGAGCCATGGTGAACAACCGGCCGCAGCCAGTCTGGCTTTCGTTCTTCTAGTGGCAAGCCGTCGTCAAGACCGGCGGAGCGAGCACGAGAACGCAACCGCACAGGCTCACCGGGCCCGGCGCCTTGTGAGAACAACGAGAGGTCGGTCACCGATGTTCGCCACTGGACATCTTGCCGGTCGACCCCGCCACTTCCCCACTGCGCTTCGGCTGCACGCGAAACCGCTGCCACGACATCTGACATCGACACCGTGAGCCCCTCCTCGGCGAGCGAGGTAACGGGGCGATCAGGAATACCGCACGCAACGATGTGTTCACGCATGTAGGCCATGTCGGTGGTGACATTGAGAGCAAAGCCGTGCAACGTTCGCTTACGAGCGACGCGGACACCAATGGCCGCAATTTTGCGCGGATTCTCCGATGAGGCATCGACCCATACACCCGGGTAACCGCGGAGGCGACCGGGGTCGCTTGCGCCGAGGTCACGCAAGGCGTTGATGAGCACCTCCTCGACCGAGAGAACATGTCGTAGCGGACCTGCTCCGGCGGCGAGCGAAAGAATCGGGTATCCGGTCAATTGACCAGGGCCGTGGTAGGTGATGTCACCGCCTCGATCTACTGCAATGAGTTCAGCGCCAACCTCTTCAGGCGTGCAGCGTAAATGTTCGGCCAGATTGGCGTGTGGTCCGTAGGTGAAGGTGTGCTCGTGCTCGACGAGCAGTAAATGAGAGTCGCTTCCTCGGTGGAAACCGCGTTGAAGTTCGAGCGCCTCGGCATAGGGAACACGCCCGAGCCATCTCACCCGGAGTGGGCGCAGCGTGTCGCTCAGAGTTCTGCCATCCAATCGCGTGTTTCCAAGATCTCTTTTACTCGACGCAAGAAACCAGCCGCATACGCTCCGTCGAATGCACGGTGGTCCCAGCTCATGGCGAGGTTTCCAACGGGATGCACCACAATTGCTTCGCCGCCGTCTGCGAGATTTGCGACGACAGGTTTACGCACAATCGCGTCGGTCGAGACGATGCCGACCTGGGGTTGATTGATAATCGGCATCGTGAGCACTGACCCTGCAGATCCGTTGTTGGAAATGGTGAAGGTTCCGCCCTGGATCTCATCTGGGCTCAGGCGTCGATTTCGGGCGCGATCGGCAAGGTCGTTGATCTCTTGGGCGATCGCTCGGAGACGCTTGGTCTCGGCTCCTCGAATCACCGGGGCGATCAGTCCTTCGTAGTCGAGATCGACTGCGATACCGAGGTCGATATAGCCGTGCACGACAAGTTCAGACCCGACGACACTTGCGTTCAGGTGAGGGAACTCTTGCAGGCCGTCGACGAGCGCCCGTGCGATAAACGGTAGGTACGTCAGAGAAAAACCTTCGCTCGCTCGGAAGTCAGCTTTCACCGCTGACCTTGCGCGATCGACATTTGCGTAGTCGACTTCCACCATGCTGAGGACATGCGGTGATGTTGCTTTGCTGGCAACCATATGGTCGCCGGTGAGTTGACGAATTTTTGACAGCGGCACAACTGTTTGACGGGCTCCTGCAACTGCCGGTGCGGCAGGGGCTGGCGCCGGTGCAGCTGCCGGGGTTTGAGCCGGTGCGGGAGCTGGGGTCGCTGCGGGGGCTGACGCCGCTGCGGGGGCCGGTGCGGCATTCGACCCAACCTTGTCAAGGTGGTCGAGAATGTCCTCGCGGGTGATGCGCCCGCCAGGGCCGGTGCCGGTAACTGCCGAAGGGTCGATGCCATGCTCATTGACCAATCGCCGCACGACAGGAGAGAGCAACCGAGCGTCTTTTTCACCCGCTGAACTCGCTGCTGCTGGAGCCGGAGCTGGCGCGGGAGCGGGAGCAGGGGCAAGTTCTGGGGCTGGCGCAGGTGCTGGCGCCGGTGCAGGCGCTGGCGCCGGTGCAGGCGCTGGTGCTGGCGCCGGCTCTGGTGCCGGAGCTGGCGCAGCGGCCGGCACTTCACCATCATTCGCAACGACGGCAACGATGACTCCGACATCGATGGTGTCACCCTCCGCTGCTCGAATTTCGGTCACAACTCCGCTCACCGGGCTCGGAACTTCGGTGTCAACCTTGTCGGTTGATACTTCGAACAACGGCTCGTCGGCGTTCACCACATCGCCAACATTTTTGAACCACTGGGTGATGGTGCCTTCAGTCACCGTTTCACCGAGTTGAGGAAGTGTTACGTCTGCCATGTCATCTCCAAATACGTCTACGCGTCGAACATCATCCGTTAAATGAGCGCCCTGTCATTGAGAGCATCGTTTCGCCGAACAACTCACTCAAACTCGGGTGGGGTTGAATAAATGCGGCAACCTCTTCGACAGTCGCCTCCCAGTTCACCGCGAGATACCCACCGGAAAGTTGCTCCGTCACCCATGGACCCACCATGTGCACGCCAAGAACTTGGCCCGCGGAGCCATCGGCGTTCTTTTTCGCAATCACCTTCACCATGCCATCGGTCGAGCCAACGATCTGGGCGCGGCTGTTGAACTTGAATGGATGTTTTCCGACGACGACATCAAGCCCAGCGGCCTTCGCTGCGTCTTCACCTGGGCCTGCCCACGCCACTTCAGGGTCGCAGTAAATTGCCCATGGCACCCGGTCATAGTCGACCGGTAGTGGTTGCTCGCCGAGCAAGTGTTTGATGACCATCACTGCTTCGGCATAGGCAACATGAGCGAGTTGCGGGCTATCGATGAGGTCGCCGATTGCGTACACGCCCTCTTCGGTCGTCTGACAGTATTCATCCGTCACGACAAATCCGCGTTCGTCGACGTTAACCACGGTTGCTTCGAGCCCGAGCGGACCACTATTTGGGCGGCGACCAACCGACACGATGACCGCATCAACGGCCAGTTCCGTACCGTCTTCGAGGTGCACCACCGTGCCGCCATCAGCCTGAGGCGTGTGCCCAGAGACGCTGACCCCGGTGCGGATGTCAATCGACTTGCGTTTAAAGCTCTTTACAACAACATTTGCGACGTCGGCATCAAGGCCAGGCAAGATCTTCGGAAGGCCTTCAAGAATGGTGACGTCAGCGCCGAGATCAGCGAACGTCGATGCGAATTCACATCCGATGGCACCGCCACCGATCACCGCAATGCGAGAAGGAACAGTTTCGAGTTCGAGCACCTCATCACTGGTCATGATGGGGCCGCCCGGGTCAAAACCTGGAATTGTCCGGGGTACCGAACCTGCCGCAAGCAGCACATGAGTTGCAGAGATCTCGGCGATCGAACCGTCTTCGTGACGGACGTCGACGCGTCGACCGGGCCGAAGCGATCCCTCCCCGTTGAAAACGGTGACTTTCCTTGCTTTGCACATCGCCCCGATGCCAGCAACAAGGCCCGCAACAATTTTCTGTTTTCGGGCTTGGGTCACTTCAAAACGTACTTGGGGCGATGACGATTCAATTCCGAAATCTGCTGCGTGTTGCACATGCCGGTGCACTGCCGCGGTTTCGAGGAAGGCTTTTGCCGGAATGCAGCCTCTGTTGAGGCAGGTCCCTCCTAATTTGTCTTTCTCTACGAGCGCCACCGACAACCCTGCTGAAGCGGCATAGAGGGCAGCCGAATATCCTCCGGGACCGCCACCGATAACGACGAGATCAAAGTTCTCAGACATCAGAAGTCACGGTATCGGGTCTTCAGTCGCTGCCAATACCCATCGGCCTCGTTCTTCACCTCGTGTGACGATGAGCACAGCCGGTTCTGATGTCTCAGTCGACAGCACATATTCGACTTCACAAGAGGTGTCAGCGTCGATAACTGCAACACAATCATTCGGCTCCGCGTTGAGCGGGACCCCACTACTAATGACGGCGAATGAGTCGGTCACCTCGCGGTCGTCGATTCCTGACACCGTGACCGAAATGCGCTGCTTGAGACCCTCTCTTGATGCATTCGACACGACAACTTGAAGATCTCCAACCTCAACCCGGTCTCCGAATTCACTTGGAACCGTCGTCGCGTCGTTCGCGCCAAGTCGAACAAAGAGGCCAATTCCTGCCGCCAAAATGACGATTGCGCATCCGAGTGACAGCAAGAGAAGCGTTCGGGTCTTCACACGATCAGACTACGCACAGATAGAAGAAGTTGAGATCTCCATGTACGTTTGCCTTCGTCATGGGAAGCAGGGCCAGCCTTTCATTTGTGTGCGTCGCAATGTTGATCGCCACAGGATGTGCCTCTGATACTGACTCAGCCCAGCCTATTGATTCCTCGGAAACCTCAGAGTCCTCAAGCGTCTCGAACTCAGCGTTGGCGTCTACATCACCAGAATCCGGCGCCGAGCCAACACCTTCGACAACACCTGACGCCACAGCGACAGCCACTGACCCGACCCCTGAAGCCACCCCAGAGGTCTATGACTGGTCGGCATCCCTCGTTGGCGGAGGTTCGATCGATCTTGCCGGCTACGCCAACACTGCCGTCGTGCTCTGGTTCTGGTCACCGTATTGAACGACTTGCATGAGAGAAGCCCCCTCGGTCGAGGAGGCATCACAACAGTGGAAAGACTCCATCGACATCATTGGCGTTGCGTGGTCAGGAGACGAGGCGACGTATCTCGACTTCATCGATGAGGGCGGGCTTACCTTCCCCAATGTCGATGACACCAGTGGAGACGTCTACAACCGCTTTGGTGTGCCGTATCAGCCCGCTGCGGTCATCATTCGCCCAGACGGGTCGAGCGAACTCCTTCGAGGCGTGTTTGACGCCGACCTCATCGAGTCGCTGCTCTGACGGGATTTTGTCCGCACAGTCTGACGAATGCCTCCTGCTCCACTTAGTTTGACGGCATGAACATCGTCATCTCAGGTGCATCCGGGCTCGTCGGCACAGCCTTGCAGGAACGTCTCCGCGCCGAAGGTCATTCTGTGACAAATCTCGTTCGGAAGGCACCTTCCAACGCCAACGAATCGCAGTGGGACCCAGTAGCAGGCACGATCGACACCGACGTCATCGCCCAAGCAGACGCGGTCATCAACCTTTCTGGCGCAGGAATTGGTGATCGTCGCTGGAGCCAGTCGTATCGGAAGACGCTCCTCGACAGCAGGACGCTCACCACGTCTCTCCTCGCATCCACGCTCGCTTCACTTGCGAACGATGGAACGCAACGAACGTTGCTGAACTCCTCTGCGATCGGCATTTACGGCGCTCGAGGTGATGAAGAGATCACCGAAACCAGCGAACTCGGCGATGGCTTTCTCGCCGATATCTGCCTCGAATGGGAAGCCACCACCACCCCCGCCCAAGAAGCCGGTGTTCGCGTCGTGCATCTTCGAACCGGCATCGTCATGTCAAAACGCGGCGGAGTACTGAAGAAGCTCCTCCCTCTGTTCAAACTTGGGTTGGGTGGACGACTCGGATCAGGCCGACAGTGGCAGAGTTGGATTTCAATTGACGATGAAATTGGAGCGATTGTTCACTTACTCTCAACCTCAACTGAGGGGGCGGTGAATCTCACTGCGCCGAACCCGGTGACGAATAAAGAGTTCACCGCGGCTCTCGGTAAGGCGGTGCGTCGCCCCACAATCTTCAGCGTCCCTGGCTTCGCTCCGAAGTTACTCGTGGGATCACAATTCGCCGAAGAACTGTTGCTCACCGGGCAACGGGTGTTGCCGACGAAACTCCAGGAATCTGGTTACGAATTTACGCATCAGACGCTGGAAGAAGCACTCGCCGCCGTACTCTGATCTAGATGTCAACCCTCGCCGATCGACCAGTTGTTGTCGTTGGAGCTGGTCTCGCTGGGCTGTCATGTGCGGTGACCCTGCACGAGGCTGGGGCTCCGGTCGTGGTGATCGAATCTGGCGATGACGTTGGTGGCCGAGTCCGAACCGACGAGATCGATGGCTTCCTACTCGACCGAGGGTTTCAGGTGCTCCTCACCGCATACCCCGAGCTCGATCGACAGCTCGACGTCGAGGCACTTGAACTCGAACTGTTTGACCCTGGTGCACTGATTCATACCGACGATCGGTTCTGGGAATTGGGAGACCCCCTGCAGCACCCCGCATCGCTCATTCCGACCTTGCGCACGGCAGTCTCTCGATCAGTGGCAACCCCTGGCGACCTCATTCGACTGCTCGCCCTTCGATTGCGTCTTTCAAGAACTGATGTGCCTGACCTGCTTCGCGGACCTGATGTCGCAACGATCGACGCTCTCACCACCCTCGGCTTCTCTAACCGCAGCATTCAACGCTTCTTCCGGCCACTTGTCGGAGGTATCCAACTCGACCCCTCCCTCCACACGAGTGCCCGAATGTTTGACACCATTCTCAAAATGTTGTTCACCGGAAGAGCTGCTGTCCCTCGACACGGCATGAAGACGATCTCACAGCAACTTGGCAGCCGCCTCCCATCGAGTTCAGTCCACGTGCACGTGCCCGTGAGATCGGTGACGGCCTCTGCGGTACGCGTCGACTCGGGAGAGGTTGATGCGTCCGCGGTCGTCGTCGCCACCGATGGCAACTCGGCCGCTGAGTTGCTCGGTCGACCTCGACACACCCCGCGTTCAGCCGGATGCGTCTGGTTCGACGCACCCGAACCACCAACCGACCGGCGCTTAATTGTGCTCGACGGCGATCGTTCGGGGCCGGTGTCAAATGTCGCGGTCATGTCAAACGTGTCATCCCGCTATGCCCCACCAGGCCGGCACCTCATCGCCGCAGCTGCTCCGGGGTTCACCGGGGCTGATCTTGAGCAGCAGGCTCGATCCCAGTTGACGTCGTGGTGGGGTTCATCAGTTCAGAGCTGGACGACGCTGCGCGTCGATGAGATCGAGTACGGCCAGCCAGACCAAACCCCGCACTTCTCACCTAAACGGTCGGTCGAGGTCGAACCACATTTGTACGTGTGTGGCGATCACCGAGACACGGGTTCAATTCAAGGCGCGCTCTATTCAGGTCGGCGTTGCGCCGAAGCAATTCTTCAGTCCCGCACCTAAGTCGATACCTCGCGCGCAAATTCTCGGATCGCTAGAGTGCTCTCGTTAGGTTGCGCTCATGAACTCGTCAACAGATCTTTCTCTACCCACCGGATTTCGCGGCATCGTCGCAAATTTCGGCGTGAAAGATTCAACCGACGACCTCGTCATCGTTGCGACCGATGGGCCGGTTGCTGCATCCGGCGTCTTTACGCAAAGTCGATTTGTCGGTCCGAGCGTATTGGTGAGCAGAGAGCACATCACCAATCTTCGGGCCTCCGCCGTTGTCGTCATCTCAAAGAACGCCAACGTCGCCAATGGCCAACAAGGTGAAGATGATGCTCGAGAGGTGGTCGCACTCACAGCTCGCCACGTCGGCTGCGAGCCCGATGATGTGCTCATTGCATCAACTGGCGTCATTGGCCGCCCCTATCCAATGGAGACCATTCGCGCCGGCTTCGCAGACATCTCTGACCAATCATGGTCGGCTCAACTCGGCGATATCGCTCGGGGAATCATGACGACCGACACGGTCGAAAAGACGTCATCGGCGACGATTGCCGGCACCTCGGCTGTTGTTTCAGGAGTTGCGAAGGGTGTTGGCATGATCGAGCCCGACATGGCAACGATGATCGCCATGATCTTCACCGACGCCGACATTTCTGCAGAGGTACTGCAGAGCACGTTTTCACGCGTTGCTAACAGCACCTTCAATTGCGTATCGATCGATGGAGACACATCGACGAGCGATACCGCGATCATCATGTCGTCTGGGGCCATTGCCGACGTATCTCATGACGCCTTCGAATCGGCTCTCATGCAGGTCTGCACCGACCTCACTCGCCAAATCGCGGCCGACGGCGAAGGTGCAGAAACCTTGATCGAGGTGCTCGTCGATGAGGCGCGCGACGAGGATCAAGCTCGCCGGGTCGCAAAGTCGATCATCAACTCTCCGCTTGTGAAAACCGCCATCCATGGAGCTGATCCGAATTGGGGTCGTATCGCCATGGCAGTTGGCAAGGTCAATGATGACGACATCGATCAGAACAATGTCGTCATTCGAATCGGTAGCGAAGAACTTTTTCCGCAGCAGGTGTCTGAACGTGAACTCGAAGAACTTTCGTCATACCTACAAGGCGACGAGGTGCTCATTCATGTGTCACTCGGAATTGGCTCGGGAACGGCGCGGGCGTGGGGCTGTGACCTCACCGATGGCTACGTGAGAATCAACGCCGACTACACCACGTGAAAGCAGCCGTCTCGGTCTCACTATCTAAGATTGTGCACCGGCCCTCTGGCCGACGCAAGCTCATCACTTAGGTTGCATACGAATGCCGCCATCCACACGGATGGTCTCAGCATTCATGTAGCTATTGGTGATGCACTCCACGACCATTGATGCAAGTTCGTCGGGTGAGCCGAGGCGCTGTGGGAAGAGCACGCCCCGCTGCAGGTTTGCCTTGAACTGCTCGCTCGCCTCACCTTCACCGTAAATCGGGGTATCGATGAGACCCGGGGCGACGGTGTTCACGCGTACGCCAACCGCGGCGAGGTCACGTGCGATGGGGAGCGTCATACCAACGACGCCGCCTTTCGATGCCGAGTATGAGGCCTGGCCGATCTGACCATCGAATGCAGCAACCGATGCGAGGTTGCAAATTGCGCCGCGCTCGCCGAACTCATCGGGCTCGTTACGGCTCATCGCAGTTGCGCCGAGGCGGATGCAGTCAAACGTTCCGATGAGGTTGATGTTGATCACCCGCTGGAAGGCTTCGAGATTTGCCGCTGAGTCGTAACTTCCGTCTTTGCCAACGGTGCGCTGCGCCCACCCGATACCTGCTGAGTTGACGAGTGCTTTGAGTGGCCCCATGCTCGTTGCCATCTCAACTGCGTTGATGATGTCGTCAGTGTTGGTGACATCAACTTTGCAGAATGCCCCACCGATCTGGTCGGCGACGGCATTTCCGGCGTCTTCTTGAAGGTCAGCAACGACAACTTTCGCTCCCTTTGCTGCCAACTGGCGGGCGGCGGCGGCTCCGATTCCTGAGGCTCCACCGGTTACTACTGCACTACTTCCATTGAGTTCCATGCCCGCACGATAGGCGACGAGCACCCGCTTTCAACCAGTTGAGAACACAACTCAGGAGGTGACGAGACCGTTCACATCAACGAGCACGTGGGCGGTGCCGTACAGGTAGACGCAGACATGCCCGTTCTTGTCGACCGGCGAGACCACGCCGCCGGCCACAGTCGTTGAATTCGTGAAGTTGAGATTCGAGACATCGGGGCGAGTTCCGCACGGGTACACCGTTGCGAATCCACCAAAGTCATTTGTTTCGGTGTCAACAACAGTGAGGTTGAGCGATGCCGCAATCACCCGTTCTCCATCAATAGATGTCGTGTTTGCGACCTGAATCTCCAGCGGACCACCGGTTCCTTCGATGTTGCCGACCCGTTCGACTCGGCGGGTGTCTGCAACTCGCTGTGGGGCCTGTGGCACAAACCCCGCTCCGGCCCGCAGCACTCCGACAACATCAACGATAAGGTTGGCTTCATCGTCAACTGCGAAGCAGATAGTTCCATCGTCGGCCACCGGAACGATCGCAGCATTTGCGACGGTCTGTTCGCTCACAAAGTTCAATGAGCTCGCATCGGGAATATCGCCGCATCCGTACGCTGTCACGAAACCACCGAACGCGTCGGCAGTTGTTCCATCGACGGTGATGTTTACGGCAACTGCGGAGACGTCGGTCTCAGGCACACTGCCCACACCTGTCACCTTCACACTGACCGACTCGTTGACCACCTTCGCTGCGTCGTCGACACCAAGACCGCTTCGAGTGTCAATCAGTCGTTGGGGTCGTATCGCGTCAAATGACGAGCCTTCTGGCAAGTAGCCGAATACGTCGATGAGGAGGTCAGCGGAACCGAAGGTGTAGAGACAGATCGACCCGGTTTCAGAAAGTTGCACAAGAGCCGAGTTTGCAACCGTCTGACGGTGATCGAAGTTCAACGTGCTCGTGTCGGGCACAGAACCACATGGATATGCGGTCACGAAACCCCCGTAACGATCGATGCGCCCATCGACAGCGGTGACGTTGACCCACACCGCTTTCACGCCGGTTCCTGGCACTGCGCCTTCACCTGCAATCGGTATTTCGATGCTGCCGTTCTCAATTCGACCAGCTTCAGCAGCTCCCAGCCCGCTTCTTGTGTCGAGCATGCGTCGAGGAGTGAGGGGAACAAAATGCTGAAGGTCACCTGAGTTCACCCACGACGGGTCAGCGATCGACAGCACCTCGTCGCGCAACCACAGCGCGAACTCGGCTTGTCCGGTTGTAGTGAGATGCACTCCATCGGAGTACCAACGGTCTTGTTCGGACGCTTCGCTTGCTGCATCCCAGTCGAGCACGATGAGTTGTGGCCAACGGCCTCGCGCCTCTCGAACAGCGTCGTTCGCAAGCGCGTAACGGGGTTGATCACCGCTCATGCGTCGCTCTGACATCGTGAGCCATGCAACCTGAGACACACCGCGCGCGGTGAGCACTCCCATAACTTCATCGATGCGTTCACCCAACGCTGCTGCTTCATCGTTGTACCCCAATTCGATGACAACAAGGTCGGTGCCGATCGGTACGAGTTCTGCTGCCCCGACGCCGTCAGGTTCAACCGTTCCGCCGACCGTGCGACGAGAAGAGAGGGCGTCATACCGTTCGGCAGAAAAGACTCCGTCGATCACAAGCGGCAATTCCTGCCCATAGTTCTCACCGGTCACACTTTCACCGACAGAGTTCCCAATGAAAGCAAATGAAGATGCCGATTCGACTCCACGCCGAAGAGGCGTCAACGTAAAACCGGGGCTTGGCAACCCGAACGCGTTTCTGAATGACCACGCGCTCACGAACTCGTCATCACCATCGCCTTCATCAGCACCGAGACGGACACGATTCGCGTAAATGCCCTCATAGGAAGATTCGGGGTCAATAACTGTGGTCACGCGACTTAAATCGGCGTCCGGGTAGCGGCTGAGCACGGACTCACCAGAGATGATCCGCGTCCACCGGTGATTTGGGTTGAGCGACACCGCATCACCGGTGTCGGGAACACTCGGAAAGTAACCGCCAGCGGTCTGAGGTCCGTTTGAGGCGGAAAATTCGGTGGAAACGATTGTTCCGACTTCCATGTTGCGTTGGTTGCCCTCGGCCCACAGCCTCACCTTGCCGGCGGTTTCTGAAATAGCGGTGTCGGTCTGGGGTCGCTCCCTTGTGCTCACCGCAGCCGTTGCGGTCGCTCGGGTTGCCGCCCCGCCGTACACCTGACACGACGAGGTGTCGCACGTACCGGCATAGTCATATCGAGCTTGCTGAACGCCGTATGAGCGAGCTGCTACGGCCTGCGCTCGAAGAGCATTCATACCTGCTCCACCGCCCCGATCTCCCCACGATGCCGACACCTCTCGTGGCACCACACCACGTAGATAATTCTCGACAGCGACTTCATTCACGATTCGGTTACCGCTCGAGAAGTCGCGAATTTCCAGCGTGCCGCGGTAATGCGTGACCGAACCCGAACTTGAGCACAGGCCCAACACCTCCCCCGGCCCTGCGGTCGACTCATTGACTGACGAACTCACCACCACCGGGCCTGCAAGCGATGAAGCCACGCGTGCCCAACCGACCGATGATGTTGATGCAGCAATAAGCGCTCGAGCGCGGGTTGCATCATCAAAATTCCAAATTCCGTCGACCGCGAGACCCTCGTCAGTCTGAAAAGCTCGAACCGCCGATTCAGTAAGCGGACCGAAATCTCCATCGATTCCGCGCGGATCCCAATCGAAGGCAGTGAGAAATGTTTGGATCTGACGAACGGCGTCACTATTCGCAGATCCTCGTGAAATTCTCTCAAAAAAGTTTTTTGGTCCTGCACATTTAAGAGCATTACATTTAATTGAAAGAAATCCTGGAATTAATTTAGGAGAATTAATTTTTAAACTTAAAGTAACTAAGCAAAGTTTAAATAGAGTTTTAAGAGATTTAATTAAAACAAAGATGATAAAACAAATTCAAGATGATGAAGATACAAGAAAAAAAAATCTATTTTTAGATAAAGAGGGAAAAATTTTTTTTGATGCTCTGTATAATAGTCAAAAAAAAAGAATATTTAATGCTTTGAAGAATTCAAGTTCAGACTCTGTTATTAAGTTTAAAAATGTTTTAAAAAAAATTATAGATGGAAAATAATAAATTACATATTTTAATTGTAGATGATGACGACAGAATTAGAGATCTTTTAAAAGATTACTTGATAAATAATAATTATATAATTTCTACTGCGGGAAACGCAGAAGAAGCTAAAGAAAAATTAAAGTATATTAAGTTTGATATTTTAATTTTAGATGTGATGATGCCGGGACAAAGTGGATATGAATTGACAGAGGAAATAAAAAAAACAATTCAGGTACCGGTTATTTTATTAACTGCCAAAGGAGAAGTAGAAAATAGAATAAAAGGTTTAGAAATAGGTGCTGATGATTACATAGGGAAACCTTTCGAGCCAAAAGAACTTTTATTAAGGATTAAAAATATTATTAAAAATAATTACAAGTTAGATTTAGAAAGTAAATATTTAATTGGTGAAGCTAAAATAGATCTGAATAAAATGACTATAGAATTCAAAAATTCAGGAAACTTTTTTGGTGCGGACCATGTGTAATTTTTTTTTATACTCGTAAAAAAAAGTTATAAAAAGAGGTTTTATACCCACACTACGGGTATAAAAAAAGTCCGCCTCCATTTATGTAATCTGATGTAATTCGAGCCCCAAAAACGGACTTTTACAGTATGCCTTAATGGGGGGATCCTTTAAGTTCTTTAAGTTCAAAAGTCTTTATATTCAAAAAGTTAAAATTTCTTTAAGTAGAAAATTCCCAATCCCCTGTTTTAAGAGCATATTGATACTTTTTAGAAGCTGCAAATCGCTCCTGAGCATATCTATCTTTGCCATAATAAATAGGAATTCTTTCTCCATTCAATTCTGACATTAAAAAAACGGGAAATTTAGTAATTCCACCTGGTCTAGTGAAAAATACTGTTTTAGAAACAGTTCTTTCTTTTTTTGAGCCCTCAATTTTGATAGAAGGATCTTTTGTGTAGATTACTAAAATGTCATTTACCTGAAGAGGAAATAAACGTCCATTATACGCTTTATACATGATATATTTACCCTCGGTGTCTTCATCTGACCTTCCTATGACTATTCCTCCGCTCCTAAATGTACCTTTTTGAGCCCCAGAAAGACTTTTTCCATTTAAACGGTACTTAAAATGACGTCCTTTCATCTCATCTGATAAAATCGATCTGTTATCTTGTAATTTATACCATCC
>CALCBR010000103.1:0-11891 GCA_937897105.1 uncultured Acidimicrobiaceae bacterium | reverse complement strand
AGCCGGCAGTCGATGATGCTCCTCACCTGCTGCGAGAGCGGCACATCGGCGAGGGTGGGTGCCACGACAACAGGAACTTCGCCAAGGTCCCAACAAGAGCGAACTGACAATTCATCATTACAACGCCGAGCCGTGAGACCTTCGATATCGATATGTCCTGAGATGACCGCTGAAGAAACCGCAACGGTGCGTCGGATGGTGAGCGGCTGGGGAAGCTCGGCCACGACCACTCGGAAGCCGGCATGGTGAAGGCGCCACACAACGCCAGTTGCAATGTCTCCCCCACCTCGCACAAGGGCGATGTCATCTTGTGCTGGTTGCACGAACGACCTCAGCGATGATGCTGATCGCGATTTGCTCAGGGGTCTCGGCGCCGATTTCCAGACCGATCGGAGTCGAAATCCGGGAAATCTCATCCTCACTGCACCCAGCGTCAATGAGAAGTTTCTTCGTTGTCGACCATCTGCGCGCACTTCCCATGAGGCCGATGTAGGCGGCCGGTTGTTTCACGACCGCAGGAATGAGTTCAACGTCAAGAGGAACGTTGCGAGTGACCATGACAATGGCCGACCGAGCGTCAAGTGGAATATCGGTGAGCACCTCAGAAAGTTCGCCACCATGCGACGTGATGGCATCGTCGAGTTCCTCTAGTTGTTCAGGTCGGTCGTCCCAGAGGTGAACATCCCATCCAGTCCATTGCGCAAGCTCGCAAACAGCACGTCCAACATGACCGGCACCGATGATGAGTAGTGAGGCGGTATTCATATATGGCTCAACGTAGACGTCCATCTCACCTCCGCATACACCAGGGTCTCCCGTGGAGGGGTCGACAAGACGATAGGTGAGCAAGCGAGGCTGGCCATCGGCCATTGCCTCCCCCGCCACATCAACCACCCTGGATTCCATTTCGCCACCGCCAACGGTTCCCAACCGGCTTCCGTCGTCACGGATCAGCATTGCGGCACCGATGCGTCTGGGCACCGATCGATCAGTTCGGACCACTGTCGCAATCGCCGCCTTACCGCCAGCTGAGGCGGTATCGAGCGCCTGTCGGATCAGATCTAATGACCCCACAGCCTGCTCGCTTCCTCAACGACGCGCCCTCGGGCTCGCTCAACATCGACTCCGAGCACCTCTCCGTTTCGCACCCGCCATTCACCAGCCACCATCACATCACGAACGTGCTGACCGCTTCGCCAAAGCACCAGCTGATCACAGATCGTTGAGGCATCAATTGGCGTAGGGAGGTCACAATTGACGAGCTGAAGATCAGCGATCCACCCCGGTTCGATTCGACCGAGGTTGTCGATGCCGAGCGTCCGGGCGCCGCCTTCAGTCGCCATATGGAGTACATCGTGGGCGGGAAGAGTCGATGGATCAAGAAGTCGAGCCTTTTGTAACCAGAATGCTCCCCGCATGACCTCGTACATGTCGTTGACGTAACCGTCAGTGCCGAGGCCAACGGTGACCCCTTTTGCAAGGAGTTCAGCAATTGGCGCGATGCCCCCACCGACTTCGCAGTTAGAGAGCGGCATATGACTGACACGGGTTCCCGTTTCGGCAATGATGTCAAGTTCTGAATCGGTCATCTGCACACATTGGCTGGCGAGAAATGACTGGTCTGCAACTCCAAGTTCACGATAAAAGGCCATGGTGTCCATTCCATGGTTCTCCCGCGCCCAGTTGCCCTCGTGTGTTCCCTCATTGCAATGTGCGTGGTACCAGGTTGATCGCACTCTTGCTTCATCTGCTGCTCGCTCGATGAATTGCGGCGAGCACGTAAAGACGGTGTGCCACGACATCGCCCCGGACACCAATGGATCACTTTGGTGGGCGTCAATAAAGTCAAGATTCTCGCAAAGGGATCGTTCTGCTATTTCTTGTCCCGATCGCTCCGTTGCCTCAAAACTAAAGATGCCTCGCATGCCTGCACGGCTCGCATACTCGGCTTCGACTTCGAGAACACCTGACAACGCCCCTGGGGCCTCACAGATATCAAAGAAGGTGGTGGTGCCACTTCGTAACATTTCAGCGCACACCCATTCTGTGGCGGCACCAATCATCTGCTGATCGAGACGATCCTCGACTTGGGGCCACCAGTAGTCATCAAGAAAACTCTCGAAACCTGTTGGCGGTGATTCGATCACGATTCCGTGGGCAAGCGTGCCGTAGAGGTGAACGTGAGAATTCACGAATCCAGGCAGAAGGGCACAGCCGGATCCGTCGACGGTCTCATCTTCGGGGAATAAAGCGACGAGTTCCCCCGGAGGCGCTACGTGAGTGATGACCCCATCAAGAACCCGAACAGCAGTGTTCGCGCTGACCTCCTCACTGGAGGCAACCAACCAGTCGGGTTGAATAATCATGTGTGTCGCGTCTTACTCGGAGGCCTTCATCGCCCGCCAGACACGTTCTGGCGTAAATGGGATTTCGTTCATCGAGACACCGACAGCATTTTGAATGGCATGTCGGAGAGCTGGAGCAACGCCGTCCTTCGGGATTTCTGCTACCGCCTTCGCTCCGAATGGGCCGCTGTCTTCCATTGTCTGAACGAGGTAGACCGACGTCTCAGGCATTTCATCGGCTCGATAGATGTGGTACGGACCGAATGAATCGTTCAGCATCTTTCCGTTTTCATCAAATGCGTACTCTTCGCAATGTGCGTACCCGAGCGCTTGCAACATGCCTCCCTCTACCTGACCAGATGCCGTCACCGGGTTGATGGCAACGCCACAGTCGACGGCCATCGCCATCTTCTTCACAGTCACCTGACCGGTATCGATATCAACCTCGACCTCGATGACCTGTGCAGCAAACGGTGGCGGGCATTCGGGCGATACATATGACGCTGTGCCCATGATCTGTTCTTGTTCTTGCGTATGCAACGAATCGAGCGCAATGTCTTCCATTGAGACCGAGCGGCCATCGGGAGCGTAGGCCCGCCGGTCACGTAGTTCGATGGAACATGGCTGTTCCACACCGAGGAGCATGGCGGCGCGCTCTTTGATGCGTTCACGGGCGGCCTCGGCTGCGCGGAGAGCTGCGGTGCCAGAGATATAGGTCGTCGACGAGGCGTATGCCCCCGTATCGAATGGGGTCATGTCGGTATCACTTGAGTACACCTTGATGTCGTCAAGTGGAACACCGAGTACTTCGGCTGCGATCTGCCCAAGGACCGTGTCTGCGCCCGTACCAAGGTCGGTTGCGCCGACGAGCATGTTGAATGAGCCGTCATCGTTGAGCTTGATGGAACATCCACCCATATCAAGGAACGGAATTGCGGTGCCATGCATGCAATAGGCAAAGCCGAGCCCTCTACGAATATTCGGGCGGTCAGATGGCTCACGCCAAGCTTGATCGTCACGACGATGCCAGCCGATTTCTCTGAGTGCTTGTGCAACACACTCCTCAAGTCCTGTTGAGAGCACTCGTGGATACTCATCGAGCTCTTCATCGCTTGCGGCTCTTTCACCAAGATGCGGCGCAATGTTGAGTTCATCGCCTAGCCGCAGCCAGTTTTTGCGTTTGAACTCGATGCAGTCGTAGCCGAGTTCCGCCGCAATGTCATCCATATGGGCTTCAAGCGCAAATTCAGCCTGTGGTGCGCCGTAGCCTCGGTATGCGCCCGGAACCGGGATGTTCGTGTACACGACGTCACAGCGAAAACGTTTGTTTGGCGCGTTGTACTGGGTGAGCCCTCGGAGACCTGCGACGGTCTGCACGGTGTAGCCATGGGTGCCGTATGGGCCGGTGTTGCCGATGATGTACAGGTCTTGAGAGACCAACTTTCCGTCGCCGTCAACAACGGTTGTAAACGTCAACGTCTGAGGGTGACGGGTTCGGCTTGCGATGAATTCCTCTGAGCGGTCAAGTTCAAGACGAACAGGTCGCCGAGTTGCCTGAGCAAGGTGCCCAACGATGTCTTCGATGAGCATTTCCTGCTTAGCGCCGAAGCCCCCACCAATGCGTGGCTTCACGACGCGAATGTCTTTGATGTCGCGATCGAGTAGCGGAGCCACCATTCGTCGAGCGTGGAATGGAACTTGGGTGGCGGTTCGAATGACAAGGCGTTCGTCTTCGTCGAGCCACGCAATTGAAATATGCGGCTCGATCGGACATTGCTGCACTTGGTGCACCCGGAACGTCTGAGTAAAGACGTGGTGGCCGTTTTCTATGGCATGCTCAACAGCCGCGTCGGGGTCATTTCGACGAGCGGCGATGTGATGAACGATGTTCTTCTCTCGATCGTGAATTTCGAGCGTGTCAGGTTCGTCGTGGATCACCACCGCGCCATCAACCATTGCGTCTCGCTCATCGAGAATCGCCGGGAGCACCTCGTAGCTGACGTCAATCAGTGTGCACGCATGTGCCGCAATCTCTGGAGTCTCTGCGGCCACCACCGCAACACGGTCGCCGACATGGCGGACTTTGTCATCAAAACTCACCTGATCATGTGGATGAGGATTCGGCCATGACTGTCCGCCAGATGCGTATTTCACACGAGGTGTGTTTTGGTAGTGGAGAATCTCGTGAACTCCTGGCAGTGCCCGGGCAGCGGAATCATCAATGTTGGTAATTCGAGCGTGCGCATGAGGACTGCGCAGCACCTTTGCGAACAGCATGTTCCGCAATTCGATGTCATCGGTGAATGCAGGATTACCTTTTGCGAGTCGAATCGCATCAACCTTGATTTCCGGTTTACCAACAACTGCCATGTCAGGTACATCGCGGGATGGAATGACGCGTGGTACTGCTGCTGAAGCTGTCGGCGCAGGATCACTCGGGTCGTACACGGCGGGCTCGCCCTGCTCGGTAAGTGGTGGCACGATCAGGGGTGCGAATGCTTCTGTTTCTTCGCCACGCAGCACCGCTGCTGCCCTATGGATCGCTTCGACCGGCTTCACATATGCGGTTTCTCGGTCAAGTATTCCCGACAGCATGTCTCGAATCTGTGCATCGGATGGTGCAGGGTTCTTCTCGAGGAGCGCCAAAGTGCCGAGCACCATTGCGCCCGCCGAATAACCGGATTGAAATGCGCCGGCTGCAACGAACGCAGCCTGGATCGGGTGAAGCTCAGCTTCAGTATTCAGAGCTTCAACCGTGGTGATGGAGTGACCATCGGCCTGTACCGCAAGGACGACATCACTGCTGACAAGTTCGCCATCGAGCAATACAGCTCCCGCACCGGTTTCACCGCTATCAGACCCGTAGTGCACGCTGAACATTCCCTGCGTGCGCAAAAAGGTCCTGAGCGTCTCATGAACCTCGCAGGTGCTCGTGATCTGTCTGCCGTTGAGAGTCAGCGAAATTGATTTCATGACAGGTCTCCTAACACGCGCTCGCCCAACGTGACGGCGAGGTGATGTCGATATTCGCTCGACCCACGGAAGTCGTCGATGGGAATAAGTTGGTTGATATCGTCGATTGACCGGGCTACCACCGGTTGCGCACCGACCCCTGTGAGAGCGAGAGTGATGCCGTCTTCTGATCGGCGTCCAACGACGGCAACGATTGGTGTGTCCATCGGCGTACGACCTGTGTGTTCGATCGTCCACGCGCCATCTGCGGTCACGTCAACCCCAACGATAAGTTCACCGGGTGCGCTGACATAACGTTCGACACTCACCTCGTCGCCATTCGCAGTGCGAACCGATGCGCCCGACGCCATCAAAGCGGCCAGCATCAGACTTTCTCCTCCGCCGGCTGCAACCGTTCCGCCAACCGTGCCAACAGTCCGGAGTGTTGAGGGAAGTTCGCGACGTGCCGCCTCAGCAAGGAGATCACCACTACATTGCCGCTCCACATCAGACAGTCGACACATCGCACCAAACTGCATTCGAGAAGCCTCCCGGGAGACCACATCCAGACCAAGTGATTGCAGGTCAACCGCCACCAATTGCGAGCGGTTTCGATCCGCATTCACAACGGTGCCTCCCGCAAGTGCTACGTGGTCTGGCTGCTGAAGGAGCTCAACGGCCTCAGCCACCGACTTCGGGCGATGATATTCGACTACTAATGGCACGCTATTGAAGTTAGCCGAGACGAGATTGAATGCCCGCCCGCTGAAACAGGGTTTTTGCCGCATTCTTCGCCGAAGCAACTGCCTCGGCGATGTCAACACCAGCATGCTGCCCGTTCCTCACAACAGCATTGCCCTTCACGAACACGTCTCGAACATGCTGCGGGGCGCAATTGAAGACCAACGCACTCGGCACTCGGTGAACGGGAGCCACCGCAGGGTGGTCGAGATTGACAACGATGAGATCAGCTTCTCGACCAACCTCGATGCGTCCAAGCGTGTCGGGTTCGCCAAATGCCCGAGCGCCGCCGGCACATGCCATTTCGATCGCATCTTCTGGTTGCAAGGCCATTGCATTGAGGTGATGCACCTTTTGGAGGAGCACACTTACCTTCATCGCCTCAAAGAGGTCTTGCCGATTATTCGACCCTGAGCCGTCGCTAGCGAGGGCAACAGTGATGCCCCTCTCCCTCATCTCAAGGATTCGGGCCACCCCAGAAGCCAGGTACATATTCGATACCGGGCAGTGGACCACCACCGCATCTGCGGCGGCAATGGCATCAAGTTCATCATCATCGAGCCACACGGCATGGGCGAGTTGCACGTCGGACGCGAGTGAGCCAACGCTTTGCAACCAAGGAACATGACGCATTCCGCGCTCCTCGATACTCATCTCCACTTCAATCGCCGTTTCAGCGCAGTGAACGTGGGTGCCTCGACCCCATGACCGTGCTGCTTCGATCGTCGACACCATCGCCTCATCAGAGCATCCCCAAGGAATCAAAGGCCCGAGCTCGATACGTATTCGACCGTCGTGACCATCCCATTGATCGAACACTGCTTTTGCTCGCTGAATCGCAGTCGCCGCATCTTCTGCGAGCGGTTCGTGATAATTGCGGTCGGCCCAACCGTGTGCAAGCAGAAGACGAATGCCAAGTTCATCGGCAGCACGACACACCGCGTCATCGATCAGGTCACCTTCGGCACCAGGGTGCACGTATTGATGGTCAATGACAGTCGTGCAGCCAGTCAAGAGATTCTCAAGAAGTCCAATTCGCGCCGCGTGATACGCGATCTCTGGCGTGATGTGTTCCGCTGCAGGCCAGATGCATTCACGAAGCCAGTCGAGAAGCGGCCGGTCGTCGGCGAGACCTCGGAAAAACGATTGAAACAGGTGGGTATGGGCATTGGTCATACCGGGCATCACTGCACAGCCAACTGCCGAGATGTGCTCATCAACCGAAGACACGACGTCTGCCGGTGGCTCACCCTCGCCGAGTTGTGTAATCACACCGTTTGAAATAGCAACCCAACCCGGGTCAAGTACCCGGTGAGAGGAGTCGACGGTGACTACCGCTCCCCCAGAGATGAGTCGGCTATTCGCCATCTGGTATCCAGTGGGCGAATGCGTCGATCACTGGTTTGATGTCGTCCATCATCGGATACAGGATCGGACACGTCACGCCAGCATCGATGTATTCGGCAACCTTGTCTTGGCACTCTCTCGTTGTGCCAACAGCCATCAGCGACCGCACAAGGTCATCAGGAATGAGGTGCGCCGCCTTGCGGTAGTCGGCCTCTGTCGCAGGCCAGCCAACGACTTCTTGCACACGCTCCACTAACTCTGGGTCAGCGCCGCTCGCCTCCATGATGTGGGGCTCGGTGCCCAAGTAGTACGCAACAAGAGATTTCCCAGTAAGCAATGCTTCTTTGGGGTCGTCGTCCGAGAGGGAACATACGAGAAGTTCAGGACGATCAATGTCGTCGATTGTTTTTCCTGCGCGTTCGGCGCCGGAGGCAACGTGCTCAACCGCTGAGCGGATGTAGTCGGTTGAGACGACATAGTTAAGAACAACGCCGTCGCAGGTCTCCCCTGTGAGTTCAAGCATTTTTGGACCGGTTGCGCCGATGTAGATCGGAATATTTCTTGGAGAGGTATCTCCATATGCAACATCAAGTCGTACACGGTCAAGTTGAACGATCTCACCCTCGTAGGTGACTTCCTCCATGGTGAACAGTGCGCGCAAGGCCTCAACGTGCTCACGCATCGCTCGAAGCGGAAGTCGACGATTCTCACCAACACGGCTCGCAATTGGCTCCCACCATGCGCCAATGCCGCACATCACGCGACTTTCACCATCGACGAGACCACCCAGTTCCCACATGGTGCTCCACGTTGCAGCGATGACTGCCGGGTTACGGGTCCAAATGGGCAACACACCCGATCCGATTCGTAGGCGCTTTGTCTCGGTGAGCAGGGCACTCATCAATACGACGCAGTCTCGTGCGAGACGAGTGTCGGCCTGCCAAATTTCTGAGAATCCCTGTTCTTCCGCGTACTTCGCCATTTCGATCTCATAAGAGATCGGATGCTTGTCCTGAAGATAAAGGGCCATGCGTTGCGCCATGGCGCCGAGATTAGGTGATAATCGGTGGGAACTCGCTCATTGCGCTGGTGCGGGCGACAACTTGTCCACCCTTCAAGACAATTCGATCGGCTGGTGCCTCAGCGATTGCCTGACGGGTCGAACCTGCTCGCACAGCGAGAAGATCGGCAGGTTGGCCAACCTCGATCGAAACTTCGGGCATCCCGAGGGCTTTGCGTGGATTAGACGAGATTGTTGCAAACGCGTCACTTGGGAGCATGTGGCCTGCCATCACCATCAACGCAGCCGTCTCGAGTGGATCGTTCCTTCCCACAAAGTTGAAAGGATCCTGGGCGTTGTCCGCACCTGCGACGAGGTTCACTCCGGCTGCCAACAACGCATGAATGGCGGTGAGGCCTCGAGGTGTCGCTACCGGGTCGTCGCGCCCCTGCAGGAACAGGTTGGTTTGTGGCAACGCCACGATGGAGACTTCCGCTGCGGCGATGTTCTCGGCGAGCGGCTGGACTTGCTCGACAGGAAGCATTCCAAGGCTGACGCAGTGACTTGCGGTGGTCAAAATCCCAGAGCCACTTGAGTATCGAACGACATCGTTGATTGTCAACGCTGCAGGGTCGAGAGTCTCATCAACGTGCAGATCAACTTTGCGTTGATGGCGCTCTGCGAGTTCGAACACCTTCGAGACACACGAGTCTGAATCAGGCTCAAGGTGAGGGCATCCACCAATGACTTCTACTCCAAGTTCGATTGCGTCGTTGAGAGCTGCGAGGTTGATGTCACTCCCCTCACCGCTCATCGGCATAATTGTCAGCGCAACAAACTCAATGTCCATACGCTGCCTGAACGTTGCTGCGGCCTCGATGGCGGCAACGAGGTAACGGGTCGAGACCGGTCCACCAACATTGATGTGACTTCGAACCGCGGTGACCCCGCTCGCAAGCAGCATTTCCAGCGAGCGACGGATTCGAGCAACCATTTCTTCGTGCCCGATCACTCCCGCAGCTTCAGCATCTCGCCACCCATAGATTGCCCCCATCAAGTCGCCCTTCGGGTTCGGTACGACGTCTGCGGTGAGCGATTTATCGAGATGTGCGTGAGGTTCGACTAATGAGGGGACGAGAATGCGTCCATCGAGATCGACGTGATCGACGTTGTCACTTGAAACGTCACCTTCTCGCTCCGAAACCTCGATGATGCGACCATCGCTATCAACAAGAATGTGTGGAGCAGAACCATCCTCAAGTACGCCGCCGGAGATAAGGGTTCGAGGTCGGGTCATGTGAGCATCATATTCTTCGGCGTAGATTCATGGCTATGAACGCAAGCGAAAGCCGTCGATACGCCGACATCGTCGGTCCAGATATTGGCGATGTCATCTCTGAAGAATCCATCATCGTGCTACCGGTTGGAGCCGTCGAGCAACACGGCCCGCACTTACCCATGTCGGTCGACGACGTCATCGCAACCGAAACAACGACTGAGGTTGTGCGGCGGTTCGGTGGCGATCTTGACCTGTGGCAACTTCCTTCGCTATCGATATCGAAGTCAAATGAGCACGCCTGGAGCCCAGGCACCCTGTGGTATTCGGCTGAGACGATGATGTCGTTACTGCACGACATCGGCCGTTCCATTTCAACGACCCGCGCCGAGCGACTCGTCCTCCTCAATGGCCACGGTGGCAACACCACGCTGCTCAACACTGCGCTACGCGAACTTCGGCTGGCATACGGGCTGAAGACGTTCCTCGTTCATCCATCTCTCCCGCCTGCGTACGGAGGCTCGTCCACCGAAGATGAGTTAGGAATGGGTATTCACGGAGGCCTCAACGAGACGTCAGTGTTTATGCATCTTCGGCCAGATCTTGTCGACCTCAGCCGCGCCGAGCGAAAGGTTCCTGAAGCGCTAGCCGAGAATGAACACGTGAAGTTCGGAGGGTCGGTTGCGTTCGGTTGGCTGTCGAACGACTTTGATGATGCTGGTTATATCGGCGATCCGACGGGAGCGAACGCTGAGCGTGGCGCCGAGTTGTTCAATCACGCGGTGGACCGCATTGGTGAGCAGATGGCGGAAATCCGGGAATTCAACTTTGGCAGATGATGACCGCTTCTCGATTGTCGTCGCTTCGTTGAGGCTCAGTCTGCAATAGGATCGCGGCCATGCTGGTTGCACAACTCAGTGACCCCCACATTTTTGCTCGAGGCAAGTTGATGGAGGGTGTGGTCGACACCGCAGCCAATCTTTCCCTTGCACTGGCGACACTTGACAACATCGCTCCAACGCCTGATTTCGTCTTGCTGACCGGCGATTTAGTGAACGATGGCGAGCCAGAGCAATACGACCATCTCAAGGAAGTGCTCGGGAGCAGCCTCGACGCATTTATTGTCGTCGCAGGAAATCACGATGATCGTGCTGGCCTTCGTGCCTTGTTTCCCCAGCTTTCAGCTGTGGGTTCGGGTGGCGACCCAGTTGATTACGTGGTTGATGCGGAACGAGACGGACGTTCGCTCTCACTTATTGTGCTCGACACGACTGTCCCTGGCGAACATGCCGGTGCGCTCGATGCAACCCAGTTGGAGTGGCTAAATGTTCAACTTAGTGAACGATGTGACCGAGAGGTTCTCATCGTGCAGCACCACCCCCCGTTCAAAAGCGGCATCGGCTTCATGGATACCTACGGGCTGCATGGCGCTGAGGGCGAGGCTGCAGTTGTTGCGAGGTATCCAAACGTGGCTGCGGTGATTTCAGGCCACTTGCACAGGCCCGCAACTGCTTCGTGGGGTGGAACGGTTGCGTTTGCGTCCCCGTCGACTGCCGCACAAGTTTCGCCGTCGTTCAACGGCGAGACCACTTCGTATACAGGCGAACCCGGAATGTTGTCGCTTCATTGGTGGACTGAAGACGGAATTGCCTCTCACGTTCAACCAATTGGCGACAACGGTCGTTGGGTGCCTGAATGGGCCAAGTAGTTAGGTGCCCAACCCGAGGGCTTCTCTGTATTAGGCCAGCGTTTTGTGAACATTTATGGAAAGTTAAGTAAAAACCGTGGGAATGGGTTCTGTTTATTCCGTTTGAGGTTCGCAAACCGACTATGTTCATGTCCGTGATTCAACTTTCAGGCGGTCCACGATGACAGCGGCCGATAGCACCGTTCAACCAAGCGGAGTGGGGGCGCCCGTTCTTTCGTTTGACCACACCCAAATGACGTTTCCTGATGGCACGGAGGCCGTGCGAGACGTGAGCCTCAACATCTCGCGCGGTGAGTTTGTCACGATTGTTGGTCCATCTGGTTGCGGTAAGTCGACCTTGTTGAAGATTGCCTCCGGACTCCTTGACGCGACAGGCGGGAATGTGACGGTTGACCGAGACCGATTGGGCTACGTCTTCCAGGATGCGACTCTTCTGCCCTGGCGTACGGTGCTGAGCAATGTAGAGCTGTTGGCGGAGTTACACGACATTCCGAAAGATGAGCGTCGTCAGTTGGCGCTTGA
>CALCBR010000102.1:0-20242 GCA_937897105.1 uncultured Acidimicrobiaceae bacterium | reverse complement strand
GGAGGACGCGGCGTGTTTGGGCTCACTCCCCCTGCAACCCACGTGGTTGGTGTTGATCAGCAACAGGAAATGCTCGACGTCGTCAACACTCAGGCCGCAAATCGAGGCGTGTCAGCTGCGACTGTTCTCGGAAAATGGCCAGCGGTGGCTGGTGAGACCCCTATCTGTGATGTCGTCATATGCCATCACGTCGTCTACAACGTCGGTGATCTCGTTCCGTTCATCGAGGCCCTCACAAGTCATGCGCGTCGACGAGTGGTGTTGGAGCTTCCAACCCGACACCCTCTGAGCCACCTCAGCGATGCATGGAAACGATTTTGGGATCTCGACCGACCGGTCACTCCAACCGCTCGTGACGCGTTGGCAGTGGTGCGATCAATAGGGGTGTCAGCGCACCTCGAGGAATTCGAAACCAATGAGCCACCCCGAGAGGTCACTGACCTCGACGTTGAGCACATGCGTATTCGCCTGTGTCTCACACCCGACCGAGATGTGGACGTTCGTGAATTCCTTCAGCGGCGCCAACCTCAACCACGGTCACTCGCTGCGATCTGGTGGGATGTCTGAGATTGACATTTGATTAAATGTACGGACATTTGTTATTGTCGCGTCCATGTGTCGCCCAGTGACCTGTAAAACATGCAAAAAAGCGTCATGGGCGGGCTGCGGACTGCACGTCGAGCAAGTGCTCGGCCACCTCACTGCAGACGAGCGCTGCCAGTGCCACCTCAACCCCGCCCCCGCAAAGCGGCGCTGGTTCAGCCGATCCTGACTTCGGGCTCCCCCCACGCGCATGACACCCTTATGTCATGGGCATCAATGTCACGAATTCCAACGCGATCACAACCATCACTCTCGATCGGCAAGAAGCCTTAAACGCTCTCACGCCAGTGCTGTTGAACGATCTTGCTGATGCGCTTGACGCGGCCGCCGCCGACTCCGACGTCCGCGTCGTGGTCCTCACCGGCGAAGGCCGAGCATTCTCTGCAGGCGTCGACCTGAAAGCACTTGCCGAAGAGCCACCTGAAGACGGGGATGTCTCCGGTGCTCTCAATACACCTGCACGTCGGGCATGTGACGCGCTCTCTCACATGCCGAAAGTGACGATCGCCCGCGTCAACGGCTTCTGCTTCACCGGAGCCCTCGAACTTGCTCTCGCATGCGACCTGATGGTGGTCGCCGAAGAAGCGAAGCTCGGTGACACTCACGCCAAATGGGGACTCAGGCCCACCTGGGGAATGAGTGCTCGTCTCATGCGCGCTGTCGGCCCGGTGAGAGCCCGAGAATTGTCATACACCGCACGTTCATTCACCGGACGTGAGGCCTATGAATACGGACTCGCATCTCATTGTGTCCCGCTCAGCGACCTTGACACCACCGTGACTGAACTCGCCACCGCAATTGCTGAGAACAGCCCCGAGTCGCTCGCCGCATATAAAGACCTCTACCTCAATCAGCAGCAGGTTGGAATTACCGAAGGCCTCTCATTCGAATTTGCCACCATGTACCCAATGGGTGATGCCGGTGGTCGTTTAGACGGGTTCGGGAAAAGTTGATCAACATGGCACAACGAGCCCAACTTCACGTCGGCGACGCGCTCATCACGTTCGCGGAACAGGAACTACTTCCCGAACTGAGCATCGGCACCGACGAGTTCTGGGCTGCACTCCAAACCCTCGTCGACGAATTCTCAGAGCGCAACCTCGAACTCTTGGAAGAACGCCAACGTCTTCAGAGCCTCATCGATGCGTGGCATCGTGACCACGGTCAAGGAACACCAGAGTCCTACCGAGCATTCCTGGAATCAATTGGATACCTCGTGCCTCAGGGGCCTTCGTTCACCGTCAGCACTGACGGAGTCGACCCGGAGATCGCCTCAATCGCCGGCCCGCAACTTGTCGTACCCGTCACCAACGCTCGTTATGCAATCAATGCGGTCAATGCGCGTTGGGGTTCTCTCTACGACGCCCTGTACGGCACTGACGTTCTTGGCGATCCGCCGCCTGCTGGCCTCTACAGCGAAGAACGGGGGGCCCGGGTCATCGCTTACGCACGCCAGTTGCTCGACGACTGCGTGCCGCTTGAATCAGGCAGCCACCTCGGCTCGCTCGCCTACCGCGTTGAGGGCAACACCCTCATCGTCACCGACAAAGACGGGCACGAAATCAACGCAACCGCCCCTATTGTCGGCTGGACCGGCAGCGCCGAAGCACCTTCCGGCATCGTGGTGGCCCACAACAACCTGCACGTGCATATCGTCATCGACCGAGAGCATTCCGTCGGAGCGACCGACTCCGCGGGCATCGCCGATGTGCGACTCGAATCGGCCATCACCGTCATCATGGATTGCGAAGACTCCGTCGCATGCGTTGATGCAGAAGATAAGGCGCTTGCCTACCGGAATTGGCTTGGCCTTCAACGCTCGACTCTCACCGAAGAGGTCACAAAAGACGGCTCAACCTTTACGCGCCGAATGGCCGATGACCTACAACTCACATCGCACGCGGGAACTACCAGCCTTTCGGGAACGTCGCTCATGCTCGTGCGCAACGTCGGCCACCTCATGACAACGCCCGCTGTTCAAGACTCGGCTCACAACGACATACCCGAAGGCATTCTCGATGCGCTCTTCACGATTGCTGCAGCACTTCCCATCGACGGATCTGCGCCATCGTCGATTTACATCGTGAAACCCAAAATGCATGGCCCCACCGAAGTCGAATTTGCCTGCGACCTATTCGGTCGTGTCGAGCAACTTCTCGGTCTCGCCCCCAACACCGTGAAGATCGGCATCATGGACGAGGAACGTCGGACCACACTCAACCTCGCAGAGTGCATCCGGGTTGCGGCATCGCGAGTCGCATTTATCAACACCGGGTTCCTCGACCGAACCGGCGACGAAATACACACATCAATGCTCGCCGGCCCGATGATTCGAAAAGCCGACATGAAAGCCCAGCAGTGGATATCGGCGTATGAAGACAACAACGTCGATGTTGGAATTACCTGTGGTCTAGTCGGCAGCGCCCAAATCGGTAAAGGCATGTGGGCAGCACCAGACCTCATGGCCGACATGCTCGAGACGAAGATCAATCACCCGTTGGCAGGTGCATCTTGCGCGTGGGTGCCGTCACCAACAGCCGCAACGTTGCACGCAATTCACTACCACCGTGTTGATGTCGCCGAACAGCAGAACCGTATTGCGAATGACCCCACCCGCGGCCAGTCGCGACTCGAAGAGCTGCTCTCGATTCCGGTTGAAAACAACCCCTCATGGACAGACGACGAAATTCAGGCCGAACTCGACAACAACGCCCAAGGAATTCTTGGCTATGTCGTTCGATGGGTTGACCAGGGGGTCGGCTGCTCAAAGGTTCCCGACATCAATGACGTCGGCCTCATGGAAGACCGAGCGACCTGCCGTATCTCGTCACAGCACATGGCGAACTGGCTTACTCACGGGATTGTCGACGAATCTCGCATAAGGGAAACCTTTGCCAAAATGTCGTCGGTGGTAAACACGCAGAACCAAAATGATGATGCCTATACGCCACTTACCCCTGACTCGACAGCGTTTCGAGCTGCGCTCGATCTCGTCCTTTCAGGAACTGAACAGCCCTCGGGCTACACCGAACCCATCCTTCATGCCCGACGACTCGAAGTAAAGGCAACACCATGACCACCTATCAGCCATCGATCACCCGCGCCGCTGCCCAAACGATCATTACGTCGGCTCTTCAACACGGCATCGACAACGGCATGAACCCCCTTGTCGTGCTCGTTATTGATGTCGGAGGGGCGCCGGTCGCTTACGAGCGTTCTGATGGCTCCCCTCCCGGCCGGTTTGATGTTGCACTTGGCAAAGCAAATGGCGCGTTGCAGTTGGGGGTGAACTCAAAGCGTCTCGGTGAAATGGCAATCGAACGACCACACTTCATCAATGGCGTCGCAGGTTCTCTGCAAGGGCCACTGGTGCCAGTTGCCGGAGGGGTGCTCATCACCGAGAGCGGAGTTGTCATTGGTGCCGTTGGTGTATCTGGTGACACTTCTGACAACGACGAGGCTGCAGCCTTCGCAGGAATCGACGCGGCCGGATTCGGACATCCGTGACGACATCCGATGACGCCCTGCTCGCTGATCTGAAGCGAGTGCTCGGAGACCGGGTTCGAGCCGACAGCGCTGAGCGTGCGCTGCTTCGCCGCGATGCCTCTGTCTTCGACGGTGGTAGCGCCGGGCCCACCTGTCTCTGCGAGTCGACCGAAGAGGTTCAGCGAGTCGTCCGCATCGCCTTAGCCCACGGCCGGTCGGTCGTGCCTCGCGGCGCCGGAACTGGCCTAGCCGGGGGTGCAATCCCACTCGGAGCTCCGGTGATTATTTCGCTCTCACGAATGAATCGAATTCTTGAGGTTGATACCGATTCACGGATTGCCTGGGTCGAGCCGGGGGTCGTCAACCTTGATCTCACGAAGCACCTCACGCCGCTCGGCTACCACTTCGCACCCGACCCATCGAGCCAACAGGTCTGCACCATCGGCGGAAACGTTGGTAACAACTCTGGCGGTCCGCATTGCCTGGCCTATGGCGTCACCAACGCTCACATCCTCGCCATCGAAGTCGTGCTCGCCGATGGCGAAATCGTCACGCTCGGCGGTCTCGATGCTGAACCTTCCGGGTATGACCTTCGAGGCGTGTTTATCGGCGGAGAGGGAATGCTTGGCATCACGACGAAGGTTGCGGTGCGCATCACCCCGAACCCGCCATCGGTACGCACACTTCTTCTTTCATTCGACACTCCGCGTGATGCAGCCGCAACGGTAAGTGCTGTCATCGCCGCCGGAATCGTGCCTGCCGCAATGGAAGTGATGGATCAAGGCATCACGATCGCAGTGGAGAATTACGTCAACGTTGGATACCCCCGAGATGCCGGCGCCGTTCTTCTCGCCGAGGTCGACGGGCTTCCCGACGGGGTCGATATCGACGCGCAACGAATCTCTGACATCGGCCGCGAACACGGTGCCACCGACGTACGCCAAGCTGCGTCTGATGAGGAACGCATGCTGTTGTGGAAGGGACGAAAGACCGCGTTCGGCGCAGTTGCACAAATCGCCCCCAACTACTACCTGCATGACACCGTCGTGCCTCGATCAAAACTCGCAGACACACTCGAAGAGGTCTACCGAATTGCCGACGAGCACGACCTCGCCGTGGTGAACGTGTTCCATGCCGGAGATGGCAACCTGCATCCGCTGCTGCTCTTCAACGGTCAAGAACCGGGAATCTACGACCGTGTTCACGCAGCAGGCGCAAAGATCGTTGAGGCCTCACTCGCAGCCGGAGGGGTGCTCTCTGGGGAACATGGCATCGGCGTCGAAAAGCAGCCATATATGCACCAAATGTTCTCTGAAGATGATCTTGATCACCAAGAACGCCTCCGGCATGCGTTTGATCCTGCCTGCCGCTCAAATCCCGGAAAAGTGATCCCTGTTGGTCACTCATGTGCAGATATTCAGTCGCTTCGCAATGTTCCCGAAGAAGTGTGGGGATGAGCGACTTCGCCACACTTGTTGGAGCCGAGGGCCCGGTCACCGTCGTCGGAGGAAGAACGCGGTGGCATGTTGGCGGAGAGGTGCACCCCGATGCCCGCGAGGTGCACGCCCCATCAGGTGTCGTGTCGTATGACCCGGCAGAGATGACGGTCACCGTTCGAGCGGGCACGACAACGGCTGAACTCACCGCAGCGCTCGCTGAGGCGGGCCAACGCTGCGCCCTCCCCGAACGGGGCGGCACGGTCGGCGGCTCCGTTGTTATCGGTGAGAACCACCCCGAAGTATCAGGGAGAGGTTGGCTCACCTCATCGGTCCTCCAAGTCACCTACATCAGCGCAGAAGGCAAGTTGATCCGCGGTGGCGGACCAACGGTAAAGAACGTTTCCGGATTCGATCTTCCGAGACTTATCGTTGGCTCGCTCGGAACGCTCGGACTTGTCGAGGAAGTCATTTTGCGGACAAACCCAATTCCGCCTCGATCACAATGGGTCGAAAGTCATGATGCAGATCCATTTACCGTCGCATCCCGGGTGCTTCGGCCTTCAGCGGTGTTGTGGAATGGCTCATCAACTCGAGTGCTCCTCGAAGGGCACGCCCCCGATGTTGCGGCGTCGCTGAACTCATTGACCTCGATCGGCGCATGGTCTGAAGTTGACGGATCATTCGATTTTCCTCAACACCGCTGGTCGCTTCAACCAGCCGAACTCAACGGGTGTTCGGGCACATTCGTCGCATCGATTGGCGTTGGAACCGTCTGGCGAGACGAACCTCAATCTCGACCTGCACTTTCCCCAAGCGTGATTGAGATCTCCACGCGAATGAAAAACAATTTTGACCCCACCGGTCGACTCAACCCAGGAAGAAGCGCATTCTGATGGACCTTGGAATCGATCCCGATCAGCTTGGTACGTGTGTGCAATGCGGACTCTGCCTCTCGTCGTGTCCGACCTACCGAGTCACCGGAGATGAAACGTTTTCACCCCGAGGCCGAATCGCCCTCATGCGGCAAGTCCAACTTCATGATGCGCCGCTCACTACTGAAGTAACCGAGGCATTTGACACCTGTATTCAATGTCTCGGTTGTGAACCAGCCTGCCCATCGGTTGTTCCCTATGGCCACTTCATCGAATCAACCCGTAACGCGCTCACCGAGCACCGCGGTTCACGTCGTCGAGCGATCGCTCTGTGGCCGTTGACAAAACCTCGACTGCTTCGACTCGGGTCATCACTGCTCGCCGTTGCCCAACGCCTTCGACTTGTGCCAGCGCGCCTCGGACTTCCCGACCGGCTACCCCTCCGACGACGGCCGCATCAAACGTCGGGAACCGATGTCTATCTGTTCACCGGTTGCGTTATGGATGCCTGGCAACGCGAGGTGCACTTTGCGACACAGCGGGTGCTTGAAGCCGCCGGCTTTGGGGTGACACCCACAGGCGATGCCGCCGGGTGTTGCGGAGCCCTTCATACCCACGCCGGACTCGCCGTTCACGGCGAGCGACTCACTAAGAACATTGATGCCGCTCTCAACCCAGCCATTCCGGTCATCGTCAATTCCGCTGGGTGTGGCGCGCACCTCAAACAACATTCGTCTCACCAGATCTTCGACGCACAAGAGTTCCTCGCCGAGCATCTCGACCGCCTTCCTGACGTCACCCCGCTCGAAGTGAATGTCGCTGTGCAAGACCCATGCCACTTACGACACGTGCAACGCGCTCACCTCCCAACCCGAACCCTCCTGCGAAAATATGTGTCTGCCGTCACCGAACTCGACGACGACGGGTTGTGCTGCGGGGCCGGTGGCGCATATTCGGTGCTGCAGCCTGACATGTCTCAACAGGTTCGAGAGCGAAAACTTGCGTCGATCAGTCGAGCGCAACCCGAGGTCGTGGCAAGCGCGAACCCTGGCTGCTCGATGCACCTGTCAGCGGCGGGAGTAAAGACTGAACATCCAATGGTGCTCGTCGATCGGGCACTTGCGGCGAACTCGTCAACCACATAGACCCAACCGTTCAGCCGTCTGCGTTCACGACGACCAACCCTGCGCCACTACAAAATGGCAATCGGAGGGGGGAGCCCCCGCCTTCGGCTGGGCGTAGTCAGTACCCTCCCTCCCGAAATTAACGAGAAAAGCTGGGATCTGGCGCCGCAGGCGCAACGAACGAGGGGACATCTCATGACATCAACCACAGTTGGATTCATCGGGCTCGGCGCGATGGGCGAGCCCATGGCAGCCAATCTGCTCGCCGCTGGCATCGACGTCGTCAGTTGCGCCAACCGCAACCGCGAGCCGATCGAACGCCTCGCCGAGCGAGGACTGCGCGAGGTCGCTGACCCTGCGGCAGTCGGTGCCGAAGCGGATGTCGTGATGACCGTTGTCTGGGATGAGGTCCAGAACGACCGGGTCTTGCGCGGGCCCGACGGGGCGATCGCGGCGATGCGGCCCGGTGGCGTCGTGATCGTGATGAGCACCGTGTCGCCCACCTACTGCAAAGACCTCGCCACCGAAGCCGCCGAACACGACATCAGCGTGCTCGACTGCCCCGTCAGCGGCATGGTCCAGGGAGCGATCGACGGCACACTCACGCTGATGATCGGTGGGCCGGCCGAAGACATCGAGCGATGCCGGCCGGTGCTGGAACCAATGGGGACCGTCTCGCACTGCGGGCCGATCGGAACCGGCCAGGTGATGAAACTCGGCAACAACGCCATGGCGATCGGGACGTTCGGGCTACTCATGGAAGTCCGCGACATGGTCGCCGCGCAGGGCATGTCGCTCGACACGTTCATGGAGTTCCTCAACCAGTCGACCGGTCGCGGCTTCGTGTCCCAGCGATGGCCGATGCCGTCGAAGCGGATCACCTTCACCGGAATGCCGGTCAAGGACATGCGACGATGCATCGCCGCAGCCGACGACGTCGACATCACCATGCCGATGCTCGAACGCCTCCTCGAGGCCGGCGCGGACGGCAACGAGGGCCCGGCGTAAACGCTGGCCCACCACCGGTATGTCGGCATCGCGCCCGCCGGAACAAACCCCTTGAACCAAAAAATCAGGTATTTCTGAACCGTTTATGAACCTGCATGTACAGCGCGGCCGAAGGCGGGGGCTCTGCCTCTTCGATTGCCATTTTGGAAACCTGAAAAAAGATGCTCTGCTGACGTGATTTCATTGCCGTTCTTACTACGGTCGGAGATATGACAACTTTTCGAGCGTTCCGAGCCGATACTTCAGGTGACACCGTCGACCGTGGCGTCGTCGAAATGTCGACCGATGATCTTGCCGACGATGGGGCTTTGATCGAAGTTCACTGGTCAAGCGTCAACTACAAAGATGGGCTGGCCTCGACACCAACGGGCAGGGTTGCTCGATTCAGCCCGATGGTTCCCGGTGTCGATCTCGCAGGGATCCTGCTCGAGGACACAGGAGACATTGCTGCCGGAACCGAAATCATCGTTCACGGCTATGACCTCGGGGTGAATCGCCACGGTGGATTTGCACAATTTGCGACTGCCCCGCATGACTGGATCGTCCCTCTTCCCTCCGGCCTCACCACTCGTGAAGCAATGGTGCTCGGCACTGCCGGCTACACCGCAGCGCTGTCGGTCATTGCGTTACTCGACCACGGACTCACACCATCTGATGGAAAAGTGCTGGTAACTGGGGCCACTGGCGGAGTTGGGTCAACCGCTGTCAGCATGATGTCGCAGTTGGGATACGAAGTTGTCGCATCGACCGGTAAGCCCGACGAGTCATCATTTCTTACCGATCTCGGGGCAAGTGAAATCATTGATCGATCGGTGCTTGCCGAGGCCGGTAAGCCTTTGCAGGGAATGCAATGGGCAGGCGCCATCGACTGTGTCGGCGGTGTTCCGCTTGCGAACGTTCTCGCCCAAACGGCATACGGGGGTGCCGTTGCGGCCAGTGGTCTCACGGCTGGAAACGGTCTGCCAACCACGGTGCTTCCATTCATCTTGCGCGGCGTCAGCCTGTACGGAATCGACTCTGTCCAAACAGCCATCGAACGCCGGCGTGAAGTGTGGCAACGCATCGCATCAGATCTGAAGCCAGCCGGACTCGACACCATCGGACACGACATCGGCCTCGACGAACTCGACGATGTCCTCACCGGCATTTTGGACGGTAACGCCGTCGGACGCGCAGTTGTCGACCTGAAACGGAGTTGAAATGAGCGAACAATCCTTTGTGAAACCCTCTGCCGATGTACTGAAGTCGCTGCTCACCCCAGTGCAGTACGAAGTCACACAAAATGCAGGAACCGAACGCCCCTTCACTGGCGAATACTGGAACGTGTTCGACGATGGGCGGTATGACTGCATCGTCTGCGGAACACACCTGTTTACCTCTGACACCAAATTTGATGCCCACTGCGGGTGGCCAAGCTTTTTTCAAGCAATCGATGACAGTCGAGTGAGCTTCATCGAAGATCGGTCGCATGGAATGATCCGCGTCGAGGTTCGCTGCGCAACCTGTGATGCCCACCTCGGCCACGTCTTTCCAGATGGGCCGGCACCCACCGGAGATCGCTACTGCATGAATTCGGCCTCACTACAGTTCGCTCCCGGATCGGAGAGTTGAGATGCCAGCAGCAATTGTGAATTGGGCAGACCAAGAACGAGAACTCAGCCCTCACGTCAGCGTTCTCGTGGGAGATGCCAACGGTGGTTACCCCTCGGGCAACTCAATCGTCGTCAGAGGTTCGAGTGAGGCGGTCATTATCGACCCATCGGTGACGGTTGTCGAAAAAGGCGGCGCTCCGGTCCACATCGACGCAATGATCACCAGTCACGGCCACGAAGATCACCTTCCCGGCACCGGTCTGTTCACCGACGCACGGGTGCACGTGCATGAAGCCGACAAACACGTACTGCACGATCTTTCACACATGCTCGACGCCTATCAACTCACCGGGCCTGACCGAGAGGAACTCCGCGAATCGATCATCACGGAGTTCAACTTTGCACCGCGGCCCGATGCCGAAGGTTTTCACGATGGCCACGTATGGAACCTCGGCGAAGTTGACGTCGAAGCTGTCCACCTTCCGGGCCATACCGCCGGGCATTCCGGATTTCGTATTTCTGAGGGAGTGTTCTTCCTCTCTGACATCGACCTCACCGGCTTCGGCCCCTACTACGGCGACACCTGGTCAAGTCTCGATGACTTTGAAAACTCCCTCATCAAAGTGCGTGAGGAGGAAGCCGATTTTTATGTCACCTTCCACCAAAAAGGTGTCATCGAAGGTCGCGAACGGTTTGTCGAAATGCTCGATGCGTACCACGGCGTCATTCATCGGCGGCATAACAGCATGCTCGAGTTTCTTGCCGAGCCCCGATCGGTCGACGAAATGGTGAAGCATCGGTTCGTCTACCGGCCACACGTCGAAATGTCGTTCTGTGACTCGATCGAGAAACGAACTGCTGAATTACACCTCGCCCGAATGATTGAGCGTGGCGAGGCAGCTGAAGTTGACGCTGGTCGCTATCAGCGCACGGGCTGAACGATCCCCGCAACCGCATCGCGATACTCAGCAATACGAGCGAGATACCCGTCAACGTTGGTGTCACCCGCATTGTGAGTGGCGATTGACAAATGGGTGCACCCGAGTGCTCGCCATTTCTCGGCGTGTGACCGCCACCGATCTGGGTCACCGCCCGCATATTGAGCCTGAGCATGAATGACAAAATTGCTCATATCAAGGCCCAACTGCTCACGGGTTGACCGAATGATGTCGATACATGCCGCCGACTTGTCGTTTGGAGAGCCGAGCGGAATCCATCCATCGCCAAGTCGGGCGCACCGCTCAAGAGCGGCGGGCGCCGACCCACCGAAGCTCACCGGAATTGGTGCAGATGGGCGAGGGAAAATGCTTGCAAGTTCCATGCTGTGAAACTCGCCATCAAATGAAAACGCGTCCTCTTCCCACAGTCGCTTCATGAACACGACCTGCTCTTCGAGGCGAGCACCTTTTTGACCAAACGGAACACCAAGGGCGTCGTATTCGACTTTGTTCCAGCCGATTCCGACCCCGAGGCGGAACCGGTTGTTCGACAGCATCGCAACCTCGGCTGCCTGCTTTGCCGCCAACGCAGCCTGTCGTTGCGGTAGCACCATCACCGAGGTCACCAACTCGACATTTTCAGTGCATGCGGCAAGAAATCCGTACAGCACGAACGGCTCATGGAAGGCAGTGTCGGAGTCGTAGGGGCCCTTGAACCCACCTGGGCGATCACGTTGAGCGCCAAGCACATGGTCGTAAATCATGAGGTGGCCTGCCCCGAGTTCTTCGGCACCTTGCGCGAGGGCTGTAATTGCGCCGGGGTCAGTTCCAATTTCGTTGTGAGGGATGACGACACCAAATTCCATAAATGAAGGATCGCACATCAGGTGGTCGTTACCAGCCTCCGGAGCCGCCGCCGCCTCCACCACCGCCGCTACCTCCGCCGCCGCCGCCGCCACCGCTTGAGTCGCTCGACGACGGAGGAACCGAGGCTGCCGTGAGAATGGTGATGTAGGTGAGAGAGGACTGGGTGAGATCAACTTCGCCTGCAATCGCCAGATCGTCAAGAGAGTCGGCGGCCTTCTTCCACGCAGTGGCCTCTCCGAGCACGACTGCCCATGCCGAATATTCGCGCAGCACACCGAGTCGATGAGCCTCTTCAACGTGGCGACCCTCACTCTGCGCAAGGAATCTCCGGAATGATTCGGTTTGTAGGTACAACGCTGAGCCCGCGGCTGTTCTCGACGCAATGCGGCCCTTGGTCGAAATTGCACCAAGTAGAAACCCAGCGATTGCCACTGCCACCACAACGCCTACAGCGCTGTCGGTGAGCGCATTTGGCGCGAAGTCCGCCACGTTTCCGTCAGGGTCACGAATCTCTATTGAGTCGAGGATGAGTATCACCCCAACTAACGATGCTGCTGATACCCATGCGCCAATGATCGATGTGCGTTTGTTCCACGCCCGAAGCGGCTTATTCCACCAACTCTTTTCTTTGATGTCTTTGGTGAGCGCCTCACGAATTTCTTTCCATGTCGTCGCGAAACTCTCGGTGTACTTCTTGTACACACGGCGAGAGGTTGCACCACCCGGCATGAGGATGTCGATAAGGCGTCGATCGAACTCGCTCAACTCTTCGCGGCTCACCAACAGTTCGATGTCAACCGCCTGCCCGTTTTTCTCAATGCTGATCACCCCGGCACCGATGAGCGAAGAGACCCATGTCGACTGAAGGTCAGATCCGAGATGCTCGTTGAGAATGACGTTGCCCTCCCAAGGTTGAATCCCCCTCGGCGCTGCAAACTCGACCGTTGCCATTTCATAGAGCGCTGAGTCGGTGACCCGACTTGTTGGGCCCCCTGCAACTGGTATCGCCGCCCCGGCGGCGTCGGTTGCGCCGACGGTGTTCATTCCGCGACGGACATTCCTCAACACCGCAAGCGCGGCTGCCGCAACCGCAGTTGACGCCGCAGTAAATGGCAACACACCACTCGACGGCGGTTCGTCTCGGGTAGGTAAAGGAATCGATATCTCTCCCATGCGCTGATCGGTCAGCACTGCCGTACCTGAAATGTTCAGCCCGGCATTGGCTTCGAGCGGCTCGACGATGACTTCCTGCCCGAACGCAGTATCAGTGAGATCGCAGCCACCGATATCACCCCAATCACCGACAGAGCACAGCGAGTTGTTGAGACGAAACCCGTCGAGAATCACATGAAACCGATCGGTTACAGGATCTTCATCGGGATCGATCAGTGAGTAGTTAAGGGGCCAGCCGTTAATAAACGCGAGTGGCAATTCGTATGAGAGTACGAATCGGTGCTGACCGTTGGACGTTTCGTCAGGGTCACCAACCCGCATGACGTAATCCATCCCATCAAATTCGGTCGACAGTTGTGATGACATCGTGTCTGACTGTGCATAAATGTCGGACGGGATCCCGAGATCAGTTCTGACATATCGCAAATAGCCGCGCATCTGGTTTCGACCAAAGTTGATATCGACGTATTCGGTGACTCGCATCGTCCCGTCATCAGTGGGCGACAGCACAATTGTCTTTGCATCGAAATCGACAACGTCTTTGGGCGCTCCGAGCGTTCCGTTTGCAACCAACACGAAGACCACTGCGGCGAAGACCGCAGTTGGCAACAACTTCCAACGCAACGACATGAACGAACTGTAGGACATTTTGTGAGCCGAATAACCCGTACGATGAGGCCCATGACCGGAACGCTTGTCATCCTCCGCCACGGCCAAAGCGAATGGAACCGTCTCAATCTGTTCACCGGATGGCACGACGTTCCACTCACCGAGCAGGGCCTCGCTGAGGCTGCATCGGCCGGTCAGACCATGCGTGAAGAAGGACTCACCTTCGACACCAGCCACACTTCACTGCTCACGAGAGCAGTTGTCACGCAGCACCTCGCTCTCGAGGCAATGGGGCAGGTGTGGTTACCCGTCGACCGACACTGGCGCCTCAACGAGCGGCACTACGGGGCACTGCAAGGTCTCGACAAAGTCGCCACCACCGAACGCCATGGGGCAGAACAGACACATATCTGGCGACGAAGTTTTGATACGCCTCCACCTGCTGTTGATACGTCAAGCCCTGAACACCCGGTGAATGATCAGCGCTACCAGCATCTTCCTGCCGACGTACTTCCAAGTGCTGAATGCCTTCGCGATGTCGTTGCCCGGGTCTTGCCGTACTGGTTCGACCGCATTGCGCCACAACTTCTCGCAGGCCAAAACGTGCTCGTTACTGCACACGGAAACAGTCTTCGAGCGCTGCTCATGTACCTCGAAGACGTCAGCGCAGACGACATTGCTGACGTGAATATTCCCACCGGGGTACCACGCCGGTACACCTTCCATGACGGCCTCGACGTTACATCTGCTGAATATCTTGGTGATCCAGACGCCATCGCAGCCGCAATCGAGGGTGTCGCTCACCAAGCCGGCACCCACTGATAATCCGGGCCGAATACCAAGACGACCTGTAGTTCCGCGCGCAAAACGAACTAGCGTTGAGGGCGCATGGCTACGCAGACGGATTCAACGACCAACGGCGACAAGCGGCTCAAGCCTCATCAACTTTCGCTCGGGCTCGGCATCGGAATGGGCGCCTTCATTCTCCTTTCGGGTGTCTTGCCACAGATCACTCACTGGCACAACGAAAATGAAGTCCACCGAACCGTGTTCGGCAACATCCCCGGGCCTCTCCAAATCGCGTTTTACACCCTGATTCCAGTGATGGTGGTGTGGGGCGCATTCCGCTTCGCAGACCGTATGAAGAACTGGGAGCGCGGTGCGGTAGCGAAACGTCGCACCACAACAAAAAATGTGAAGCGCCGCGCCGCCGATTTCCGCGCCGGTGTGTACATGCGCACCCTCCTTCGCGACTCTGCTGCAGGTCTCATGCACTCGATGATCTACTTCGGCTTCTTAGTGCTGATGGGCGTCACCACCGTGCTCGAAATCGATCACCAAATGCCAGAGAGCCTGAAGTTTCTGCACGGCACCACCTACAAGGCGTACGCCTTTGTCGGCGACTTCGCCGGCACCGTGTTCACGGTTGGAGTCATCTGGGCGATCGTCCGCCGCTACATCCAGCGCCCGTACCGCATCCGCATCAAAACAAAGACCGAGCACGCTGTCATCCTCGGCACCTTCCTTGCGATTGGTCTGACAGGCTTCATCGCCGAAGGGTTCCGCATCGCCCTTGATGGCATGCCCGATTACGAGAAGTTCTCATTCGTGGGTTACCCACTCGCCACCCTTGTCGACGGCATGTCAGCCTCGGCGGTGAGCACCTGGCATCAGTGGAGCTGGATCGCCCACGTCGTGAGCTTCGTGGTGTTCTTGGCAATCCTTCCCGTCACGATGTTGCGCCACGTCTTCACGTCACCGCTCAACATGTACCTCCGTGACAAAGATCGCCCGAAGGGCGCAATGAAGCCCATGCCAAACCTCATGGAGACCGAGCTCGAGAGTTTTGGGGCTTCGGTCGTTGAAGACTTCACTTGGAAACAACTGCTCGACACTGACGCCTGCACCATGTGTGGGCGTTGCACGAGCGTGTGCCCCGCTCACGCAACCGGTAAGCCGCTCGACCCACGCGAAATCGTGTTGAAGACCGGCGAAGTCATGGCGGCGACGGGTTCACCTCAGGTATCGCCTCCCATCGGTGTTGACGGTGAGATCAAAATCGGGGCGAACAGCCTGTTCGAACGAATCACCGCCGAAGAAATCTGGTCATGCACATCGTGTAAGGCGTGTGACGAAATTTGCCCGGTCAACATCGAGATCCTCGACAAGATCCTCGATATGCGCCGCTACCTCTCGCTGATGGAGTCAAACTTCCCCGCCGAACTGGGCAACGCCTACCGCGCAATGGAAAACCAAGGAAACCCATGGGCAATGAACCAAGGGGAACGCGGCGACTGGGCAAACGACATCGACGGCGTCGAAATTGTCGACCCTGGTTCACCGCTCACAGCTGAGTATCTCTACTGGGTCGGATGCGCCGGCTCATTCGATGACAAGAACAAGAAAGTCACCCAGTCGATGGCGCAACTGCTTCGTCGTGCGGGCATCGATGTCGCAATCCTCGGACCGAGCGAAATGTGCACCGGTGATTCGGCTCGCCGATCAGGCAACGAGTACCTCTTCCAGATGTTGGCGATGCCGAATATCGAAATGCTCGATGGCATGGGCGTAAAGAAGATCATCACGCAATGCCCCCACTGCTTCAACACGTTGCAAAACGAATACCCACAACTCGGCGGTAACTACGAGGTGGTGCACCACACGCAACTACTCGAAGAACTCATCGCTGACGGCCGCCTTGACGTCTCACAGGCAACGCTTGAGGAGCGCATCACCTACCACGATTCGTGCTACCTCGGACGGCACAACGACGTCTACATGGCGCCACGAAAAGTGGTTGGAGCAATCAAGGGCATCGAGATCGTCGAGATGCCGCGAAACGGCACAACGGGAATGTGCTGTGGAGCCGGCGGTGCCCGTATGTGGATGGAAGAGTCAATCGGCACAAAGGTGAACGACGAACGAGCCCGAGAAGCACTCTCGACCGGTGCGACGCGAATCGCTACTGCGTGTCCGTTCTGCTACATCATGCTCGACGACGGCGCGAAGGCAGCCGGCGCCGACGAAGATGAAGTCAAGGTCGCTGACCTTGCGATCCACCTTCTTGATGCCATCGAGGCCGGTGAATCAAAGATGGATCATCCTGATTCACCGCTCAGCGTGAGCTTCGACTGACCGATCGCATCACGACAGACGCGAGCGAATGTCGGCAATCCAGTCGTCAGCGCTCCTCCAGCGCTCATCGGCGTGAGACCGAACATCGCTCACAGCCCCATCGGCTCGTGGCCATGAGCCAAACCACTTCACAAGACCCTGCTTCGCGTGAAGAGCTCGCATCGTGTCAGCCATCAGGTCATCACCTACATGACCTTCGGCAAGAATGATGAAGCAATACTCGCCAAGTCCACCCTGGCGAATCGGGCGCGAAATGAGATTCGACAAGTTGATGCGGCGCGCCGCAAATTCTTGGAGAATGGAAATCAAACTTCCCGGCTCATCGGCTCGCTGGAACACGACAAGACCGGTTCGGTCATGACCCGAAGGCGCCGAAGCTCCATCTCGACTGACGACGACAAATCGGGTTTGATTTCCCTCTTCATCTTCGATGTCTTCGGCGAGCACACTGAGCCCGTACAGATCAGCGGCGACACGTGGGGCGATTGCAGCAAGCCCTGTTGACGCCTCTTCAGCAACCGACTTTGCTGCACCAGCTGTCGATGTTGCCGCAAGCAGATTCGCGTTCGGTAAATGCTCTCTGAGGAACTTGTGGCACTGCGCCGTTGCGACTGGAATCGACATCACATCGCTGACATCGGCAAGCGATGTCCCCTCGGGCGCAGCAAGGCACAGATGGATGTCGAGGACGACTTCCCTCGTCACGATGAGATCATGGTCGAACGCAAGGGCATCAAGTGTGAAGTTGACCATGCCCTCGATCGAATTTTCGATCGGTACGAAACCACAATCGACCTCACCCGAAGAGACTGCATCGAGCACATCAGGAACGGTTCGCATCGGAACAAGTTCACCGTCCGAGAGGTCGCGTTGAGTGCGAAGCGCCTGCTCGGTGAAGGTACCGAATGGGCCAAAGAACGCGACGCGCAGAGCTGAGCCGTCGTTGCGTGGAGAACCATTCGTAGAAGTCACGTCCGCAAGGCTAGGGGGATTCGACCCCAGACATGGCACGATGTGACCATGGAAGAAGCAGCCCTCGCCGAAATGATCGCTGCGATCGCTGACGGTTCGATCACTCCAGATGCTGCAGTGCAACAGCTCCGGCGCCTTCCATTCGCCGATACTGGCGATGCTCTCGTCGATCATCACCGGTCACTACGCCAAGGGATGCCCGAGGTGATTTACGGCCCGGGGAAGTCACCAGAGCAATGTGTCGCCATCGTTCAAGAGATGCTGGAGTACAACGATGGACCGGTGCTCATCACCCGAGTGAACGATGAACAGGTGGCATCACTGAACTCGATCGACATGACGGATGCACCACCGGTGGTGACCGCTGGATGCATGCTCTTTCGACCACCAGACCCGGTTCAGCCCCAACCACGGGTGCTAGTCGTCACCGCAGGAACATCTGACATCCCTGTTGCTGACGAGGCCGTCATCACTCTTGCGGCGAACGGTATTACCGCGAACCGACTCCATGATGTCGGAGTCGCCGGCCTCCATCGGCTCCTCGCCCACCTTGATGACATCACCTCGGCCGATGCCATTATCGTCATCGCCGGCATGGAGGGCGCTCTTTCAAGTGTGATTGGTGGACTCACCTCGTGCCCGGTGATCGCAGTTCCCACATCGGTCGGCTACGGAGCAGGACTCGATGGGGTCACTGCGCTCTTAGCGATGCATGCCAGTTGTGCATCGGGAATTTCTGTCGTCGGTATCGACAACGGTTTCGGAGCAGCTGTTGCCCTCATGCGTTACCTGAAACAAGCAGGCCCTCAATGACCGTTGGTGCATGGTTCCAATGCTCGGCCGGTGTTGCCGGCGACATGACGATGGCCTCGCTCGTCGATGCTGGGGCTGATCAGTTCGCAATTATCGATGCCATTAGCTCTCTCGGGATCGATGGCTGGGCGATCACCTTCGAAGATGTTCAGCGCTGTGGGGTGCGCGCAAAGTGGTCAAACGTCGTCATCCATGAGCACGACACTCCACATCATCACCGGCCGGCACAACAGATTCTCGACCTCATCGGGTCGTCCGGCTTGTCGGCTGTCACCCGCGACCGTGCAGTAGCCGTCTATCAGACGCTCGCCGAGGTCGAAGGATCAATTCATGGCGTCGACCCCGCCGAGGTCGAACTTCACGAAGTTGGCGCGCTCGATTCGATCATCGATGTCGTCGGCTCGTGCGCGGCTCTCGAGTCGCTCGGCGTCGAGCAGGTCTCTCATTCGGCGATCGGTGTCGGACATGGAACTGTGACGACCGCACACGGGCAATTCCCTAACCCCGTGCCTGCGGTGTCACATCTACTCGCAATACATCACTCTTCGACCGTCGGAGTCGACACCACCATGGAACTTGCGACCCCCACCGGTGTTGCGCTGATGACAGTGCTGTCAAAAGGGCAGTCAGGCCCGTCTATGCCTGCGATGAACACTCGATCGGTCGGTTTTGGAGCGGGCACTGCTGATACTCCGAATCGACCCAACGTGGTGCAGGTTGTAGTGGGAGACCTCGCCTCCCAACCGACGACCGACGGCGAGGTTGCAGTCGAACTCGCTGTCAATGTTGACGATGTCACTGGTGAAGTACTTGCCGACGCCATTGAGCAACTGCTCGCCGTTGGCGCATTTGATGCCTGGATCACTCCGATCATCATGAAGAAGGGACGTCCCGCATTTACCGTTCGGGCGTTGTGTGACCCAGCGAGGTTGGAGATCGTTCGGTCGACGATGGTTACCCACACTGGCTCACTCGGTATTCGCGCATCAGAAGTACGTCGCTGGCCGCAGCAACGTGCCGAACAGGTCGTGGTTGTTGACGGGCACAGTATTCGAGTCAAGGTGGCCGCACATCGCGTGAAAGTTGAGTTCGACGATGCTCAGGCAGCTGCTCGAGCACTCGGAGTTCCGGTTCGCAACATCATCGCTGCAGCGGAACGCCTCTCCCAGTCTTAGACCGCCCGGTCGTCGAGCAGTTCGCGACGCAGGTTTCTCAGCATTGGCGATGGGGTGCCACTCGACCAGTCGGCGGCGGAACCACATCAGAGCACGCCAAGCGTCCAGCCCTCCTCTTGGAGTACGAGCGAACGCTGACGTGCAGACAACGTCGGGTTCGACCACTTGTGAATCGAGCCATCCCGATCTGCTCGACCCATAAGTTGAACGACCGAAATGACCTGAGCAGCATCGAGGACGTCATGACATTCACGATCGATCTCAAACATGCTCGGCCACACTTCAGCGAACACGACATCACCTGGTTCACCCTGCAGCGATGTCTCACCGATACCTGTTTCGAATGGCCAGATGACAATCCGCTCGCCGAATTCAGTCGACACGCGTACACGCTCGAGCCACGCAATACCCATCAACATCTGGCTGCCGACGCTTC
>CALCBR010000101.1:0-2892 GCA_937897105.1 uncultured Acidimicrobiaceae bacterium | reverse complement strand
GGCAGGGGGATACTGTCAGCCGCCACAACCCTCATAGGTGAAAGGAGTGCGACACTTGCGATGAGAATTCCACTCAGCGCAACCACTGCTCGTTGTGATGCGCGCGACACGTTCATTGCAGATCGCCATCAACGTTCGACTGAGGTCTCTTTGATGGCCGGGGCGAAACGTCACTACGACAAGGTCAAAATGTCACTTTCTTGACGGGTAAACCGACGCTTGATCGCCAACGGCGTCGGTGACGCGCAACGACGAAGAGAATTCAGTTAGGGCGTTTGGCGAATAGCGCCGCCGATGGTCGGCACTGATTCCATGTAAAAATCCAGCTACCGGCGGGAGGTCGTTGCGCCAAGTGGCGAGTGTTCAGCGAAGGCTTTGTAGGCAGTCAATGACAAGCTCGATCTGCTCGTCATGATCGCCGGCACAGCGGATGATGATGTGTTGAGAACCGGCGACTACAAATTCGTTTACCCATTCTGCGAGCCCTGAAGCGCTTCCTGCATAGGTTGCTTGAACGGCTCGCATTGCTGCAGGTGGCGCCGGGTAATACGCAGCGAGGTAGTCATTCAACGTCTTGTCAGCGGCTTCTGCGTCGTCGTTGAGTGCGACCGTGAGATACGAAGCTGTTGCAATTGAGGCCGGGTCACGACCTGACTCTGCCGCTGCTTGCTCGACGACGTTAAGACCTGAAGCAAATTGGTCAGCGTGTCCGATCGGCATCCACCCGTCGTAGATGCGACCTGCCCGCCGCTGCGTCACTTCGTTTGAACCGGCGACCCACAGTGGAGGGCCCCCTTCACGGTGAGGTGTGGGCAACGCTTGCACTTCATCAAGGTCATAGAAGTCGCTGTGGTGGCTGACCTTCTCCCCCGCCCATAAGCGCCGGCAAATATCGAGATGCTCGTTGAACCTTCCAACACGCCGTTCAAAGGGAACACCAACTGACTGGAATTCGTGATGAGTTGTTGGCGTGTCGGTTGCGAGACCAACGCCGAGAATGAGGCGTCCCTCCGAGATCTGATCAACCGTTGCAGCATGGTGAGCAAGCACAACCGGATGTCGCAGCACGGGGAGCAGAACCGCTGTTCCCAATGCAACCGATTCAGTGCGAGCGGCGATCGCAGCGAGCATTGCGAGTGGTTCATGACGGGCGCGAGCAACGATTGAGTCGCCAACCCATACCGAGTCATAGCCGAGTTGTTCGGCCCGGTCAGCAAGTCGCAGTAGACGCTGGGCATCAAAGTCGCCCGACATCACTGCCTCACGAGTTGGTACGAGATATCCGAAAGAAACCGTATTGTTGCTCACTTACGTCACTTCTCCATCACAGGTCGAGTTGATCTGACATTACGTCAGAGATTGGGTGCAACAAGCGGCCACGGACGTTCACGCTCCATCCATAGTCCAATGTCGAGAAGTTGTTGTTCGCTGTGGTGCCGGCCGATGACCTGAAGCCCGACCGGGCATCCGTCAACGCTTCCTGCTGGTATCGATATTGCAGGATTTCCTGCAATGTTGGCCGGGAATGTAAGTCGTCCATTATTTCGAGCGCCGGCAACGAGCCCACCGAAGGTGTCAGGTAACGGTCCTTCAGCGTTGAACGCAATATCGGGGTTTGAGGCTGTGATTACGAAGTCAACGTCGTTGAAGATGTCGGCCATCCGCTCGACGACAGCCATTCGGCGTTCCTCAATGCGTGCCCGGCCGTCTTCGTTGTAGAGGCCTTCGGTGTAGCGAAGGCCAGCCCGAATTTCAGGGGTGAGATCGCCTTCACATGCCGGCCAGCGATCACCGAGTTCTGCTCGAATAGCAATCATTCCGCTGATCGACCACGCCGCGCCCATCGACGGGAGGGTCGAGTCAATGTCTATTCGGCGCATGCCGAAGCCACCAACGACTGCTTCAGCGGCATCGGTGAGCACATCCCACATTGCGGGTGAGACGGTGGCGCCACCCCAGTCGGGGACGACTGCGACGCGGGACCCCTGCAAGGTTTTGCTAAACGTCCCGAGTTGAGTTTCCCAGCCAGTGACTTTCGGCAAGCTCAACGTGTCTCGCGGATCGAAACCATTCGTCACATCGAACCAGCGGGCCGTATCTCGTATCGACCGTGTCAAGCTGCCGATCGAAACGGTGAGGTTGCCCACAAGACTTTTTGGGCTGCGGGGAATGCGGCCAAATGTTCCTTTCAGGCCGACGAGCCCGCAGAAGCCTGCTGGGATACGAATTGAACCGCCGCCGTCGCCGCCGGTGGCGATAGGCACGAGGCCACCCGCGACCGCTGATGCCGAACCTCCCGATGACCCACCAGGTGTTCGCGACAGATCCCACGGGTTACGGGTCGCGCCGTTGAGCACCGTGCGGGTCAGGTTCACCCCACCGAACTCACTTGAGGTCGTTAAACCCACCGGTATCGCTCCAGCGCCGATTGAGCGGGACACCATTGTTGAGGTGTGCTCGGCTACTCGGTCGGCAAACACTTCGCTTGCTTCCGTGAGGGGCCAACCCTTCACAGCGTCAAGCTCTTTCACGCCAAGGGGAACTCCCCCGAAAGGCGCCTCAACATCGGCGTTTTCTGCTGCTGCAAGCGCACCTTCTTCATCGATGAAGCTGAATGCATTAAGAGAGCTTGAGCCGATCGCAGAGAGCGTCTCATGCATGACCTCAGCAGGATGGAGACGGCTACTGCGGAACTCGTCAACTAGCCCACAAACATCACCGTTCCACGTCATCAAAGCCCTCCTTAACGAATCACTAGTTGAGATCACGGTAGTGAGGCGTGAGGTACCACCCCGACACGAACGGCGGATGACAGAGCCAGCTGGTTCTCAACTCGGCTCCGTACCCGTAGCTGAGCGAGGAACTTCCTGCTGTAGATATGGACAAATGTCG
>CALCBR010000100.1:0-5907 GCA_937897105.1 uncultured Acidimicrobiaceae bacterium | reverse complement strand
TCAAATTGTTGCGAAGGAGGGCCTGCGACATCGTTCGCAGCGATGCGCTGTTTATCACTGCGAGCGGAACGACGTCTTCTGAAGCAATGCCAGTTGCTGACGTTCCGTCAACGGTGATTTTGGATGCTCGCAGTAGGTCGAGCATGGTTTTAGCTGCTGTCTGAGCCGAGTTAATGCCACGATTTTGCGCACTTGAGAAGATCCGCCCGTCATCGACGATGAGACCCGACCATGTGGGGACCTCACCGGGGGCCAATTGCTCTTCTACAAAGATGCTCCCATCACCGATCACGTCACCGGTGATGCGGGTCACCCCGCTCGCCACAAGTGCACTCGCAAGCACGTCAAGTGAGGTGTGACCCCATAGGGAGTCGTCGAAAAAGAACGACAGAGAGTCACTTGCCACCGACGGGTCTCCCCCGCCAATGATAAAGAGGTTGCCGGTAATCACTCCGTCAACCGGTTCGTTTCCAGCGATAATCGTTGGATATACAAAGTCAGGCCCAAGAAACTGCAACGAGGACACGACCGTTGCAAATCGTCGTCCCATTTCGCTGAATTGAGGTCGTTTGGTAACTGAAACCAGTTCGATGCCTTGGTGTTGAATGAGAACACACTCATCATCGCCAAGCGTGCTGACTGCAGTCTCGAGATCTGCAGCCTGTGATCGACGTTCCTCCCAGGCGACAATTGCAGGAGAGACTCGCCGAAATGAAGAGACACCAACCGGCGACGTCTGAGCCTCAGCTGAACTCTGCTGATGTGGGACGGTGTTGACAGGTTGCGAGCGCACTTGATCGCGCGTCCAGTTCCAGAACCCGGTCACGATCAGCATCGGTGCAATCGCAATGACGAATACCCGTCCCGTCGTTGCCCTCAAGGCGACATCTCGCTTGCTGTCGGCCCAGTCGGGTATTGGGCGATTGTCGATGCTAGTGCGTCCCATATCGGTCGATAATTCGCTTGGTCGTTTACCTTCGATTGATTCAGAACGAGAGCGAACGACAGTGTCTCTCCCCCACGTGCGACGTATTCGCCCGTCAGTCCCTTCACTGCCGGTGGATCTTGGCCATATGGGAGATTTCCGAGTGTCCCTGTCTTTGCCCTGAGGGCTCCGGTCATGGGACCTTCGGTAAAGATTGATGTCAAGGTTCCGGACATGCCCGCGACCGCGAGGCCGTCAATCACAGCACTGTCGGCCGCGATGAGTGTGTCGACGAGGGTCTGACATCGGAGCCGGGCCATGTTCGATAACCCGCTGCCATCAACCAACTGCAGGTCGGACACATCGACACCTTGAGCCCGCAAAGAATTTTGTACAGCAGCAAGACCATCTCTACGGTTTCCCTTGCCGCCGCTATGCAAGCCGATTTCTTTGACCAACATCTCAGCCGTGTTGTTGTCTGAATTCTGCAACATTTCAGCAATGACTAGCGAGAGTGGAGACGATGTCACGGTGGCCAACTCAATTGCGTCCGTAGATGGCGACCCGACCCCACTTCCTCCTAAGACCTCAATTCCCGCTGCGTTGAGCCGTTGAACAAATTCTCGTGATGCGCCCTCAACTGGATCAAGCGCCCGGTAATCGTCGCCTTCGATCCGGGCATCATTTGCCATAAGAGCGTCGATGGGCCCGGCTTCGATACCTGCGATACCCGGGCCCCAATCGTCGTAGTACCACTCATCGTCATAGCGGCTTCCGTCACCGAGAACCCGGCCAGCAATGCTCGTGACACCATTTGCCAATAGCGACGAAGCGAGTTCATCGAGAGAGGTGTGGCCGAACACCGGGTACCGGTCGAGATTTGAGTTCGGGTACCAGTCACCGCTGAGCAACGGGTCCCCTCCGCCGATGAGAACGATGTCGCCACTCACCACACCGTCGACCGGTGCTGAACCAACCACCCGGGTGGTGAAGGTGTAGTCAGCTCCCAGCACGTCAATCGCGGCCGAAGCGACGAGAATTTTCACCGTGCTCGCCGGTATTGCGGCCGTGTCAGCTGACAGAGGCAAGGGCACGCCATCAACCGACAGTGACAAACACGAAGTTGGAGCCATCTGTGACGTCACCGATTGAAGAGACGCGATCAATTCAGTGCGATTTGAACGTCCGGAAAGCTCAGGTGCCGCGCGCCGAAACGACATCACATTTCGTGAGGCAAACTCATATGACTCGACCGATGGAGATGGAGTGAGATCAACTGGGGTGGTCACACTCTCTTCGGGTAAGAGCGACCGAAGCCCGACCAACAACGCCACCGGCAACAGCGCGATGAGCGTCAACACCACCACTGGGTGAAGTCGCCCGCGCGTGGGTTCGGTCACGACCGGCGACGGTCCTGGAATCGCGCGTATCGCCACATATGACCAAGAGCCACCACCGCACGGTCACCGGTTGCGTAGCACAACCGTCCCGACTCACGCACTGCCGCCGGTCCGGCATTATTCGAGTCGGCCACAGCAAGTTCTGTCGCTACCAAGATTGGCTTGCCGGTTTCGGTGCTGAGTTGCGCTGCTGCCTCTGCGAATCGGCGGTCTTGTCGCTCGTGGTACTCAACGATGCGTTCGAGGCCGTGATCTGGGTAAAACTGCCCTGTCCGCATTTCACGTGCCTGGTTCGACTGAATTCCGACGCCGAGGTAGATCACTGAGTGCACATCTGGATGGTGTGCGATCAGGCTCATCACTGTCGGAATTGTGTCTCTTGTTTCGCCACCTGCACAGTCGACGGGATTATTTCTGCTCCACCGAGGCGGGAGGTGTTCATCGATTTGAGCCAGCAACTCCTCGGGAAGCTGCATGAGCATCAGATCGTTGTCACGCGTGACGGCATCGGAGGTTACAACTCCCCATCCGCCGGCAGTTGTGAGAATCACAACGTTCGGGCCTTTAGGCAATGGTTGCGTTGCGAATGTTGCGGCTGCGTCAAACGCTTCTTCTACTGAGTGCACTCGAGTGACCCCAGCCGCTTGGCAGGCACCATCAAAAATACGATCATCCGCAGCCAGAGCTCCGGTGTGGCTTGCGGCTGCGCGTGCTCCACCTGCCGTCGCTCCTCCCTTCAGCACGACCAACGGCTTGTGTCGGGCCGCTCCAGCGAGTCGTTCCATCAGGCTACGACCGTCAGTGATACCCTCGATATATGCGAGCGAGACGGCCGTTTTTTCGTCTCGGGAGTAAAAGTCGAGATAGTCGGCAACAGAGACGGCGGCCGCATTTCCTGCGGAAACCGCTCGACTCACCCCTACTCCTGTTGACCGTGAGAGGTTAAGGAAACTCGACACGAAGTTTCCTGACTGCGATGCGACACCGATGCCACCCTCGGGAGGGTACGGCGCGACGATCTGGGCACAAAGCGACGCAGGGGTTGAGACCACACCTTGGCCGTTTGGTCCTGCGAGCAATATTCCGAGTCGGTCAGCGGTCGCAACCAACTCGGCTTCGGCCTCTCGTCCTGCCTCTCCGGCTTCGCCGTAGCCAGCCGAGGTGAGGAATGCGGCTTTGACGCCCCGCTGTGCTGCGTCTTCGAGGAGTTGCAGGTTGGCGGAGGCTGGCGTGCAGACGAACATGAGGTCAGCTGCGCCAGCGGGCATTTCGGTGACATCGCTGATCGTCTGTATGCCGAGCACTTCTTCACCTGAGCGGTTTGTTGCGAAGACATTTCCCGAGTATCCGGCAGTAAGCAGGTTATGTAATGCGACGAAACCGAACTTGCCCGGGTGGCTCGATGCGCCGGTGACGACGACACCGCCTGGCTCAAAAAGTGCTCGAAACTGATCATCTGAGGGTTGGGGTCGAGAGGCATCTGAGGTGTCACGGTCGAGAGCGTCGGCGACTTCAACCAAGGCATCTACTGCGACAGGTCGACCTGATCGATCGATAATGAGCGGGTTGATGTCGACGCTCATCACTTCTGGGTGTTCCTCGGCAAGTTTGCCAAGCCCAACGAGGGTGTCGAGAAGTAGTTGTCGGTCAACGGCGGCCTCTCCACGGAACTCACCGAGAAGGTCACTCATCGTCAGGCTGTCGATCTGTTCTTGCGCAGTGATCTCGTCGACCGGAGCAGGACGGAACGCAACATCGGCAATCGCTTCAGCAAGCACACCACCGACACCGAGCATCACCATCGGCCCGAACTGAGGATCTCGAATCATTCCAACAATGAATTCGCGCGCTCCCGACACCATCGGGGCGACGAGCAGTGACACGTCACCGTCTTCAGGCCGAGCTGCAGCGAGCAACTCTTCTGCGGCCGACCGCACTGCGGCTTCGTCGGCTAGCGAGAGGCGCACCAAGCCACGTTCGGTCTTGTGAGCGATGGTGTCGCCATTCAACTTGACGGCCACTGCCCCACCGATCTCTGCGGCCGCCGCAACAGCAGATTCGGCATCTGCAACGATGTGTTCCGCAGCGAGAGGTACTCCATATCGCTCGACAAGATCTTTTGAGGCCGCTTCAGAGAGGGTGCTCGAGGTGATTGGCGAGTTCGAGGGGTCTGCCATGACTCCTACGCTAGTCAGCGGAGGGTTGCACGAGTAACTGGCAGATGGATCAATGCTCGCTCAGAGAATGCTTGCGACCTGTTTGCTATGGTCGATGATGTGATCACATTTGACGTTGCTTGGTACTTCAGCCTTGTTATCGCCGGTGTTCTCGGTGTTGTAATTACCACTGCGGCCAACTTGGCAACAACGGTGTACCTCCACAGAGGTTTGTCACATCGGGCCCTCACCTTTAGCCGTCCGGCACGTGGGGCGTTCCGGCTCGTGCTCTGGCTCACTACCGGAATTCGACCACGACAGTGGGTAGCGGTTCACCGCAAGCACCACGCTCACACCGACACGATTGAAGACCCCCACTCACCAGTGATTCACGGTTGGTGGAACGTGCAAGTTCGCAATTACGCGATGTACCGCCGAGCAGCCAGAGATGTCACAAACACCGAACGCTTTGCGAAAGATCTACCAGCCGATCGCTTTGACAAAGTGCTGTTCGACCATGCTCTACTCGGTCTCGGCACTGGCATCGGTATTCTCGTGCTGCTGTTTGGACCTTTGATCGCAGTGGTCGCTGCGGTGGTGCATCTCAATTACTACATCGCTGCGAATTCAGCGGTGAATGCGATCGGGCATCACTTCGGGCGTCGACCGTATGACAACTCAGCAACGAATCTTCAATGGTTGGCGTTTCTCACCGCTGGTGAGGGATTTCATAACAACCATCACGCTGCACCAACATCGGCCAAACTTGCCCATCGTTGGTATGAGATCGACCTCGGATGGTTCTTGATCAAGCCGATGACGTGGCTTCGATTGGCTCGCGTCCGTCTCGATGAGCTGAAACTGGTGAGCGGTTCTCGGCCATCGACGTCCCCAACTTGACGACTCCTCGTTTCTCGATCAGCTCTGAGCTGGAGCGACCGCCAGCGCTCCTTGCCGTCGTTCGGCTCTCAAGCGGAACCTAATTTTCACGACCAACGGCATGAAAGAAAAAGGGTGCTTGGCGATAACGCCAAGCACCCAAGTTCAGTTCAACGTCGAAAACGTTTGGAATCAGGCTGGTGGGTACACACCCATCTGCTGACCCTTGTCGGTCTTCCAGAAGATGTCGGCGATCTCATCGATGTACGACACGAGCTGCTCGCCAACTGCGGGGTCCATTGACTTCTTTGCCTCACCCGCTTGATGAACAGCCTTCCAGAACAGGTCGTGCAACTGGGGGAACTCGTCAAAGTGTGCGGGTGCGAAGAAGTCAGCCCAGAGCACCATGAGGTGGTGCTTGCACTCTTCGGCGCGCTGCTCTTTGATGAAGATGCACCGGTCTTGGAATACAGCGTCATCTGATTCGTGGTATTTCTGAGCGGTCTTCACGACCGAGAGTGCCTCGATCTTGGCCTGGGCCGGGTCG
>CALCBR010000099.1:0-10849 GCA_937897105.1 uncultured Acidimicrobiaceae bacterium | reverse complement strand
CGTTCATTCGTCTTGGAATTTCTGGTTGCGATATTGGTGTGAGTTGGACACTCCCACGCCTCATCGGCGTCTCAAGGGCATGGGAACTCATCTACACGGGAAGAGTTATCGATGCGGCCGAGGCTGAACGTCTCGGAATTGTAAGTCGATCAGTGCCAGTTGAGAACTTGATGGATACCGCCCTCGGTGTTGCAGAGGAGATTGCAGCGAACAGCCCATTCGGTATATGGATGACGAAAGAGGTGCTGTGGTCAAACCTTGAGACACCATCAATACGGGCGGGCATCGATATCGAAAATCGAACCCAAATTCTTGCTCTCCAGACTGAGGACTCGCAAGCCGCAATGAGTGGCTTCCTTTCGGGCAACATTCCCGATTGGAAGAATCGCTAGACCGAACCTTTTGGCATTTGCCGTGCCTCCATCCTTTCTAATTGTGATGTCTCGACTGAAAGTTGTGGTCTAGGACTGCGTTCGTCTCTTTCACCACGGCGACCATCAATGATTACGCGCATCAAACCACGCTTCTCATGACAAGTAAACCCCACGTGGTTTTAGGACGATCCGACCCATCTGATTTGGATTAAGCGCACCAAACTCAAATTTCTCGACTTTTAGAGATGAATGATCATGGCGGGATTCAAGACAAATGCCCTCCCGAACCCAAAATTTGAGCTGACAACTGGAGTAATTTTCTAATACCTGACTATTATGATCATGTTTATTCGTTTTCGTCCTAGGAGCGTCCTATGTCCACCATTACCCCAGAGGCATCCACACCCGAATCTCAACAACGCGACAACACGATGCCACCCGCTCAAAAAGCAGCCGTGGCAACCAGCGGGATCCTTGCCCTTGCGTTCTTGATCTTCGCTGGGTCAAATCAGGACTCTGCAACTGTGGTCAAGGCCATTCTCGGACTGTTACTTGGCGTGACTTTGTTCCATTCGCGGTTCGGGTTCACCTCGGCATGGCGACAGTTAATTTCTGTCGGCCAAGGACGAGCCCTCCAAGCCCACATGCTGATGCTGGCAGTTGCGGTTGTTGGTTTTTCCATTGTTATTTCGAATGGCAATGGATTCTTTGACAGCCAGCCAGCCGGCTACGTGGCCCCGATCACTCTTGGCTTGCTAATCGGGTCATTCCTGTTCGGACTTGGAATGCAACTTGGTGGCTCCTGCGCATCAGGAACTCTTTACGCAACTGGATCTGGCCACATCGGAGTCCTTGTCACTTTGATTGGGTTTGTCGCAGGCTCTGGCGTGGGTGTTGCACACAGCGGTTTCTGGTCGTCGGCAGGCAATGGGTTCGTGAAATTAGCCGATCCGTTCAGTTTCACAGCCGACATTGGAGCGGTGGGCGGAACCATCGTGCTTGTGGCAATCCTCGCGGTAGTGGCGCTTGGCGTAGAGCAGGTGATTCGCCGACGTCGGCCACCACAAATTGAGCCCGCTCCGGTGGCGACTGGCCCAGCACGTTTTTTACGTGGCTCCTGGCCTTTGTGGGTCGGCGCAATCGCACTCGGTTTTTTGAACGTTGTCGTGCTAGCTGTTTCAGGTCGACCATGGGGCGTGACTTCCGCCTTCCGCCTCTGGGCATCGAAAATCCTTGACGGAGCGGGAGTGGATGTGTCCACCTGGTCGTATTGGGATGGCCGTGCCGGACTGGACTCTCAGCTCTTTACCGATACAACAACTGTGTTGAACATCGGAATCATCATCGGGGCTCTTGCTGCCTCAGCTGCGGCAGGATCATTTGCCCTCGTCCGCAAGGTGCCTCGCCAGCACATCGCTGCGGGCTTAATTGGCGGAGCGCTGATGGGCTACGGTGCCGCCTTCGCCTTTGGATGCAATATTGGCGCCTACTTCTCAGGAATTGCGTCGGCAAGTTTGCACGGGTGGGTCTGGGCACTGTTCGCACTCATTGGAACTTGGGTTGGACTAAAGGCACGGCCGTTGTTCGGCTTGTCCGTTCCGAAACCTGAAGATTCCGTCTGCTGACGGAAGTTCGTTTCGCCCCCCTGTCAACAAACCTTTCGCCTTGAATAACGGCTAGGGTCTGGATCAGTTTTGGTCCTCAATTAGAGCCAATACCCGGGGGGAATAATGATCACATCGCTTGGCGACATCGTTGAACAGCACGCGGAAACATTTCCAGACAAAGCTGCGATTATCCAAGAGGGAGCATCTTGGACGTATCGAGATTTGAGAGACCTGTCCCGCAGGGCTGCTCAAGGATTGCTACACGCTGGGGTTGAACAGCAAAATCGCGTTGCATTTCTTGACAGAAGTTCCCGAGAGTATTTTCCGTTCCTCTTCGGCGCAGGCTTGGTCAATGCCGTCACTGTTGCTGTGAACTGGCGTCTCGCCGCACCTGAGATGGAGTACATCTTGAACAATGCGGGCGCCAGAGTGCTATTAATCGGCGAAGAGTTCCTCGGTCATCTTGCGCAGATGGATCTTGCATCGACGACAACTGTGATCGTGCTTGGCGACCCCGGTGACACCGGCTACCCAACGTGGGATGAGTGGGTGAATTCATTCGAGCCTCAGTTCCCTAACATCGAGGTCGCCCCAGAAGACACCTGTTACCAATTATACACCTCGGGCACTACCGGGCTTCCTAAGGGCGTTGAGATCTCGAACCGAAATTTGTTCGGCATGCTCCCCAACTCTGGAGTTGAGTGGTCGTTCGATAGTGACTCGGTGAACCTTGTATCGATGCCTTTGTTTCATATCGCCGGAAGCGGATGGGGTGTCTGTGCATTCTTCTTTGGGGGCACGAATGTGATTCTTCGAGATGTGGATCCTGCTGAAATTCTGCGACTGATTGATTCCGAACGCATCACCAATATTTTGCTGGTGCCTTCTGTTCTCCAGTTTGTTCAGGCGGTGCCCGGCGCAGAGAACACTGATTTCTCATCGGTGCGCTCAGTCGTCTACGGGGCGTCTCCAATTAGCGAAGAGGTACTCGTTGGCGCAATGAACCTCATGGGTTGTGACTTCGTTCAGACCTATGGCCTCACCGAAACAACCGGCGGAATTACCACTCTCCCCGCCTTAGACCATGACCCAGGCGGGCGAAACGCTCATCTTTTGCGATCGGCAGGGAAAGCATGGGGCGATGTCGAAATTCGAATTGTCGATGAAGAAACGATGACCGATCTTTCAGATGGGGAAGTTGGCGAAATTTGGGTTAAGAGCCGCCAGAACATGGAGGGGTATTGGGCGAACCCTGAGGCAACAGCTCTCGTGTTCCCTGAAGGCAAAAATGCAGATGGCATCGGGTGGTTCCGCACAGGTGATGCCGGGTACCTCCTCGATGGCTACCTCTACATTCACGACCGGGTGAAAGACATGATCATCTCCGGCGGCGAAAACATTTACCCAGCAGAGGTCGAGAACGCACTTATGAGCCACCCCGATCTCGACGATGCTGCCGTCATCGGCGTGCCGAGCGAAAAGTGGGGCGAAACCGTAAAGGCAATCGTGGTCATTCGAGAGGGAACCAACCCGACCGAGTCAGACATCATCAACTACTGCAGGTCGCGAATTGCTCACTACAAGTGCCCCACCTCGGTGGACCGCATCGACGTCCTCCCCCGAAACCCGTCGGGCAAGATTTTAAAGACTGAACTTCGAGTTCCGTATTGGGGTGACAAGAACCGAGCGGTGAACTAGCGGTAGTTTTCTGCGAGTTCGGTTTCGTCGCTTCCCGCAATACGGGTATGCCAGATTCGACGCGGATTTGAAAGATCGAACTCGGTCGCACGATGCATGAGCCGCCGGTTATCCCACACCACGACGTCGCCAACTGCCCACTGGTGGTAATGCACACGATCGTCGGTGCACGCAGCTTCGTTAATACGGTCGACAAGCGCAACCGACTCATCTTCTGAAAGGCCACTCACTTCGTGGGCGTGACGACCGACGAGCAAATTCTCCACGCCAGTTTCAGGATGCACCTTCACCATTGGCCTCACTGGCACCGGCTTATCGTGATAGCCGTACATTGCGTAACTGCCATCGTCATTCTTTGTCGGCAGATACCCCGAGCGCCCTTGCGAATAGTAGAGCGAATGCTTTGCTGTGAGACCTCTCAACATGGTCTTTGTGTCGTCGTCGAGGTCAGCGAATGCTGCCCGCATATCAGCAAACCCGGTTGGCGCCTTATCGGGCGGAACTACCTCGGCTGATACCACCGCGCCGAACGCTTGCACCGGCATATACGTCGAGTCGTGATGCCAGCCCTCGTTGCCCCGAATCGACTTGACGGTGTCATGGCCTTCGTCGCTCAACACCTCGCCATTGTCATCGATGTTCGTGATCGCTGCGGCCGGGAACTCAAGTGGGCCGAACATCGCTGCGAATGTGTTTTGTTCGTCGAGCGAAATATGTTGACCTGGAAAGACGAGGAACCCGTATTCAAGGAGTGCCTCACGAATTGACGCGAATGTCCCTGAACTGAGCGAACCCAGCGCAACATCGTGGATGTGAGCCCCGAAGCTCACATCGAGTTCTTCGATACGAAGTGTTTCCCCCATGAGAAAAACATAGTCGCCCGCACCAACGCGTGCGGACGCTGGAGAGCTCCGGCATGCGCAGACGGATGCGACGACTTAAAGAATGTCGGCAGCCAGTGTGTCGGCATTATCGAGTGCAATGCCGATGCGGGTGTGGAGTAGGTCCATGTCGACGCCCTCGGTGCTTTTCTTTCCTGCCCGATAGCGGGCATACACGCCATGAACGATGCAGGCGGTCTTAAACCAATTGAAGGCCCGGTAGTACGGCATAAGAGAGAGGTCTGCACCGGTCGCTGCCGCATAGCGTTCCATCAGGTCTTGTCTGCTCGGGAACCCTTCGAGCACGGTCGGAGCGTCAACACCTTCAGCGATGTTGTCGCCAGGTTCTGTCCACGCATTAATTGAGTAGGCGATATCAGCGAGCGGATCTCCTAAGGTTGCGATTTCCCAGTCGAGCACCGCAGACAACGAACCATCGCTCAGAAATAGGCAGTTGTGTGGGCCGAAGTCACCGTGAACAACTCGCCCTTCGCCTTGTTCTGGAATTTTTGTCGAGAGCAATTCGTGAAGACTGTGCGTTCGGGCGTCGTCGTAGTCAGCATCACCAACTGATGCTGTCCACGATCCATACCAAGTTTTTAACTGCCGGGCGACATAGCCATCAGGGCGGCCGAGGTCACCGAGTCCGACATCTTCGGGAGCAATCGAGTGCAATGCTGCGAGTGTGTCGACAAATGACTCCCCTGCCCGCTTCCTTGCTGGCGCATCAAGTAGCGCAGCAACTTCTTCGCCGGTGTAGAGCGCATTGCCGTCGACTTTGCCCATGACGTAGAAATGGGCCTCACATAACGAGCGGTCATCTTGATATGACACAGGTTCGGCAACAGGTACTGGTGTGGGCCAGAGCCCGTCGATGATGCGGTATTCGCGCCACATGTCGTGTGCTTTCGGGAGCAACTCGCCTTGCGGTGGTCGACGAATGACAAATTCGCGATTATCTGCATCAACGATGAGGTAGGTGAGGTTTGAATGACCTCCCTCAAGGCGAGTCCATGTAAACGGGCCGGTCGCCCCACTGACCGATGGCAACCACGCGTCGATAGTTGCAACGTCGAATCCGGCAACCCCGTTATCCCCTGCTTCCATCACATGAGCGTGCCACGCGGCAGATGCTGGCAACGACCCCTAGGGTGTAGGAAGTGGATGGATTTCAGATTCAGGTGGGTGGTCGCACTCGGGCACTTGGGTGCCTCATTGCGGCGCTTCCGTTTCTCACCATCTTTGGCGTTGGGTTCGTCTTTTGGTTGTTAGCTCGAATGATTGGCGATGCAATTCTGCCATCAGGGTCATCGGGGTTTTCTGAAGCTTTCGTCGGCATTGTGGTTATTTGGCTGCTGCTGAAGTTACGAAAGCGACTGAGGGCGCGGCGGTTTACGAATGCCCGTCAAGATGACAACCGACCAACTCCTCCAGGCGTCATCGACGTCTGAGCCCAGTCGGCTACGGACTACGGTCATGGGCATGGCGAAACGTAGTTGGGTCACTGTCATTATTTTCTGGTCGTTCGAAGACCGAGAGCGATTTGAGGCGATGGCCACTGAAATGGCCGCTGCAAGCCGTGCCGAACCGGGCACGTTGATGTACGACTGGTACGTGAATGAAGATGGCACGTCGGGCGTGTTGCTCGAACAATATGCATCGCAAAAGGCGCTAGGCGACCATGTCGCTGGGCCCGTCTTCACCGAAATCGCTCCCCGCTACCGTGGCGTCGCTCGAGCGCAGAAGGTCGAGATGTTCGGCGCAGATGGCATGGAGCGTGCTGATGTGTTGAAGGCAACCACCACGTGGTGGGGTGAGCCTGTCGCTGCCGTGACCGACTGATAACGAGATCGTGGCGAGGCCGATGCTCGCGTCCGAGTAGTCGACCGCCCAACGCATACCATCGACCCATGGCAGCACCACTTGACGACCTGACGTTCTATGACGACATCGAGGGTTATTGCTCGACACTCAGTGTGGTTGCAGGGTCACCGATCGGACTTCACGTTTCGACGAAGTCGTCAGAATTCACAGTCACCGTTGAGCGTTGGGGAGCAACACGCGAACTGGTGTGGTCTTCTTCAGACCCGATCGCAGGCGCCTACCACCCTGCTCCTGACGACGCTGATAGCCAGGGCTGTAACTGGCCAGTCAGCCTTGAGATTCCTACGACGGCCGATTGGAAAAGCGGGTTCCACCTCATCACGCTGACAGCTCTTGGTGCACCAGAGGGCAGAAACATTGCCCACGCCGGAGTCGTCGTCCGCTCAACTCAACCGGCAGCGTCAGCCCTGTTTGTTCTTGGCACGAACACGTGGAACGCCTACAACACTTGGGGTGGCTGCTCGCTCTACACCGGTGGGCACGAAGTGTCATTCCGCCGCCCGTTCACACGCGGCCTCCTGTGCCGGGAAGTTACAGAGCGTGATGACCGCAAAGCTCGCCCGGTTCGGTGGGATGAAGAACCTGATCCTGACGGTGAGATCTACCAGCAATACCGTGGCGACCGTGCCTTACCTGCCGCAATCGGCTCATCTGGATGGTTCATCCATGAGCGACGTTTCGTTGAGTGGGCCGAAGGCGCTGGGTACACCTTCGACTACGCGATCTCGTCAGATCTCGCCGAGGTCGACGGCATTCTCGATGGCTATGACCTCGTGGTTTCAGTTGGCCACGACGAGTATTGGTCGGCCGGTCAACGTAACGCTCTTGAGGCATTTCTCGAGCGTGGTGGCAACCTCACGAGTTTTTCCGGTAACACGATGTTTTGGCAGGTTCGCCTCACCGACATCGGGTCAATGATTTGCTATAAGTACAAAGGCCATACCGAAGACCCCGCACTCGCTGACGGTCGTACCGAGGAGATGTCGGGCATGTGGGCAGACCCACTTGTGAATCGGCCGGAGGCCTCCATTCTTGGAGCAGGAAGTGCGTGGGGCTTGTACCACAGGTTTGGCAATGCGAACGCTCGAGGCATCGGTGGATTCATCGTCTACCGAGATGACCACTGGCTACTTGCGGGCACCTCCCTTCGCTACGGCGACGTGCTCGGCGCTCGTGATGGCGTGGTTGGATATGAAACTCTTGGCTGCCACATCACTCTCGACGACGAACATTTGCCGGTCAGTACTGGCAACGATGGCACACCAAGCGACCACACAATTGTTGCGATGTGCCCGTCATCAAACCTTGGGGTCGGCGACTATCCGAAATCGATCTCTGCGTTGAGCGACCAGGGTGACTTAGAGTTCATCGCCGAGCGCATTCACGGTGACGTCAATGAAGCGAACAAGCGCCGTGTACGTCACGGCAATGCCGTCATGGTGGAAACACGACCGTTCGGAGCAAGCGGTGGCACCGTCATTACCGTCGGAACTACCGACTGGTCATTTGGGTTGGGAACCGACCGAGCGGTCGAGCAAGTCACCCACAACGCTCTCAGTCGCCTCGGAGCGTCGAAGTAACGTCGGCCAACCAACTGGTCAGTCGTCAGCACGACATGCCGGCGTCGATGACAACCTCGCTACCTGTCATGTAGCTCGAATCATCGCTCGCTAAGAACAGCACGCCATTTGCGATATCGGTCGGTTGGCCGAGCACACCGGTTGGCACTGCGACCTGCGCCATCGAGTCGACATCAATTGAAGCGTTTTCTGATCGTGTTAACGCGGCACCGACCGTGTCCCAGATCGGAGTTTCGATGATCCCGGGATGCACTGAATTCACTCTGACATTCCAGCGTTCACGGGCACATTCAAGAGCGACACTCTTTGTCATTAAACGAACGGCACCCTTTGAGGCGTGATACCCGGCAAGGCGTGGGGAGCCCTTCAGGCCGGCGACCGATGACATGTTGATGATTGAGCCGCCATCGGTATCGCGCATACCAGGAATGCAGTGCTTCATTCCTAAGAACACACCGTCGACATTGATCGCCATCTGTCGCTGCCAGTCAGAGAGTTCAAAGTCGAGGACGCTTCCACCAATACCGATGCCGGCGTTGTTGACGAGCACATCGATACGACCGTGGGCCTCCATGACAGATGTCGCCACGGCTTTCCATTCATCTTCAGAGGTGACGTCGTGATGAAGGTACGACGCCGAGCCACCGGCTGCTTCGATCTCTGCGACGACAGTTGCACCGGCTTCGTCTTGAATGTCGGTGACCACGACCGTTGAGCCCTCAGCTGCGAGCAACATCGAGCATGCCCGCCCAATACCAGAGGCACCTCCGGTCACGATCGAGACCTTGCCTGCTACACGTCCTGCCATTGTCATTCCCCCTTACTGCGATGTGGTCTGAACGGTACTTGCAGGGGTCAATCGCCCCAGAGTCGGATTCACCAACGGCAACTCACGCCATGCGTTCAGCGGCCCACTCACGAAGCACAGGCTTCTGCACTTTGTTCGACGGAGTGAGTGGCAAGGTATCGACAAACCACACGTGCCGAGGGACCTTGTAGTTCGCCATTTCCTCGCGGCACCACGCGATGACGGTCTCTTCGGTGATGGTGCTGCCAGGGGCTCGCACGACGAATGCTGCTCCAACCTCACCTAAGCGAGCCTCCGGCACACCGATGACCGACGCGATTCCGATGTCTGGATGTTCGACCATCATTCGTTCGATCTCCGCCGGATAGGCGTTGAAACCACCAACGATGTACATGTCTTTGATGCGATCGGTGATGTCGATGTACCCGAGTTCATTCATCACGACGACGTCGCCGGTATGTAGCCAGTCGTTGTCATCTGTTGCTTTCGTAACGCCGCCATCGCCGAGCAGATAACCGGGTGTCACCTGATATCCGCGAACGAGCAGCTCCCCTGGCTCACCACGAGGCACGTCATTTCCTTCTTCGTCGACGATGCGAACCTCGACATCATCAATCACGCACCCAGAGGTGTTCGATACAAGTTCGTCCGGGTCGCCGTTGAGGGTGTACGTCACAATGCCCGATGTTTCCGTCATGCCATAGGCGGTTGAAATGTCCTTGAAGCCAAGCCGGGTGCGCATCGCCTCGATCATCTCAACCGGAATCGACGCCGCACCTGTTATGCAGCCCCGAAGTGATGACACGTCGTAGCTGCCGAGATCAGGGTGGTTGAGCAGACCCTGATATAGCGCTGGCGGGCCGGGAAAGATCGCTACCTGTTCGCGCTCGATGATCTGCATCACCGCGACCGGTTCGTACACCGGGAAAGGAATGTTTGTTGCACCGAACAGCAAGCACATGACGATGCCGCCATTGAATCCGAATGCATGAAAGTACGGGTTGACGATGAGATACGGGTCACCTTTCCGCACGTCCATTGCGGCACCCCACCCGCTGAATGAGCGAACCATCGCTCCACCTCGAACGAGCACACCCTTCGGGTGCCCTGTGGTGCCCGAGGTGAACATGATCGCACCGATATCGTCATAGGTCACTGCGTCGGTACGGGCTTCAACTTCGTCGAAGAGCGCTTCGTCACCGGTTGCTAAGAAATCATCGAATGCTGAGGTTGACAGATCGATGACCTGTTGAACGGTCGGGAGGTCTTGAGTCGCAAGCATGCCGCTGTAATCAGTGTCGAGGAACCCGTCGACGATGAACACGATGCGCGCCTCAGCGGTGTTCAACACGTGGGCGGCCTCTGCACCTTTGAACCGTGTGTTCACCGGAAGCACTACCGCACCAGCGCGAGAGATACCCATTGATGCCACGAGCCACTGCCAGCAGTTCGGCGCCCAGATCGCAACAACATCTCCGGGGCCAACTCCAGCAGCAATCATTGCGGCCGCTGCATTCTTCGTCACCTCGCCGAGTTCGGCATACGTCAACGATGTGTCTCCATCACGAATTGCTACGACTTCTGAATATGTTTCACATGACCAACGCGCAAGTTCAGCGAGATTGGTCGACTGCGGTGACAGTGACATCACAACTTCCCCCTTTGGACTGTGTCTAATTGATTCGTTGTCTCTACACCGAAACGGCAGGTGATTCGTGCTCGCCAATCGACAGCCCATTCACGACCATCTGAAAGACGTGCTCCCCAACATCTGCAGCGGACACTTCCTCGCCGGCATCGAACCACTCGATCGCCCAACACAGCGCGCCGATAATGATGAGGCGGGCGACTGAACGGTTGAGGTCACCCCGAAGCGCTCCCGATTCAACCCCGTCATCGATGAGCCGTGTCCATATCTGGCCGTAGTTTCGGTGACCTTGTCGGTGCCGATGCGTGAGGTCGGGTGGGAGTTGACCAAATGTTCGAACGTTCGCTCTTGGGTAGTCACCACCTCCGA
>CALCBR010000098.1:0-5038 GCA_937897105.1 uncultured Acidimicrobiaceae bacterium | reverse complement strand
CGAGTTACGTCGCGAGTTCAGCGATCACGCCGTAGTGATCGCTCGCAACGACATCGTTCACCGGCTCGATACCGAAACGTTCGGCGCTGACCGGGTTTCCTTTCGGACGAGGACGCGGCCAGCCTGTCATGACGTAATCGAGGCGTCGCTCGGGCCACGCAGAATCAACGACATACGGATTATTCGACGAGTACGTCGCGCCATCCCCGTCACCGCGTTGAGCCCACGCATCTGTCGCCACAAAACGGGCCACATACGCCGGCCCCAAACCGGTCAGGCGTCGAATCTCATCGCTTTCAGGGACGGCATTGAGATCACCAATCAAGATCGGTGGAAATGAATCCTTTGCGTCACCCCTCTGGTCAACGATGAGCGCACAGACTTGGGCTAACTGACGCTGTCGAAGTGCGCTGTTGTCAAACCCATGCGAAAGATGAGTGCAATAGACCATGAGGTCTCCTACAGGTGCGGCGATGCGTGCCCACAACACCGTCCGATGAGGGGGCATGTCGCCAACATCGAGATATTCCCAGCCGTGGTTCACGATCGGCCATCGACTCGCAATCACGTTTGCGATTCCCCAGCGATCATGTTCTTCGTCGGGTGAAACCGCAGTGTGGTAGCCCAATTCGCTGCGCAACTGTGCGACGTGGTCAGGGTCTTTTGTACTCACTTCTTGCAACCCGACAATGTCGGCACCGAGGGCTACCAGTGTTGAAAAGATCGCTGGCTGCCGTTCCTGCCAATTGCCATGCCGACACCACAGGTTCCACGTTGCAACTCGAATCATTTGGCCCGACTCACGCAGTCATTCCATCAAGTTCGCCGAGCAGAGCCGCAACATCGATGCGCCACTGCCCTTCATCTGGAGTGAGGACATACGCCATGACATGGCGCCGCTCGGTGCCGAGCTCAACGAGAAGGTCTCGTGAATCCCCCATAAGTTGACATGCCGCCACAGAGATCGAAGGATTTTTCAATAGAAACCCGTACTCATAAGAAATCATGCGTTCGAACTGTTCAGCTGTGGTGTTCGAACGAAATGACGCTGAGGAATACGAGAGAGCGGCAACAAAATCGCGTTGTGATATCGCCAACGTTTGGGCTTCGATGACCGCCTGCAGTTCACCTGATTCAACTTCTGGGCATGTGGCGGCGGGAACTGTTGGCGGGGTCGTTGGAACCGTTGTCTCAACGACAGTGACCGTCGTCGACGATTCGGCCACCACGGCAGTCTCAGCGACATCGATACTTCCTGCGCACCCAGCGACCACAAAGGTGAGGGCCGCAAGGCCAAAGAAGCATCGGTGAAGGTGAGAAGTCATGAGCGAAGCCCCGTCGAACCTACAGCCCGACAACGATCTACGCTAACGGTGTGTCGATCGATGTGAATTCTCATTTCGAGCAGCTGGCTCGAGACGGATACACGATTATCAACGACGCGATTGACCTCGAACTCATCAACGAATTACGAGACGACGTAGAGCGGCTACAAGACGAACTGCAGCGCACACCTGCGAACAACAAATTCGAAGGAAACCACACCACCAGGACCTACAACCTGCTCGCACACAGCGAACTCTGGCAACAAGTGCCTGTTCACCCGTCAGTGCTGCCAGTCGTCGAATCTGTCCTTGGAGCTGAATGTCTCATCTCGAGTCTTGCATCAATTGCGATTGGCCCGGGAGAGCGCGCACAAGTACTTCATGCAGATGACCAAGTGCAGCCGCTCGCAAAACCGCACATCGCAACCGTCTGTAACTCAATGTGGGCTCTGACAGATTTCACCGAAAACAACGGAGCTACACGTCTTGTGCCCGGAAGTCATCTGTGGCAGAACCCCAACTACCGAGACGGTGAACCCGACGTTGAGACCATCCCGGCTGAAATGCCGAAAGGCAGCGTGCTCATTTGGCATGGAAGTTTGTGGCATGGCGGGGGAGCGAACACAACCACAGACGAAACCCGGGTCGGTATTGCAATGAACTACTGCGCTGGGTTCATTCGGCAGCAAGAAAACATCCAACTTGGAATCCCACCACACATCATGGCGACGTTCACCCCGCAACTTCGCGAACTCTGCGGACTCGGGGTGTACCGCGGACTGACCGGCAACATCGATAAGCGCAGTCCAGCCGAAGTGCTCTACGGCGACCCACCTTCTCGACAGATCTGGGATCAAGAACCGACCGGTGGTAACTGACATGCACCAGACGAGCAACATCGGTCGCCTTCGCCGACTCGCATCACGTTCAGTACTTGTGTTTCTCGGAGTCATGATGACGATCGCTGGGCTTTCTCGACCAGCACTTGCTGAAACAACTGAAGTTCACGTCATCGACATATCAGGGACAATCGATCTCGGAATTGCCGCTTTTCTCGAACGGCAGATCGATCAAGCACAAAGCAGTGGAGCAACTGCATTCATCGTGGTCATGGACACACCTGGTGGCCGTGTCGACGCTGCCATCAGCATGCGTGACGCACTCCTCGCAACCGACATGCCGACGATCACCCTTGTCGACACCACAGCGCTGAGTGCCGGCGCTCTCATCGCTCTCGCCACCGACACCATCTATATGACACCGGGCGCTGTCATCGGAGCCGCAACACCAATCAATGGGGCAACAGGTGAAACCGCAGACGCAAAAACCATCTCGGCGGTTCGAGGCCTTTTCGAGGCAACAGCAGAAGCAACAGGAAGAGATGCAACGTACGCAGCGGCAATGGTTGACCCCGACATAGAAATTGCGGGCGTCATCGAACAAGGAGACCTTCTTACCTTGACTGCGTCATCGGCAGTAGAAAGCGGTCTTGCGGCAGCAGAAATCGCTGGTCTCGATGATGTCGTGAACGGCCTCGGCGTTGATGCCGACTCAGTCGATATCGCAACACCGGGACTACTTGAGACGATTTCCCGATTCGTCACCTCCCCCTCGGTCGCAGGGCTCTTGCTTCTCGCCGCGATAGGACTGCTCATTGCTGAGGTCACGACGGGTTCTGGCGGTCTGTTTGCCCTCGGTGGCGTTGGGCTGTTCGCATTGTTCTTTTGGGGCCACCTGCTTGCAAAACTCGCAGGCTGGGAAGACGCAGTGTTGCTTGCCATCGGCCTTGCTCTCATCGCCGTTGAAGTGTTCGTGATTCCTGGGTTTGGTATCGCCGGTATTGCCGGAACGGTTGCGCTCGTCGCTGGAATGGTGATGTCGCTGCTTGGACGAAACCTTGATTATGCGCCCTCAGGAACACTTCGGACTGCAGTTCTCACGGTGGTAGTTGCGCTGGTCGGAGCAGCTATCGCTGTTGCATTATCTATCAAGTTTGTGTTCCGGAACTCTCGACCCCGGCGAGTTGACCGAGGAATCATGCTGAGGAGCACCGTTGCGCAGGGCGAATCACCATCGATCCGGCCTCGAAGGTGGTTGAACTTTTTTGACGGAAACGAACGGCTTGAGCGGTCAACACAATCCGTGGGAGACTCTCCAGAGGAGCACTCTTCTGATGGGGGCGCTCCGCCAACAGATTGAGGTAAGTAATGAATGGAAGTGACATCTTGGCACTAGTACTACTCGGAGTGGTCGTATTTTTCTTCGGCCTCATTCTCTATTTCGTGCCGATCGGCCTATGGATCACGGCGCTGTTTTCTGGCGTTCGAGTTCGGATCGCAACGCTTATCGGTATGCGACTCAGGAAGGTGCCCCCGGGTCAAATCGTTCGCCCACTGATCAGTGCGACGAAAGCGGAAATCGACCTGGAGATCGGCCAGATGGAGGCCCACTTTCTTGCAGGTGGAAATGTCGGAAGAGTCGTTGATGCTCTGATTTCGGCTGATCGTGCGGCGATCGACCTCCCGTGGCAGCGTGCAACTGCGATTGACCTTGCTGGCCGTGACGTGTTGCAAGCGGTTCAGATGAGCGTGAATCCGAAAGTTATTGACACTCCGAGGGTTGCGGCGGTCGCGAAAGATGGCATTCAGGTTGTTGCGGTCGCAAGGGTGACAGTTCGAGCGAACATCGACCGCCTCGTCGGCGGTGCAGGAGAAGAAACAGTCATCGCTCGTGTTGGCGAAGGAACAGTGTCAGGAATTGGCTCCGCAGAGAGCCACAAGTGGGTGCTGGAAAACCCGGAAGCAATCTCGAAGCGAGTACTTGAAAGAGGGCTTGACGAAGGAACTGCCTTTGAAATTCTCTCGATTGACATTGCCGATGTGGACATTGGGCGGAACGTTGGTGCAGAACTCCAGACCGATCAGGCTGATGCCGACAAAAAAATCGCTCAGGCACAAGCGGAGCAGCGTCGTGCGATGGCTGTTGCTGAAGAACAGGAAATGCGCGCTCGTGTGGTCGAAGCAGAAGCTCAAGTCCCCCTTGCACTGTCAGAGGCGCTGCGCTCAGGCAATCTCGGTGTCATGGATCTCTATCGAATGCAAAACGTGCAGGCCGACACCCAGATGCGCAGCAGCATCGCTAGTGACGACGACACCACAGAGCAGTGAGTTCAATCCCGCCAGGTTGGTATCCAGACCCATCGGGCGAACACCAATATCGATATTGGGACGGTCAGGGGTGGACCACTAGAACGGCGTACCCCAAGAACCCTCAACAGGCACGCCCAGCAGAACAACCGAAGCAGACGAAGCCAGCAAAAGCAGCGCGGCCAGCGCAACAAGTTGCTAGGCGTGCAGCGGTCGCCCAATCGCCACGTCAAGAAGCGCGCCGCGAGCAGGCGGTCGAGGCATCCGGACAGGAACTTGCGGCTCCCGAAGTTAGACGCCCACAGACGACCGAAGCCCCGGGCGAGGTCAAGCGGCACGCCCGGGTGCAGACCGAACCTCGCAATGTTGAAGAGCGCACCCAAACTCGAGTAACTCGAGCATCTGCACCCCAAACGAAAACACGGCAGCAACGCATCCGCGGCCTGTTGCAAGGTGGCCTTCGAGACGCCGTGATCATCAACGAAGTACTTGGCCTACCAGTCGGCCTTCGCAATCAACGCGAACAAGATCTGTAACCCCGAACCGAACCCCAGCGCTCAGCCTCTG
>CALCBR010000097.1:0-7254 GCA_937897105.1 uncultured Acidimicrobiaceae bacterium | reverse complement strand
CTGGTCCGGGGGCTGTGGGATAGCTATCTGGTAGCCAGAAGAAGAGAGGAAAGAGACCCGCTTTAATGCCGAAGACGATGAGCAGCATGATGGAGAACCCGTGTCGAAGAGCGGGGTCAATTTCAGCGAGCCGGCCTGCGAGATCGGCCATATTGACCGTTCCTGTTGCTGCGTACAGCAGGGCTAGCGACGTAATAAACAGGGTTGAAGCAACCAGAGAAATGACGACATAGGTCATGCCTGCGTGCACTTGATCGGGTCGACCGCCGAGGGTGATCAGAACATATGAGGCGGCGAGCATCATCTCGAACGCAACGAAGAGGTTGAAGAGGTCACCGGTCACAAAACTGGCTGACACTCCGGCTGCGAGCACGAGATAGAGCGGGTGAAACGACACTCGTTCCCGTTCTTCTCCCGCTTGACCGATTGCGTAGATCGCAACGATGAGCAACACGACGGTCGAGACCACAAGCATGATTGCAGCAAAGCGGTCAACGACGAGAGCGATGCCTAGGGGCGCCGACCACCCGCCAGAGTTCGCAACAAGGTGGCCGTGTTCATCAACACGGACGAGCAAGATGATGGAGACGACGACCGTTACCGACAGAGCAGCAAGGGTCACGAGGCGTTGCAGTTCGCGCCGGAAACCGACGAGTATCGACAGGGCGGCCCCGAAAATCGGCACAACAACCGGAATGGCGAGAAGCGGGCTGCTCATGATTGCGCGTCCTCCTCCACTTCAAACTCATCGGTATCGGGGTCGCCGTCATCGAGGGGACCCTCAGGGCCGTCGAGGTCGTTGCGACGGGCGACCATGCGATCTTCAAGGTCGTCTTCAACCTTGTCGTCGCGGTTGATTTGCCAACTGCGGTAGCCGAGCGCCAAGAGAAATGCGGTCACACCGAAGGTGATGACGATTGCCGTAAGGGCGAGTGCCTGTGGAAGGGGGTCTGAATAGTCTGCGGGGTTCCCAGCCGATCCGTCGATGACCGGGGGGTTGCCAGCTCGTCCACCCGAGGTGACGAGGAGCAGGTTGGCTCCGTGACCGAGCAGGCCGATGCCAATAATGATTCGGGTGAGGCGCCGCTGCAATAGCAGCCAGGTGCCGGCGGCGAACAAGATTGCGGTGACGGCTGCGAGTGCGAGACTCATGATGCACCTCCTGCAGCAAGGCGTTCAGTGACGTCGTCGGGGTCGTCGCCGAACGCCTCGTAGGCCATGAGCACAAGTCCGATCACAACGAAATAGACCCCGATGTCAAATGGCAATGCAGACGTGGTCTTCACTCTTCCGAGCAGAGGAAGCTCGAACGACCATAAGACGTGCTCGAGCACTTCGCCCCCGAGGAGCACAGGAGTGATGGCAGTGCCGACGGAGAGTGCAAGCCCTCCTCCGAGCACGATCCACGGCCGAATTGGAAGTAACTCGGCGAGGCGTTGGCGCCCGCCAGCGACGTAGAGAAGGCTGAGTCCTGCGGCGCCAGCGAGGCCTCCCACAAAGCCGCCACCGGGCTGGTTGTGGCCGGCGAACAGGAAGTAGAGCGACAGAATCAAGATCGAAGAAAAGAGCAACCGAGTAGATGCGTTGACGATCGCTGACTCGGGCATCCTGTTTGGTGTTGCAGGGCCGCGACGCACGACTCGAGTCAGTGCAACAACTCCAAGAGCAGCAACGACGAGCACGGTGATTTCGCCAAGCGTGTCGAGACCACGGAAGTCAACCAAGATGACGTTGACGACGTTCGAGCCCTTTCCATCAGGAACTGATCGTTCGATCATCTCAACCGAGATTGACTCGGACTGCACCTGATCTCGGGCTCCTGTTGACGCAAGTGCAAAGACGAAGACGCCAAGACCGACTGCGCCTGCAATCGCAAGTCGAATGGGGGTGGCAACCGCAGTCTTTTCGCTTCGGAAGTAGGGGGGTAAGGCTCGCATCACGAGAACGAACAGCACCGTTCCTAATGTTTCGATGGCGAATTGGGTGAGAGCGAGATCTGGTGCGCCCCGAAGCACGTAGAAGCCGGCCATCGCATATCCGACAGCGCCCAGCATGAGGATTGCAGCGATTCGGCGACGGAATGATGCAGCAGCGAGCGCTGCGCTCACGATGACCGCATAGACGACGAGGTTCACCCACGAATCAACGAAGATTTCAGGCCCGTTAGCGGCATCGAATCCGCTTACTGCACGAAGCGCAACGATCGTTGGTGCGATCGCAGCGACCAGCAGAATGACAGCGAGATATACCGGCAGTGACCCGTTCTGAACGACACGAGTAATGCGTTTTGCATTCTTGAGAGTTCCGGTAACAAGAGCCCAGAACGAGCGATCAGCAGTCGGAAGCGTCGAGATCGGGCGATGAAATGCGTCCTGGAATTTCTCAATCGGGTTCCGTGCAGCGACGAGCACCACACCTGATGCAATGACGACAACTGACAGCCAGAACGCAATGTTAAATCCTGCCCACAACTTGACCGGCGACGGATGGCTTTCTGGGTGCAGAGCAAGAGTGGCGGCATGAACAATGTCATCGACAAGTACCGGAGCAAGACCGGCAATGAGGGAGAAGATGGCGAGGACAAATCCTGGAGTTGCGAAGAGTCGTGTCGGCGGATTGTGCTCAGAGACCGTGACCATCGGGTGTTCGTCATCGGCGCTTTCGTATTCGGCGCAGCGTCCGAGCAGACCGATGACGAACCGGGCCGAGTAGGCAAATGTGAGTACTGAACCGCCAACGATTGCTGCGGTCACGAGCGAGTTGCCCGTGAACGCTCCCTTGGCGGTGTACAGAAGAGCTTTTTCTTTTGCGATGAATCCGAGCAATGGAGGCAGGCCAGCCATTGAGGCTGCGCCGAGGATCGCAGTGAGATAGATCGGCCACCATCGACGGTCGACGCCACCGATGCGTCGGATATCTCGGGTATGAAGTTGATGGTCAACCACGCCAACAACCATGAAGAGAGCGGCTTTGAACGCTCCGTGGGCGAGTAGGACGACGACGAGGGCTTGGGTGAGCGAGTACGTGCCAGCACCTGCGAGCATCATCATGAACCCGAGTTGGCTCACCGTTCCGTACGCCAAGAGCACTTTGAGATCGACCTGGCGTAGTGCTCGCCAGCCGCCAAACACCATTGTCGTTGCACCAAAGATGAACACGGTGGGTCGCCAGCCGTCGACGCTGTAGGTGACGGGTGCGAGTCGTGCAACGAGGAACACTCCAGCTTTCACCATCGTGGCGGCGTGAAGGTAGGTGCTGATCGGTGTTGGCGCGACCATTGCTCCTGGAAGCCAGCTCGAGAAGGGCCACTGGGCCGACTTGGTGAAGGCGCCGAGGAGGATGAGAACAATTGCCCCGAAGCCAATGGGGGAAACGTCGGTGGAGGCGAAGGCCGAGGCGAGTTCGCTGAATCGATAGGTGCCCGCTGACTGTCCGAGCACGACCAGGCCGGCGAGCATTGCGAGTCCGCCGGCACCGGTGATCAAGATGGCTGAGGTCGCTGCGTCTCGAGCCCGAGGATTGGTGTCGTCATTGCCAATTAATAGGTATGACGTGACGGAGGTGAGCTCCCAAAAGACGAAGAGGGCGAGCAAATGGTCGCTGACGACGACGCCGGTCATTGCGCCCGAGAACATCACGAGAAGACCACTCAGCCGTCCGATGCCCGGTTTGTCTGACCCGAAGTAGGCAACGGCATACACGCAGACAGCGACCCCGATGACAGAGATGAGGGCGAGCATGACAGCAGCGAACGCATCGACGCGAAGGTCGAATGTGAGTCCGAGAGTTGGAGCCCAGTCGATGCGTTGAACGATTGCGCCTCCCTTGCCGTCGTTGACGATGGTGCCAAGGTTTGAGAACAGCCAGATGGCGGTTGCGACGGGGCCAAGGGTTCCGAGCGCGAAGCCACGACGTCCGAGTCGGTCGCCGGCGGCGACGATTCCTGCTCCGAGCAGGAAGTGGAGGACGATGAGGGAAATAATCACGGTGAATCAGAGGGGTTGAGCCGATTCAACACTTTCGTCAAAGCGGTCTCGTAGTTGACAGATCGGGAGCAGATTTTGATGTTAGTGCTCCTGCAGGAGATTTGCTGTTGATGCTGGGGATGATTGCGAGGGGTCTCTGGAAGTCGGTAGAGGGGCTCCAAACCAAGAAAAAGCTCCGCACTGTTCACGTCCCCTGTGCTATTTCTCATGTCATGAAATTTCAACACCAAGTGCGACGAAGCGCTCCCACAACGTTAGTCAGCGGCCTGCTGGTCTTCGCTCTTTTCGCATGTTCCTCAGATGCATCTAACCCTGACGCCGTCCCGGCATCAACTCAACCGTCCTCGACTGATACCGCCCCGAATACCGCCGACGTCGAAGAGCCTGTCGGCGAGGCCGGGAGCAGCGATAACTCCAGCGACTCAGCGGAGAGCCTCGGTAGCAATGATGTATCTGAGGCGAATGGGTCGGAGGATGAAACTCCCGGAGGAGATGAGAGCGTTGGCGATGATGAGAGCCAGCCCGAGGAAATTCCGTCGCCAGAATTCTTTTTTGCTGCAGAAGTAGCTGGTTCCTTTTCGATTAGCGAAGTAGTAGAGACCCAATGCGGTCTTGTAGCGGCCGCCATTACAGGAAATGACACTCATCTTGTAGACGGAGACTCGGCTGAGGCAGTCGTTGTTCACGACCTTCGTTGGGATGGTGAGCAGTGGACATCGCAGCAGCAAGAAATTATTCCGGCGTGGGAAAGATCTAATTTGAGTAATAACCCGCTCGAAGTTCGGGCCGGGATAGATCTCCATCATGGGGAAAACTTGTCTTCGGGGGTCCGCTTGATTATGACGAGCGTCTGGGAAGAAGGGTTCTTCTCCTATGTCGAGCATTTGGATGCCAACTGCGAGTGGGTTCCGTCGGACGTCGCGCTTCCATGTGGAGTTGTCAATCATATGACGAGGGCAAGCATTGAGCCCGGGGCGTTCGTGAACGCATACCAGCCAAACTGGTCACCTGAGGGCGATCTTGATCAGCCAAACTGTTATTCGCGAGAAGATCATGCACTTGTATGGCACCCAGATATCGGCATGTTTCAGGCGCTTCCAGTCTCTGGCGGTTGCCCAGACGGCTATGTCGATGAGATGCTGCCTGACATCCGCATGTGCGAGCGGGGCGATGGCATCGAATATCTGCAGCGCAATGGCCTTTACTTTGAGCCCGAGGAGGTCGACGGCTTCTTCGGTCCAGCCACGCAGCGAGCGCTCATTGCTCTACAGCAGTCACTTGGCGCGGACAACGACTTCGGTATCGAGGTGAACGGTATTTACGACGACCCTCTTCAGAACGCGTTGTATTCGGGTTGGGGTGACTACTGAGCTGAATTGCTGTGGTGCCCTCCTAGTGGCGGCGTTTTTGCCGTTGCTGACGACGCAGAGAGGCCGTCGCTAGCGAGGTCGGCAGTGCTCGTCGCCATGCACTGAATGATGACAGCGGAGCGTCCGAAATGGGTGCGAGCCACGGCCAGGGGTAGACGGCTGAGGGAGAAATCTGAGCCGAGCGAGATCGGAATCCTGGAACAGGTGCTGCGGTCACCGCAACACTTCTTGACCGCAACAGTTCGACAGGGTCGCCGATGCCGACATGCACTTCACGCCGAAGGGCGAGGTCAGCAAGGCACTCAGTGAGAAAGACGAGGCGGCGAGGGTGGAGATTGAGTTTCCGCAGTAGTGGGGTGTCGAAGATGAAGAGTGCAGGAAGGTCGGGGTGAACGGTCAAAGCCGGGTCGCTATCTCCAAGCGATTCACCGGTGATCCAGACCGCTTCGGGGCTTTGCGACGTATCGATGGTCGGTAAAAGAGGCTCATGAGGTGGGTGCTGACCTTTTCGAAGGTCAACGCGATGAGGTGCGTCGTCGAGTTGGGGTTCGTCAGGCCATCGATCTATTGGGCAGGAGTGGCGAGATGGGCATTTGTCGCACAGAACTGGTGCGCGTTTGGTCACTTGCCACCTCGAAAAGCCGTATGGCCGTCCGGTAGCTGAACCGATTGTCCATTGCCAGCCGGCTCGGTTCGCATACGACCCGTCGAGCAACTGGCGGTACATCTCGCGTTCGCCCGCTTGCCATTGGGCTCCTTCTCTCACCGTCCAGTGCGAGGCGAGCCACATGCGCATTTGATTTGGCACCCATCCGTCAGTTTCCAACTCGGTGAGCGCGAAGTCGAGACAGGCCATGGTGTTGCGCTCGCCCCAGCCCTGTGCGTTGGTTCGCTCTGGCGGCTGGTAGCGGAGCGAGTCAGCGAGGTGCGTTCCGATCCGGGCGTACATGTGCCGCGTGTATTCCTGCCATAACAGCTCGTCTCTAAATTTGTCACGGTCGTGGTCGGGGGCGGTGCTGACGTGTTCCCAGGCCTCTCCGAGAGTGAGGAGACCGTGTCGTATATATGGAGAAAGTTTCGACGCTCCGCGAGCAGAGATGGGAAGTACTTCATTTCTCGTGGCGGCATAGCCGCGGAGGTTAAATGACTCAAGGGCTGAAAGTGCCGCCGTTCGACCGCCACGAAATTGTTCACTTGCGGTCCAATCTCCGAATGGCTCGCAGAACTCTCCGAGATGAGTCCGAACCCAGCCTTCAGCATTGCCAGAGGGCGAAAGAATCTCGAATGACACTCGGAGATGGTGTCATGCACTGAGATGATCGTGCGTATACCAGTGGTGAAATGGTCGCATATTTCTGGGCCCCAGAGCGTCACGGCCGCGAAGCGAGGCCGAAATGCACCGCGATAACGACGACCCACTGCTCGCTACCCGGCATAAACGCCGTAAAGCCTCGGAATATCACCTCGGCGAGAGCGTTGGTGTCAGGCTGCTCATCGTTGGCTTCGAGAAGCACGAGGCCAAATGAAACCGCTGACAGGTACGCGGCTAGCGCTCGTGAGTCGAGAAGGGGGTCGGCGATGCCCAATTCTTTTGCGCGATCGATGACGTCGATGAGATCATTCATGACCTGTGATTCCATCGAGACAATTTCGTTGTTGAGCACATCATCATGTTTGGCCGCGGCGACGAGTGACGCGCGTAGCAGCCGCACGTCGGCCCGGTCAGGTGAGGCGATGTTGCGGCAGATGGCGGTCAGCCCCTGTAAGAAGTCGTCGAGTTCTTGCTCGGGTGAGAGCGCATTACGAAATGCATCGATGTCGACACCGGGCTGACGTCGTAGACGTTCGAGTTGCGCCGCTCGTATGAGGCCGTTGCGATCGCCGAAATGGTGGTAGAC
>CALCBR010000096.1:0-104993 GCA_937897105.1 uncultured Acidimicrobiaceae bacterium | reverse complement strand
AACCCGTAAACGTGTACCCGGGAAGCGTTGGAATCGTTGCAGACAACGTCACATCAGACGCCGCATCACCGGTTTGATCATCAGGTTCACCCGAACCACCCTGCGGGTCATACGTCAACCCGACCGTGTTGATCTGCCACTGCGCATACAGGGTGTCGGTGCCAGAGTTCGGCAACGTATACGTCGCTTCTGCGGCATAATCGGTGCCAGTGCCGTCAGCAGCCGTGTTCCAACCCGTAAACGTGTACCCGGGAAGCGTTGGAATCGTTGCAGACAACGTCACATCTGATGACTCGTCACCTGTTTGATCATCGGGTTCGCCCGAACCACCCTGAGGGTCATACGTCAGCGTGACTGTTAACGGAACATAGGTGATGTCGCATGCGGCGGCATCTACCGATGCGAAACCGTTGCCGTAGGAGAATTCCCATGCGCCAATGACACGGCTGTCAGCATTCGACCAGTAACAGTTTGAGTTCCAGGCGTCCTGAACGATCGTGTAGGTGTTGCTCGCATTGGAGGTACTTGACGAAATAAATCCGGCGCACGCAGCCTGGGTTGTGTAATCCCAACAGGTATAGGTTTGAGAGCTTGCAAGGGGCTGGTGTTTGATTATCTGGTGCTGATCAGTCACATAGAAAATGCCGTAGCTGTTGTGATAACTGCCGGAATTGAAACCAGAAAAAGGATTCACCATCTCCGTGTCCACCGCACCGTCGGAATTAACGCACGCAGAGCCTGAGCAGAATCCGCCAAAGCTGCCATCGGTGTTTCGGTACTCCGCCATGTGGCTATTAGTTCCGAGAGCACCTCCTACACCGTCAACAAAGCTGCCATGACTGCAAAACGCGTCAGCGGAAATGTCAACACATACGAGCGCATTTCCGCTTGAAACTGACCAGATTTTCCCGTCCGCATAGTAAACAGGCGCATACAGATTCCACATGCTTTTCGAATAAATAGAGCTGGCCTGTGTTGTCGTGTCGTACTTCAAGACACCTGTGGATGCGGTTGCCCACAGCACGTCGTCCACCATGATTGAGTTCGAGTGGTACTGCGCGCTCGCAGAGAAGCTGACGTACCCCGAGCGGGACCAGTTGTCTGGATCCTCATCTGAAATGTCGATGACCGCAATTTGAGCGGAATTCAAAGGTACGTATGCCGTGTTGCCGTCCGACGTCACCCACGCAGACGACTTCTGGCCGGCGCCACTGCCAAGAATGCTCTTGCTGTACCCGCCGGAAAAGCAAGGATCTCCCTGCTGTTTCGGACCATCACCGTCAGGGTCAAGGCGGTAAAGGCAGCCGAATTGGGTGCCGCGGTGATGCACAAAAAATGCGTAGTTCTGGTTCGTGGGATGGAACGTCACGTCCCAGCCGTCGCCCCCAGTCGCCGTGATTTTGTCAAAGACCTCAGCGGAAGCAGGGGTCGGAAACACTAAGAGCCCAAGCAGCAAGACAAATGACATCAATGTAGTTTTGACTCGAGTCCAAACCATGAGTTAATCGTAAGTGGCTTAGACCTCAATTCAACGAACGGAAGGAATATTTTTCGAGACCAACCCGGACTAGAGGGCTCGAGCCACTCTCAGAATCTCTCCAATGGTGACATCGCACCTGCAAAGACGTAGCGTCATCAGTATGAAGCTTTCGATGATGATCAACTACTCAGGTGACTTCCATGCCGACGTGCAGAAGGTCTGTGACCTCGAAAACGCGGGGCTTGACCTCGTCTGGGTGCCGGAGGCATACAGCTTTGATGCGGTGAGCCAACTCGGCTACCTCGCCGCAAAGACATCAAAGATTGAAATCGGTACCGGCATCATCAACGTCTATTCACGAACTGCAACATGCGTTGCGCAAACCGCAGCCGGCCTCGACTTCGTCAGCGGCGGCCGTTTCATCCTTGGCCTTGGCGCCTCAGGTCCACAGGTCATCGAGGGTTTCCACGGAGTGCCATACGAGAAGCCGATGGCGCGCATCCGTGACTACATCAACGTGTGTCGCATGACATGGAAACGTGAACCAGTGGTGTATGACGGTCCAACCGTTCAGGTGCCGTTACCCGAGGGGGAGGGAACCGGGCTCGGAAAGCCGCTAAAGATCATCAACCATCCGGTCCGAAATGACATCCCGATCTTCTGGGCGTCGCTCATGGGCTTGTCGGTGACAGCGACCGCTCAATATGCCGACGGATGGCTTCCGATCTTCTTCGACCCTGAAAAGTTCCACCAGGTCTGGGGAGACGAATTGAAAGCAGGAACCGCTAAGCGTGACGCCGATCGCGGTCAACTTCAGATCTCCGCCGGGGGAATGGTTGCAATCGGCGACGAGTTCGTCGGAGAAAAGAAGCAGCAGATCCTCGACATGGCTCGACCAAACATTGCGCTGTATGTCGGTGGAATGGGCGCCCGGGACAAGAACTTCTACAACACCATCTGCCAAAAATACGGATACGTCGATGAGGCGATCGAAATTCAAGACCGCTACCTCTCAGGCGACAAGACAGGTGCGGCTGGGGCGGTACCGGCAGAGATGCTCGAAAAGACAAACCTTGTGGGCCCAGCCGGTGAGATCAAAGAACGGTTGGCGGCCTACAAAGAAGCGGGAGTGACCCACCTTTCTGTGTCGCCGGTTGGGGGCGACGCCGTCTCAACCGTGGAAAAACTCCGCGAAATCATCGACTGAGTCTCAAAAGAAGCGCACACTTGAATCGCGGTTGCAAACGCAGCCGCGCGCTGCTGAGAACGGCGATGACAGAAACGACCTCTTAACGAGGTTCGCGGGGAAGACCGAGCACCCGCTCACCGAGGATGTTGCGCATCACATTCGAGGTGCCACCCATAATGGTGTAGCCGGGGGCATACGCAATCGCCTTGGTGGTTTCGTTCCACAGCGTGGCTTCGGGGCCGAGCACCCGAGCCACGAACTGCGCAACTCGCCACTCATGTTCAGTGCAGAAACATTTCGTCGCAGCCGAGAACCCTGAAGGTGCCTGTTGAAGGACCTCTCGAATCACAAGAATTCGGCCGATGCGGTACGCGGATTCGAGGGCAGCAATTTCTTGGCGAATAAGAGGGTCTGATCGGTCGGCGCGTTCAACCGCCATCTGGTAGATCGCCTGGTTCGAGACGAGACGATCGATACCGCCGCGCTCGTGTTCGAGTTGGCGCATCGTCTGCTTGAACGCGTTGCCTTCAATGCCGACGAGATTATGAACCGGTACACGCACGTCGGTGAAGAACACCTCGGTGAAGTGCCGGTTCGTCGTCATGTCTTTGATGGTTCGAACTTCGATGCCATCGGAGTCCATCGGCACGATGATTTCGCTAATTCCTGCGTGAGGCGGGCCCTCTGAAGAGGTGCGGCAAATCAAGTAGCAGTAGTCAGCGAGAGCGCCAAACGACGTCCAGATTTTTTGGCCGTTGATGACGAACTCATCGCCCTCTCGCCGAGCGGAGGTGACAAGTGACGCCAAGTCGCTGCCAGAGTTTGGTTCAGACATGCCGATGCACCAAGTGGTTTCACCAGTGAGCATGTTCGGCAAAAACTCTGCCTGCTGATCTTCTCGACCGAAGGTAATGAGTGCCGGACCCATCTGTCGGTCTGCGAACCACATGGCAGCAAGAGGGGCTCCCGCCGCGATGAGTTCTTCACCGATGATGAGACGATCGATTGCTGGGCGACCACCGCCGCCGTATTCGGCAGGCCATGTGAGGCCGATCCAGCCCTTTTCGCCCATCTCTCGAGCAAATTCTTTTGAGTATCCGTTGATCCACGAGTCGGCATGCCACCCGTGCTTTTCAACTGCGGCCCGAGCAAACTCACGGGCCTCCTTACGAAGTGTCTGCTGCTCTTCGGTCCAGGTGAATTCCATGTGGTCAGCTCCGTGATGCCATGGGCACGTAGTCGCGGCTTTCCGGGCCGACGTACCACTGGCGTGGTCGTGAGATCTTTTGGTCTTTATCGGCGAGTAGTTCCTGCCAGTGAGCGAGCCAACCGGCTGTGCGAGGGATCGCAAAGAGCACGGTGAACATGTCAACCGGGAATCCCATCGCTTGGTAAATGAGCCCGGAGTAAAAGTCGACGTTCGGGTACAACTTGCGATCGACGAAGTACGGGTCTTGTAGGGCGACTTCTTCGAGTTTGAGCGCAATGTCAAGAAGGGGATTTTTCCCGGTCACATCAAACACGTCATACGCTGTCTGCTTGATGATCTTCGCACGTGGGTCGTAGTTCTTGTACACCCGGTGGCCGAAGCCCATCAGGCGACCTTCGCCATCTTTCACCGACTGAATGAAGGCGGGAACGTTCTCGATTGAGCCGATTTCACTCAGCATGCGCACGACCGCTTCGTTCGCTCCGCCGTGCAGCGGGCCATACAGAGCGCTTGCTGCCGCGGCAGCAGAGGAGTACGGGTCAGCATTTGAAGAGCCGACAACTCGCATTGCGGTGGTTCCGCAGTTTTGTTCGTGGTCGGCATGGAGAATGAACAGGACGTCCATTGCCTTTTCGAGTACCGGGTCAAGCTGGTAGTCGTCGCCGATCTTCCACATCATCGACAAGAAGTTCGCTGGGAAGGAAATGTCGTTATTTGGGTAGTTGAACGGAAGCCCGACGCTGAATCGGTAGCACATGGCGGCAATTGTCGGGGTCTTAGCGATGAGGCGAAGCACCTGCTTGTGGCGACTTGCAGGGTCATCGATGTCTTTGGCGCCGTCATAAAACGTTCCCAACGCAGCGAGCGCGGAAACGAACATTCCCATCGGGTGAGCGTCGTAGTGGAAACCGTCGACAAAACGCTTACGCATGTTTTCGTGAATAAATGTGTGGTGCGTGATGTCATGGCTCCAGACAGCAAGCTGCTCGGAGGTCGGAAGTTCGCCGTGAAGGAGGAGGTAGGCAACTTCAAGGAACGTTGACTGTTCTGCCAGTTGCTCGATGGGGTAACCGCCATAGCGCAAGATGCCGTTCTCGCCGTCGAGATATGTGATCGCTGACTTGCACGATGCCGTCTGCATATATGCGGGGTCGTAGACAAAGAGTGAAGGGTCTAACGAGCGGATTGCTGACGCAGGAAACACCCCACCTTCAATAGGAACGGTGACGGTCTGTCCAGTCCTGTCGTCTGTAATCGTGATCGTCTCAGCCACTGTGGCTTCCTCCAAATTTGTAGGGCTTTGGTCGCTTCAAATGTACCGTTTTTGGCCCATATGAAACTAACGCTGGATGAAGTTCGGGATTCTTCTACAGCGGAGAGTTGCCGTGTCGACGGTGTGGTCGCTGGTCTCGCTTGTTAGACAGCATCGAAAGTGACGCAGCGATCGTTGCCCGAGTGTCGGCCGGGTCGATGACATCGTCGACGTATCCGCGTTCGGCTGCGATGTACGGATTGAGCAAACGTTCGGTGTAATCGCTTTCGAAGGCAATGCGGTCGTCGTCGGACGCACCTCTGCGAAGAATTGCAGATGCTTGACCGGCGCCCATGACGGCGAGTTCTGCCCATGGCCACGCAAGGCAAACATCATTTCCCATCTTCTTTGAGTCCATCACGATGTACGCGCCGCCGTAACTCTTTCGAAGGATGACACAGATGCGAGGCACTGTTGCTTGACCGTAGGCGTACACGAGTTGGGCGCCGTGGCGGATCATGCCGCGCCATTCGAGATCTTTGCCCGGGTAAAAACCAGGCGTGTCGACGAACGTGATGATCGGAAGGTTGAAGGCGTCACAGAAGTTCACGAAGCGGGCTGCTTTCTGCGAGGCCGGAATGTCGAGGGTTCCTGCGAGCGCCATTGGCTGGTTAGCAACGATGCCGACAGGGCGTCCATCGATTGAGGCGAATGCAGTGACGATGTTGAGGGCCCACTGTGATCGAATTTCGGTGATGATGCCATCGTCCACAATCGACTCAATAACGGAGCGAACGTCATAACTGCCCGTGGCGATCTCGGGAATCTCATCCCCAGCTTCAGGGGTTAACCGATCAATCGGATCTGACGTCGGAAGGCGTGGGGTCTCTGCGTCGACGCGGTCTGGAAGGTAATTCAGGATTTCAACGATGACGTCGCGGCCCTCTTCGCGAGACTCAACAACCGCAGTGGCGAGGCCAGCGGATCGTTCCATCGTCGATGCACTTCCAAGTTCGTCTTTGGTGATGTCAACACCGGTGAATTGACGGATCATGAGAGGCCCGTTGACGAAGGCATATGAGGATGAGGTCATGATGACCACATCGACAAGTCCGAGAAGCAGGGCAGGCCCTGAGACTGCTGGTCCATCGACGATTGCGAATGTCGGCACTCGACCTGAGCATTTAGTAAGCAGCCGTGCCGCAGTGCCCCAGCCATGAAGCGGGGCGACGCCCTCTGCGATGTCGGCTCCCGAGCTGTTGACGATGAGCACAATCGGAATGAGTTCATCGAGGGCGGTACGAAGCCCTTCGGAAATGATCGTTGTCATCTGAGACGACAGCGGGTGCGCGACCTCGCTTGCGTCGAATTCGATCCACATGACCTTTCGGCCCTCAAGCCTCGTTACTCGTGCCGAAACGGGGGCAGGAATGCCGGTTGCGATTCCTACGTCGTCAATGGTCATGGCATTGAGACTAGACGTTGTCGGGCTCGTCGACAGGGTAGGCGCGGTTGGTGAGCGCGAGTTCACTCTTCGCTGTGATGCAGGCCCTGATCTTCTGAAATCCGTTGACCGATGACATCAGCGATCACGTCGTGAACCGCCCGAGTCGCAGCGGATGGGTTTGGTCGCTGGCGCCTCACCCACGCAACGCGCCGGCGGGGGAGGCCGCTCACATGGACCATCGATGCACCTGCCAACTCGGTTTCGCTCAGAGCCGTTGCAGGAACGATGGTCGCACCATGGCCATCAACTGCAAGCGCAGCGAGAAGACGCATGCTGTCGACTTCTGCAAGCGAGTTCAGAGAGACTCCGCGCTCGAGTGACGACCGTTCCAGAATTCTGCGAAGTCCGGCGCCAGCCGGCGGAAGGAGAAGGGGAACTCCGTCGAGATCAGTGATGTCGACTTCTTCACGTTGCGCAAGCGGATGCTCAGGTGGTGCGAGCAAGAGAAGTTCTTCATCAAAGAGTGGTTCGACGATGAGGTCGGGGTCATCGATGGGAAGGTGCAAGATCGCAGCATTGAGAAGACCAGAAACGACGTTCGGCACGAGCGCTGACGAGCTTCCTTCGGTGACGACGGTATGCACCCGGGAGTGGGTTTCGGACATTTGGCGGAGCATTGGGGGGATCGCCCATCGTGCGATGGTCCCGATGACTCCAAGGCGAACGTCGCCGCTTACATCGTGATCGTTTGACTCCATGTCTGAGCGGATGTCATCCATCTCGTGCATGATGCGTCGAGCTCGTTCGAGCACTCGATTGCCGTCTTCCGTCATTCGGCCGGTTTGACGATCTATGAGGGTGGCACCGAGTTCTTTTTCGAGTCGGCTGATGTGAGCGGAAACGTTGGATTGCACCGTGAACAGGGCACGAGCAGCTGCAGAGAAACTGCCGTGATCGGCGATTGCAATCAATGTGTTGAGTTGGCGAAGATCCATCTCTAAAAATGATACGAGGTATCTCTGATATTTGCTTGCAAGATGCACTTACACACGTGCATACTTTCACAAGCAAATATCGTGCGGCACAACCCCCCAACGTACCGCTCGAGGAACCCGTTAGGGATTCCAGGTTGAGACGCCCCGGCCCCCCATCGGGGCGTTTCCCGTTTTCAGGCTTCTCGCCAACATCCGTAGCCCGCTAGAATTCGGGCTCTCAACCTAATGGGTATCTCTTTTACGGTCTACCAAGCCCTCTGGGGCGTCATCGGTAACGCCACCCGCTCACAATGACGTCGAAGGTAGTGGCGTGACGGTAATGGCGTGACGACGATGGAACAGCAGCGGTTACGAATCGGCCGCAACCTTGGCGCGAACGATATTGAGGGCCGAACCGGCAATGAACCACTCGACTTGTTCGGGGCTGAAGGTATGGGTGGTCTCAAATTCGTATGTTGACCCATCGGGGCGGGTGCCGACACAGCGAACCTTTTCACCTGGGACCGGTGGAAGGTTGACGATCGCAAGACGATCCTCCTCGCCAATGACGTCGTAGGAATCTGGATCAGCGAACGTCAGAGGCAGCATTCCCTGCTTCTTCAGATTGGTCTCATGGATGCGAGCGAACGATCGGGCGATGACAGCGACTCCGTTTCGGAACCTTGGCTCCATTGCTGCATGCTCGCGTGACGATCCTTCTCCATAGTTGCGGTCCCCAATTGCGACCCATTGAATTCCCGCCTCGTGATAGCGGCGTGCGATTTCGGGGTAAGTGCGTCGATCGCCGTCGGTGGTGTCAAGTCCAACGCCAACGGCGTCGTCGTAGGCGTTGACCGCACCAGCGAAAAGATTGCCTGAGATATTTTCGAGGTGGCCGCGGTATTTCAACCACGGCCCAGCTGCGGAGATGTGGTCAGTGGTGCACTTGCCCTGTGCCTTCATCAGCACTGGAAGACCCTCGTAGTCATTGCCATCCCACGGGGTGAATGGCTCGAGTAACTGAAGACGGTCGCTCGTCGGAGCCACCTCCACGCTGACGCCACTCGGATCAGCCGGAGGAGCAGTGAAGGTGTCTTCACCAGGGTCATATCCATCGGCTGGAAGCACCTCTCCAACTGGAGCATCAAGTGAGACCTCGGTGCCATCAGGGGCAGTGATCGTCTCGGTGACGGGATCAAAATCGAGTCGTCCTGACAGAGCGATCGCCATCACCGTGTCGGGAGAGGTGACAAATGAGAACGTATTTGGAGAACCGTCATTTCGCTTCGGGAAGTTGCGATTGAACGAGTTGACGATGGTGTTGGGAACCGACGTCACTTCCTCAGGGCGACTCCATTGGCCAATGCATGGGCCACACGCATTCGCAAGAACGGTGGCCCCAACTGCCTCGAGGTCGGCGAGGATGCCGTCGCGTTCGATCGTGGCACGAGTTTGCTCTGAGCCGGGGGTGATGAGCAGATCGACCTTGCAGGTCAAACCATGAGCAGCGGCCTGACGTGCGATTGACGCAGCACGAGTGAGATCCTCATACGACGAGTTCGTGCACGAGCCGATCAGAGCGGCTGAAACGTCGATCGGCCATCCATTTTCGGTTGCGGCTGCGCCAACCTCAGCACCAGTGCGGTGAGCACGGTCGGGGGAGTGAGGCCCGTTAATCATCGGTCGCAGGTCACTCAAGTTGATCTCGATGAGCTGGTCGTAACTTGCGCCATCGTCTGGCCGAAGATCGTTAGCAACCTCATCTGCGGCATCTGCGATGTCTGCACGCCCGGTTGAACGCAAGTAGTCCGCCATGTTGGAGTCGTATGCAAACACCGACGTCGTTGCGCCGATTTCCGCCCCCATATTGCAGATCGTTGCTTTACCGGTTGCGGAAATCGAGTCAGCTCCTGGGCCGTGGTACTCCACGATTGCTCCGGTGCCACCCTCGACCGTAAGTTGGCGCGCAACTTCGAGAATGACGTCTTTTGGCGACGACCAGCCGCTGAGAGAACCGGTGAGGCGGATACCAATGACCTTTGGCCACCGCACATTCCATGGGAAGCCCGTCATGACATCGACGGCGTCTGCACCACCTACGCCGATCGCGACCATTCCGAGTCCGCCAGCATTCGGGGTGTGAGAGTCGGTGCCGATCATCATTCCGCCAGGGAATGCGTAGTTCTCGAGCACTACTTGGTGAATGATTCCCGAACCGGGGCCCCAGAAACCAATTCCGTATTTTGCTGAGACGCTCCGGAGAAAGTCGTACACCTCACGGTTGGTATCGACAGCCACACCGAGGTCGATGCTTGCACCAACCTTCGCCTGAATGAGGTGATCACAATGAACTGTTGACGGCACGGCCGCTTCAGGAAGGCCGGCCGTCATAAATTGAAGAAGCGCCATTTGAGCGGTGGCATCTTGCATCGCAACACGATCAGGGTTGAAGTCTGCGTATGAGACTCCGCGCTCCATCTCTTGGCCCTCCGGGTCAGCGAGGTGGTTGATCAGGATCTTCTCGGCGAGTGTCAACGGGCGACCGAGGCGAGTGCGCCCAAGATTTACCCGCTCAGAAAGCGATGCGTAGACAGCGTTGACGAGTTTGATCGGTGTAGAGGCGCTCACGGACATGCGACCACTATACGGAGCGGATGCCCGAGAGCGAAGACCGGAATTAACTCAGCCGCTCGCCCCACTTGCCCCAGTGTGTGACCTCGGAAGCTGGGAGTCGCGATGCGACCTTGAAGTCGGTCCCGATCGTGTGTGCAATGGGGAACAGTCCTGCTTGGGAGTAGCGGTCAAACGGTATTCCGAGAAGTTCAGCAGCCTTTTTCTCGCCGCCATTGATCATGTGCAATGTCGTCCATGCCGAGCCCAACCCGCGTTCGCGAAGAGCGAGCATGAAGCTCCACACCGCAGGGAGAAGAGAGCCCCAGAACGCGGCCGAGTTATCAGCATCTGTTTTGCCCTCGATGCAAGGAATGAGCAACACAGGCGCCTTTTCAAAATTGTCGGCGAGGTATTGAGCGGAATCGACAACTCGCGGGGTGGCTGCCGCTCGAGGGTCATCAGCGTCGTATTCGGGGCGAGGCATCTGACGGTAGAGGGCGAAGTTCTCGGCGTAGATGTCCTTCAGTGTTGCACGATCGGATTCATCGGTGATGAACATCCACTGCCAACCCTGCCGGTTTGAGCCGGTAGGGGCCTGAAGGGCGATTTCGAGGCATTCCATGATGACATCGGTTGACACTTCCCGGTCGAAGTCAAGACGCTTGCGCACGCTTCGTGTTGTGGTCAGAACTTCGTCGGCGGTGAGATTGAGCTTTGTCATGTGCAAAAGTCTTGCAGAGGCGAGAGTTTTTCAACGCAGCGAAGCGACCAACTCAATTCGTTGTGAACCGTGATGATCTGAGAGCATTGAGGTTATGAGTGATACTTCCACCACCATCCTTCCTGACGGCTTCATGGCCGAGAGCGTCGACGCATCAGGCCGAGTAACGATTGCGGTTCACGACCATGTTGCGATCGTGACGTTTGATCGAGCTGACAAGCGAAACGCCCTCGACGGGCATCAATTTGCAGCCATTGAGGCTGCCGGAGCCAAGTTGAAGACAATGGGAGATATCCGAGTGGTCGTCCTCCACGGCGCCGGAGCCTCATTTTGTGCAGGGCTCGATTTCTCAGGTTTTGCCGCGATGGCGGGAGACGGCCCCGACATGGGAGGCGACCCGAACAGCCCAGGGCGACTTACCGAATCAGGGTTGACGCACCTTGGACAGCAAGTGTGCTGGGTGTGGCAAGAACTCGAAGTGCCGGTGATTGCAGCGTTGCAGGGCCATGCGCTCGGAGGAGGACTCCAAATCGCCCTTGGAGCCGACATCCGCGTGGCGCACCCGGATACGCAGCTTTCCGTGCGTGAGGTGCACTGGGGAATCATCCCTGACATGACCGGTACGCACATTCTTGATCGCCTCGTGAGGCCCGATGTTGCTCGTGAATTGACGTATACCGCTCGGGTGCTTGATGCTCGCGAAGGCGCAGATATCGGATTGATCACCAAACTTTCCGAGACACCCCTCGATGATGCGCTTTCAATCGCCCGCGAGATCGCCGGACGGAACCCTCATGCAATCCGTGCAGCAAAGCGCCTTCTTTCGTCGAGCTTCACACAGGGTGCTGGCACCCAATTTGCCGCAGAGCGTTCTGAAATTTCTGCGCTTGTCGGCACACCGAATCAAATTGAGGTCATTCAGGCCAATCTCGAACAGCGCGTTCCAGTTCTTCACGACTGAAACGACTATTTGACTGAGCAGATTTTCGGTATTTCACCGGAAGCGCAGTACAATATTCCCGCTGGGCCAGCGTCGTCCCAGAGCTACATCCCCCCAACAACTAAGTAGTGGAGAAATACGATGCCGAGCTTGATGCCAGCGCGAGGGTTGTACGACCCTCGATTTGAACACGATTCATGTGGCGTGTCGTTTGTCGCGAATCTCCGGGGAGAACAGTCAAACGAACTTGTTCAGACCGGCCTGCGCGCCCTCACCAATCTTGAGCACCGAGGTGCGACCGGGGCCGAGCCCGACACAGGCGATGGAGCGGGCATTTTGTTGCAAATCCCTGATCGCCTCTTCAGAAATGTCGTATCAGCAGATCTCCCGCCGGCTGGAGCGTATGCCGCTGGCATCGGGTTCCTCCCACAGGGCGAGGGCGCAGAACCAGCGAAGACCGCTATTGAGCGCATTCTTTCTGAAGAAGGACTTGACGTCGCCGCGTGGCGGGAACTGCCCATCGACCCCTCGACCTTGGGAACAACAGCTCGCGAGGCAATGCCATCGTTTTGGCAACTGTTTTGCGCAGCGCCCGACGGCCGCATGGGTATTGAACTCGATCGCCTTACATTCATTGCCCGCAAACGAATCGAGCACGAACTTTCTGACGTGTACTTTCCGTCACTGTCGTCGCGAACAATCGTTTACAAAGGGATGTTGACGACACCACAGTTGAGTGCGTTCTTTCCTGACCTCACGAATCCGTTGATCGAAAGCGCGTTGCTGCTCGTGCACTCTCGCTTCTCGACGAACACCTTCCCGTCGTGGCCGCTCGCTCACCCGTATCGCTTCGTCGCCCATAACGGAGAAATCAACACAGTCCAAGGCAACCAAAACTGGATGCGCGCCCGAGAGGCCCTCGCATCGAGCGAACTTCTGCCCGGTCTTGAACGGGCCCTTCCAATTTGCACACCGGGCGGGTCAGACACCGCACGATTCGATGAAGCACTTGAGTTGCTTCATCTCGGTGGCCGTTCAATCGAGCACGCAGTCCTCATGATGATTCCCGAAGCTTGGGAAAACAATTCGGACATGGATGAAGATCGACGTGACTTCTACCGCTACCACGCAGCGCTTATGGAGCCATGGGATGGACCAGCGAGTGTCACCTTCACCGATGGCGAAGTCATTGGTGCCGTGCTCGATCGCAACGGTCTTCGCCCAAGTCGCTACTGGGTGACCGACGACGACCTTGTAGTGATGGCGTCCGAAGTCGGCGTAATCGACATTGAGCCCGAAAAGATCGTGACGAAGGGTCGCTTGCAGCCGGGACGCATGTTCCTTATCGACACCCGAGAGGGACGCATCGTCGACGACGAAGAGATTAAGAAGCGGCTTGCAGCAGAGCAGCCGTATGCCGAATGGTTAGCCGCCGGCATGGTGAGCCTCGATGACCTCCCAGAGCGTGAACATGTCGTCTTTAGCCACGACAGTGTTCGCCGTCGCCAGCAGATCTTCGGTTACACCGATGAAGAGTTGAAAGTCATCCTCGCTCCGATGGCGAAGAGTGGAATCGAGCCGATCGGCTCAATGGGAACCGACACGCCACTGGCGGTTCTCTCAGAGCGCCCTCGACTCATTTTTGATTACTTCCAGCAGCTCTTCGCTCAGGTGACCAACCCGCCACTCGACGCAATTAGAGAAGAAGTCGTTACCGCAGTGGCCTCCACGATCGGTCCGGAAGCGAACCTTCTCGAGCCCGGCCCTGAAAACTGCCGCCAGCTCGTCTTGCCATTCCCGATCATCGACAATGACGAACTCGCCAAAATTATTCACGCTGCGGGTGAAGGCGGCCGCGAAGAATTTGTGTCGCACACCGTGCGGGCGCTGTACCCAGTGACCTCAGGTGGAGCGGGGCTTGAGCGTCGGCTCGAAGAAATCTTCGACGAAGTCAGCACTGCGATCGACGACGGCGCACGCATCATTGTTCTCTCTGATCGAAACACCGACGAAACCTTCGCTCCGATTCCATCGCTGTTGGTGACCGCAGCGGTTCACCACCATCTTGTTCGAACGAAGCAACGCACCCAAGTTGGCCTCGTCGTCGAATCTGGTGACGCCCGCGAAATTCATCACATGGCGCTCTTGATCGGCTATGGGGCTGGAGCAATCAATCCGTACCTTGCGTTCGAAAGCATCGAAGATCTCATCTCCGCAAACATGCACGGGCTCGGTGACGAAGACCCCGCGACAGCCATTCGCCGATATATCAAGGCGTGCGGCAAGGGAGTCGTCAAGGTGATGTCGAAGATGGGCGTGTCAACTGTCGCGTCATATACCGGCGCCCAGATCTTTGAAGCGATCGGCATCGGCGAAGACACGATCAATACGTATTTCACTGGCACCGTGAGCCGCCTCGGCGGAATCGGCCTCGACGAAATCGCAACCGCCGTTGCCATGCGCCATCGTTGGGCACACCCCGAACGCCCCGAGCAGCGAGCACACCGGCAACTCGAAGCGGGTGGCGAATATCAATGGCGACGTGAAGGGGAGTATCACCTCTTCAACCCCGAAACAGTCTTCAAGTTGCAGCACGCAACCCGAGAGAAGCGTTGGGACATCTTCAAGGAGTACAGCTCTCGAGTCGACGACCAATCGGAGCGCCTCGCAACCCTCCGCGGACTCTTCAAATTTGCAGACGACCGCACCGCCATTCCACTTGAAGAGGTCGAGTCGGCATCGTCGATCATGAAGCGCTTCTCAACCGGCGCAATGTCATACGGCTCGATCTCAGCTGAAGCCCATGAAACTCTTGCGGTGGCGATGAACTCGATTGGCGCAAAGTCGAATACCGGCGAAGGCGGCGAAGACTCCGATCGCCTGCACGACCCAGAGCGCCGTTCGTCGATCAAGCAAGTCGCCTCGGGACGCTTTGGCGTGACCGCGGAATATCTCACCAACTCTGACGATATTCAGATCAAGATGGCTCAAGGAGCGAAACCCGGAGAGGGCGGCCAGTTGCCTGGGCATAAGGTGTATCCGTGGGTCGCAAAGACGCGTCACTCAACACCAGGTGTTGGGCTTATCAGTCCGCCGCCACACCACGACATCTACTCGATTGAAGATCTCAAGCAGCTGATTCACGACCTCAAAAATGCGAACCCGGCCGCCCGAGTTCATGTGAAGTTGGTGGCCGAGATGGGTGTTGGAACGGTCGCAGCCGGTGTCTCGAAGGCGAAGGCTGACGTCGTGCTCATCAGTGGACATGATGGCGGAACTGGTGCCTCCCCACTGACATCCCTCAAGCATGCTGGTGGTCCGTGGGAGTTGGGTCTTGCCGAGACTCAGCAGACACTGGTGATGAACGGCCTGCGCGACCGCATCATCGTGCAGACCGATGGCCAGTTGAAAACTGGTCGAGATGTTGTCATCGCCGCTCTGCTCGGCGCCGAAGAGTTTGGTTTCGCTACCGCGCCTCTCGTCGTGTCTGGATGCGTGATGATGCGTGTCTGTCACCTCGACACATGTCCGGTGGGCATCGCAACCCAGAACCCGGAACTCCGTGCGCGTTTTGCTGGCAAGCCCGAATTCGTCGTCAACTTCTTTGAGTTCATTGCGGAGGAAGTGCGCGAGTTGATGGCGCAACTTGGCTTCAGGACGATTGACGAGATGATCGGTCGAGTGGAAGCGCTCGACATTCGGCCCGCAGTTGACCACTGGAAAGCATCGGGTCTCGATATTTCTCCAATGCTGATTCCCGGAGACAACCGTTACGAACAGACTCTCCACTGCACGGTTGAGCAAGATCATGGTCTTGACGAGGCCCTCGACCAGAACCTCATCGAACAGGCACGTGGCGCAATCGACGACGCAATACCGGTCATCATCAATTCGCCGATCAGAAATGTGAACCGGACTGTCGGAACCTTGCTCGGCCACGAGATCACCAAGAAGTGGCATGACGACGGGCTGCCCGACGGCACGATCACCATCAACTTCACCGGTAGCGCTGGTCAGAGCCTTGGCGCGTTTGTGCCCAAAGGTGTCGACATCCGGCTCTCCGGTGATGCGAACGACTACGTCGGCAAGGGACTTTCAGGTGGACGCATCATTATTAGTCCAGATGAATCTGCGCGGTTTATTGCAGAAGACCAAGTCATCGCTGGAAACGTCATCGGTTACGGAGCGACCGGCGGGGAAATCTTCATTAGAGGGGTCGTCGGAGAACGATTCTGCGTGAGGAACTCTGGTGCGACTGCAGTCGTAGAAGGTGTTGGTGATCACGGCTGCGAATACATGACCGGCGGAACGGTGGTCGTGCTCGGCGCCACAGGACGAAACTTCGGCGCAGGGATGTCCGGGGGGATTGCATACCTGTATGACCGCGACGGAGACGTTGATCGCTGCGTCAACCCAGAGATGGTTGCCATCGAGACTCTGTCAGACACCGACCGAGAGCAGCTTAAAGCCATTATTGAACGGCACCGAGACTTCACCGGCAGCCAAAGTGCCGAGCGCATGCTTGCGTCGTGGAGTGTTGAAGTGAGCAAATTCAGGAAGATCATGCCAACCGACTATCGCCGAGTGCTCGAAGTACTCGAGATGGCCGAGCGTGAAGGCGTGAGTGAATCCGAAGCGATTGACCGTGTCATGGAGGCCGCCCGTGGGTGAAACAACAGGATTCCTGCAATGGGAACGGCAACTGCCTGAACGCCGACCGGTTCCAGTTCGACTTCGTGACTGGAAAGAGGTGTACGAAGAGTTTCCGGCCGACGAGGTCCGCACCCAAGCCGGTCGATGCATGGATTGCGGCATCCCGTTCTGTAACAACGGCTGCCCGCTCGGCAATCTCATTCCTGACTGGAACGACCTTGTGTACCGAGATCATTGGCGCCAGGCCATCGAACGCCTCCACGCCACAAACAATTTCCCGGAATTCACCGGTCGGCTGTGCCCGGCTCCTTGCGAGTCAGCATGCGTGGTTGGGATCAATCAACCACCGGTCACCATCAAGCAGGTCGAGGTCGAGATCGTCGATCGAGCCTTTGATGAAGGCTGGATAACCCCACAACGGCCAACCACGTTGACCGGACGCCGCGTTGCCGTCATCGGCTCTGGGCCAGCAGGGCTCGCCGCCGCTCAGCAACTCACCCGGGCCGGTCACAGCGTCACCGTGCTCGAACGCGCCGACCGGATAGGTGGCCTCTTGCGGTACGGCATTCCGGAATTCAAGATGGAGAAGCGCCACATCGATCGTCGCATCGAGCAGATGTCGGCAGAAGGAACCGAGTTCCGAACAGGTGCAATCGTCGGCGACAACATCGACATCGACGTTCTGAGAGCGTCAAATGACGCAGTGGTGCTCGCATGTGGCGCAACTGCATGGCGAGACCTGCCAGTGCCTGGTCGGGAACTTCACAACATCTATCAGGCGATGGAGTATCTGCCGCACGCCAACCGTGTGCAACTTGGTGACATCGACACCTCGCCGATCGATGTCAATGGTGGGCATGTGGTCATCATCGGTGGTGGCGATACCGGCGCCGATTGCTTGGGAACTGCATTGCGACAAGGTGCAGCTTCTGTCACTCAGCTCGAAATCATGCCTCGTCCGCCAGAAGATCGCAGCGACGGCAACCCGTGGCCGCAATACGCAATGATCTACCGAGTGTCCTCAGCCCACGAAGAGGGCGGAGAGCGCATGTACAGCGTGAATACCGAGCGCTTCATCGACGACGGAACCGGTGCAGTGAAGGCTCTTGCGATTCATGAGGTTGAGTTTGTTGATGGTGCGTTCAAAAAGATTGAAGGCACCGATCGTGAACTGCCGGCAGATTACGTGTTTCTTGCGATGGGCTTCGTCGGCCCAGAAAAAGGATCGTGGCTTGACACTCTTGGTGTCGATCTCGACGAACGAGGAAACGTCGCTCGAGACGACAACTTCATGACATCTGTGCCCGGCGTCTTCGTCGCAGGTGACATGGGTCGTGGGCAAAGCCTTATCGTGTGGGCCATCGCTGAAGGTCGCTCGGCGGCAGCAGGTGCTGACTCGTATCTGATGAGTCAGTCACGATTGCCTGCGCCAATCAAGCCCGGTGACCGTCCACTGATGTAACGGACTTTGATGGCCACGTGCCATCGAGTTGGAGGGTGTCATCATCGAAGACACCAAAACGCGTACGCTGTTGGAATGTCTCCCCGCGTCGTCATTGGGCTTACCGGCGTTCTCGTCATCGCCATTCTTTCTGCTGGGTGTGCAGGTGGAGCCGCCTCAAGTGCTGCGACTGTTGCCCCGATTCAGCCCACCTCATATGTGGTGAAAGACCTTGTCACAACGACAACCACGATCGCTCCGACGACGACAACAACGGTGCCTGGACAGATCCTCGAGCCCTATCAGCACACGATTGTCAAAAATGACAACCCTTCGTACCTCGCGGATCTCTACAACATCACCCTCGCCCAACTCAACGACGCAAACCGCTCGAACCCTGACTACTCGGCGTTTCCTATCGGAGGCACGGTGATCATTCCGGCAGGCGGAATTATGCCGAACGCAGCACTCGTGCTGAATAACGCAAATACCTCGAGTGAGGAATCATCAGGGTGTTCGGTGATCGAGCACACCATCGTGACCGGTGACAACCCAACGGTCGTTGCGAATCAGTATTCGATAACGGTCGAAGACCTTGCTCGAGCGAACGCAACAAATGCCACCTACGCAAGTTTCTTGCTCGGTGGAACCCTTGCGATTCCTGTTGGCGACTGCTGATAGCAGCGACGGTCTATTTGGCGCGTGGGCCGAGATTGGGCCAGTCACGTTCAGGTCGGCTATTCCTTCCTGAAACTTCACGGCGCCGCCTGTCGGTAAGCACCCATTTGCGTCGCCAACTTGCTGTTTCGGGACCGCTAAGTCGGTCTGCGGATCCGGTGGACGCTTTTCGTGCCGCAGTCCAGTAATCGCTCACCGACTCCTCTGTGAGGCGCCCCACCGCTGACTCAATGCGAGCGTTATAGCGACGAGTGTTTTCGTCTTCGAATGACGTAAGCGGTGCCCCGAAAATCACCCGGGTACGGCCTGGTCGCGGTCGTTTCATGCCTTTGCCAAAGATCGCACCGGTGCCCTCAATGTGAACCGGCACAACAGCGACCCCGGTTTTCGCTGAGAGATACGCAGCTCCACCTTTGAACGGTTGGGCCCAGCCATCCGGTGAGCGACCGCCCTCTGGGTAGATCAACAGACTCCGTCCGTCATCGATGAGTTCCTTAAAGAGATCGGCAGATTGGCGTCCTGTTGCTTCCCGATCAATCGGAATTGCGTTCAACGCAAGCGCAGAAAACGTGGCCTTCCAGCGTTTGTCAAAGAAATAGTCGGCCGCTGCGGCAACGACGAGATCCTGTCGCCATGCGGGAGGGATTGCTCGAATCATGACGATGGTGTCGAGATGGCTGTGGTGGTCGGGCGCAAAAATAAGCGGCGGCGGGTCGTCGAGACGCGAAAGGTCAGCGAGGCGATCGAGACCGTGTACCTCGGGGCGGGCGATCACGGCAGTCATCAATTTCAGTGGTCCAGCGATAAACGCTGATCGAGCGACCGAGGCGAGAGGGCGGCGTGCCCAATCGGTTTCGAAGTTGCTACCAAGAGTGTCAGGCTTTTCGGGAACCTCAATGCCTCGGGGCACCGTTGGCGCGCGCCACGGGAAACCGTATCTTGCGAGGGGCTTCGCAACTGACCGAATGGTCTGCTCAGCCCGACCGGCGAACTGCTGTGCCCGCTTGGTGATGTGTCGTTTTGAACGCATCAGAACTATTTCACGTCGGCAACGAGAACAGACGGTACGTGAAGGTGGGTAATGGAAGGGGAGCGGCCGACAACATCGCTTGCCAACTCAAACGCATCGTCCATCGTCGACGCGGGGGTGAATCCCATACGGCGCACCGCCGTGGGGTCACCTCCAACGATGATGACTTTGCCGGCCCACTGCTGACCATGCGCGCCCCAGTACCAGGCGTAGAACGGATGAACGCCGTGATAGGCGTTACCGGTTCGGTAGAGGTGGCGATACCACTCGTCTTCGGCGTACCGCTTTTCCCACTTCTCTGACATGACGGCAGGGTCGGTGGTGTCGGCGAGAACTTCATCGAAGAAGTCGATGTAGCTCGGGTGATGAACAGGATGGAAATCTCGATACGTCGGGTGGGTCATGATGATGACACCTCCCTCGCGAACGAGCGGTTTGTTGCGGTACATGTTGAACATGTAGCCAAGTCCCATACACATCACGAGAATCGGATTCATGATCGATTCAGGGTTGTACGGACTGATGAATGGCACGCCGAGAGTCAAAATGTCGGTTTGGCCTTCAACCTCGACGATGTGCTGGCGGTACACATCTTCAAGTGTTCGCTCATGGACGCTTTCGGTGAAACCGGCGTAGACGCCGGTCATCGCATACGGTGCCTCAATGCTATGAAAGATTTTCCGCGCGGCGCGCCGAGGCATACGGTCTAACGTTTTGGCAGTTGCGAGGTAGGTCATTCGGTCGCGAGCTGTCCACTCCCATTCGCGTTTTGAGAGAAAATCGAATGGTGACGGAAATGCGTCGGTGTTGATCGTTGATTCGATTTGGAACACCTTTGGTCCGCTGTCTCGTAGCACCTTTCCGAGGCGCCAAATCGAGTGATGAAGGGCGGAATGATGGCGATCCATCAAGCTTCGGGTGTTCTGCAGAGATTCGGGGTTGTGGTGGTAGCTCAAGCATCGATACGAGGCCACCCCGGTGACGAGCGATTTCCAGCCGCCATCCATCGCAACCTGATTGACATTTGCGTAGACGACGAGGTCTGACTCAGCGACCCGACGGTTGATCTCAAGAACTTCGCCGTGATCGGTTTCTCCGAGGACTGCGAGATTTTCGGGGTCTTCCGCATCATGCTGATAGAGCGTTCCGTTGGGAGCGAATGCATCAAAGATGCGGTCGCCGAGCACGTGACGTAGTTCGTAGTCGTGCATGCGACGGTGGAGGCCAAGCGCCGCAATGATGTGGACATCGTCGACTCCGGCCTCTGCAGCGAGGTCGAGTACCGCTTCGATAATCCGTTGGCGCGAATCAGGACGACGCATCTTTGGTAGCGAGAGACTTGCGTCATCGAAGCAAATGGTGAGCTTCATATCGGCGTGAAGAAGGGCGCGAAGTGGCTCCATATCGAGAGGATTCTCAAGGGCATCACGAATCGCTGATTGTGGGTCTTCGAGGCCTGGGAACGACTCTGCGGGGTAAATCACTCGGCTGCGGTCAGCTGGAAGTCGCTCGAGGCTGAACTTCTCCCCATGCCAGAACAGCATTGGCGGCGTTGAGCGATCAACGTCTAAGACAAATCCGGGACGTGGCATTAGTGGTCCTCTCGTAGATCGAAAGCAATTTTTATGGCGCCGCGCCGTCCAGCGGAGGCGGCATGGGCGAGGGCCTCAACATGTTCGTCGAGGCGATAGGTGGCAGAGAGCAGGCGTTCGGCATCGATACGTTCGGCGAGGGCAAGGGCAAGATCGAAGGTTCGCACATCGGCTCCATCGATGTGTTCGGTGCCATAGGTGTACGCGCCCAGCAACGCAACCTCACGATGCCACAGGGGAGTGAGGTCGAGTTTGGTGTCTCCGGGCATACCGAGCACAACAGCTGCGCCTCGTGGGCGAGTGATGTTGATCGACAACGCAATCGATGCACTGTCGCCGACGGCATTGATGGTTGCGTGCGCTCCCGACGACAGGCTCGCTCCAATGCGGTGGGCACCCGACATACGACGCACAGCCCGAGAAAGTTCATCGCCTGGAGCAACCACGTCAGCTCCAAGACCTTTTGCGAACCTCATCTGGTGGGGGTAACGAGCTCCGGCAATAATCCGGGCATTCGGCAGTGCGCCGCGAACAGCAGCAATGGCACCCAATCCCATTGTGCCCGCACCGAGAACGGCAATGATGGGTGACTCGGTGTCGGTGAGATGGTGATTCGTGTGTTGCGTTGCAATGAGCGCGGCGTGAACAGAGCCTGCGAGGGGTTCAACCAGTACTGCCGTCTCATCTGACATGTCATCGGGTACCGGATGAAGTTGTGACTCGTGCGCCCAAAACCACGGTGCCCAGCCCCCTCCGGTTGAGCAGCAGAAACCGGTTTGAATTCCGGGCTTCAGGTGTCCTCGAACGAGGTGGGCGTAGTCGTCTCCATCGGCGGGTGCTGCAGATTCCCATGGTGGCACAGAGCCACGAGCGGCATGTCCGAGAACTGGTTCGATCACAACACGCTGACCAGACTCAAGTTCCCCAATGATCTCATGCCCGGGAATCAACGGAAATGAGACGAAGTCTTCAAAGTAGGTAGACGCATGGCCATCGATGAGCGCAAGATCTGAACCGCAAATTCCAGCGAGCCGAGTGGTGACTTTCGACCAGCCCAAACCGGCTGGTTCAGGGGGGTCATCAACGTTCCGTAAATGAACTGGTGCAATCCGAGCCGAGGCTTTCGGGCTCGTGACCGAGAGCAGGCGAGCAGCACCGAATCGCCGAACATTGTGTTGAACTTGCAGCGCTCTCACAGGAACTGCCTCCGTTGTTCACGTTCAGATAGCAGCGGGCCGATCGGAAGAAGATTCCGGGGACCTCCCTTTGCCTTTGACCAATGTTCAACCAGCCATCCTCGTTTTCTCGCAATCGACGCGAGGCGGGTTTCGGGATTCACTGCGACAGGAAAACCGACCGCTTCGAAGAGGGGTAGGTCGGAAGAAGAATCTGCGTACGCCACACATTCGTCGAGACGAAGATTCTCTGCATCGCAATAATCAGCCAGGATTTGCGCCCGAGCCTCGCCGGTTGGCGGCACGGTCGTCATCTCACCTGAGAGAGTGCCATCGGGCCGGACCGTCATCTCTGCTGCAACGATCTCATCAAAGAGGGGGCGCAAACCAGCGACGTTGAACGAAAGTGCGCCAGTGATGAGGACGGTGCGGTGGCCGGCAGCTCGGTGAGCCCTTACCCGCCGTATTCCCTCAGGAAAGCACTTTGAGATGATGAGTCCGGTGAGCATCGCCTCGACATCGGTGTCGATTTGTTCAACAGGTGCATCTGCATATCGGCGATAGAAGTGGCGCAAAAAGTCGGTGCGGTCGCGCCGATCCATCCGGAGCAGGCCAGGCGCCTCGGCAAGAGTACGTGCAACATATTTGAGCCGTTCGCGTCCGTCGAGACGGCGGGTGGCGAGCCATGAGTAGCTTTCGACAACGTTCGACGCAATGAGAGTGTTCTCGAGGTCGAATGCGGCGACCTGCCGTTTCGGGTCAAGTACCTGGCCGCGAAGGCGTGTCGTGCGGTCTGCCGTTTTGACTTTGCCGGGAGTGCTCTTCACGCGGGCGTGTTCGATAATTGACGGCAAGTGAATTTCGTGGACGTAGTGGGTCCAATCGATCACTCGTGGGTCGAAACAGAATGCGTCGCGGTCGGTGTCGGGCATCTCATTCCATAAGCGCATGAGGTTGTCGACCTGATAGATCGCTTCGCATTCGGTGTAGAGGCCGTAAAGCTCGACGTACTCAAGTGCTCGCTCGACTTCGAGACGCCGGGTCTCCAAGGTGGCAGCGAACTCGGCTTGGCGCCCGCGAAGCGGCAACATCTGCATTGTGTGTTCGGCACGTTCGATCGCAGTCTTCGCCCGGGATAACTGGGTCTGTACCTTGCCGCGACCAGGAAATCGCCATTCGGGAACGACGATTGGTTGCCCGTCATTGTCATACAGCGGATTCTCGGTGAACCAACTGCTCACGTGATTGACGAGAGTTCGGTATTTCAGCGGATTAATTCCACCGGAGGCAACCTGTGTGATGGCCGGCGCGTCATCTGGGCCTGCTGCAGCAACTGCAATGATGGCGGCAACCACGATGTCAACCGGTATGACGTCGATGGTGCCTTCTGGAACGCCAGGGAATTCTTTGAGAAGCCCTCGTGCGTAGCTGATGATGACCGGTTCTGCCATACGAAAGCCGCGAATCCAACCGGGACGAGGTTCTGCCCATGCGGACTCGATAATTGACGGACGCACAATAGAGACAGGAACATTTCCTTTTGACTCGGTAAGCGCTTGTTCGCCCAAGGCCTTTGTGAATGCATACGCATCAGGCCAACCGACCGAGGCCGCACGTGAACGGCCTGCGTCAACTAGCTGATCTCGCACCCAGCGCTCGCGCAACTGTTCCGTTTTTGCAGCAAGAGCGGGAGCGCCAGCTGCGCCGAGTTCGCTGCGAGCTCGTTTACGAAACTCGCTGAGGCGTTCGGGCTGGCGTGATGAGGCCTCGGTATCGCCTTTGAGCCGCCGGGCAGATGCGACTTCGTCTTTCCACTCAAGTCCGATGGCGAATGGTCCCTCTGACACAAGTTCTTCGGGTGCTGTTCCTCGACGGTTGCCTGCCACGTAACAGGTTGATACTGCAACGAGGTGGGGAGTGATGCCCAAGTCGTTGCACAACTGCGCAATGCGGACGGGGCCAAGGAGGTTGATCTCAACGGCTTGGTCTAACGGAGAGTCGAACGAGACTGTTGCTGCTGAGTGAATGATGGTGTCGGCGGTTGAAAAGATCATTCGGTCTTCATCAGAAAGGCCAAGTCCATCGGCGCTGACATCGCCCGCGATCGTGGTAATTCTTCGCGCGCACATGTCATCAAACGACTCGTCAGAAGTGGCGTGCTCTTCCCGCAGGCGGTCGAAGGCATCGTTGGCAAGAATTTCTCTCGCCGTTCTGCGAGCAGCGGGGGTGCGGCGGCCGTCGCGAACGAGAAGGATGAGTTCGCAGTCGGGGACGCCGCGCAGAAGACGTTCAACGAGAGCAGTGCCGACAAAGCCGGTTGAACCGGTAATCGCGATGCGTCGTTTGGAGAGTGACTGTGCAATCACATCTATAGTTCTATCACGTCTCTACCATTTGGTAGAGAAATCTGATACAACTTTTGCGTGGTCAACGGGTCAACCCGAATACGAATCCTCGACACGGCGCTCGATCTATTCGGTACGCGTGGGGTCGGAACTGTCTCACTCGATGACATTGCCGACGCGGTCGGTGTCCGTAAACAGACAATTCTCTACTGGTTTAAGTCTCGAAGTGGACTCATCGATGCGGTGCTCGACCACGCCGCTGACGAATTGCTGGTGGTGGTTGAGGCCGCAATTCGGTCTCGAGGGGATGAACCACTCGATCGAGTCGATGCCGTTGTTTGCGCGGTGTTCCGGCCGGTCGTGCGTCGGCCAGCACTTCTCGGCCTGATCCGTGAGGTCACACGACTCGATGAAAGCCACATCAATCATTTGCGTGGCCGATTGTCAGCTGTGGTCGAACGGTGCGTTTCCTACCTCACTTCTGAAATGGAGAAGGGGCGGCTCAGAACATGCGACCCGATGGTCTTGGCGGGTCTGCTGTACTCGACGGTGTCGGGTACCGGTACTGAACCGATCGTGCTTGAAACGTTCGGATGGGAGCCAAATGCTGCGGGTCTTCGACAGGTGCGACGCGAGTTGCGCGGCTTCGTGCGAGCGGCTCTGCAACCGAACTGAGGTTGAGCCCCGGGCTAGCGCGCGGTGTTCCGAATCCTTGACGAGTGGCGTTCTACGGCGAGGTCAACAAGATTGTTGATGAGGGTTGCATACGTCATGCCACTTGCGGTGACCATCTTCGGGTACATCGAAATCGGAGTGAACCCTGGCATCGTGTTCAACTCGTTAAACAACACCCCTCGCCCGTGCTCCTCGAAGAAAAAGTCACACCGAGCGAGGCCTGAACAGCCAAGAGCGGAAAACACGCGAACTGCAAGATCAGTGACTTCAGTAGCGACGTCATCCGGCAACTGGGCGGGAATCTCACAGGTGGAGATTCCGTCAAGGTACTTATCTGAGTACGAGTAGAAACTGTCAGCCGGAATCACCTCTCCCGGTGGAAATGCGATCGGAGACTCATTGCCGAGCACTGCGACCTCAATTTCTCGTCCATCAATTCCTTCTTCCACGAGGACAGAAGAGTCGAACGTAAACGCGAGTTTGACTGCGGCGGCAAGATCCTGAGGGTCTTCGACACGAGAGACACCAACCGATGAACCCATGTTTGCTGGCTTCACAAAACACGGGTAACCCAGTTCGTGCTCGACACGTTGGGCAATCGATGTCATCGTTTGCAGATCTGAGGTGGTCAACGTGAAGTAGCGCGGAATCGGAATACCGGCTGACGCAGCGACGGTCTTTGCCATCGACTTATCCATCGCGAGCGCAGATCCGAGCACACCAGAGCCGACATATGCCACATCGAGCACCTCAAGCAGGCCTTGAATTGTGCCATCTTCGCCGAGAGGGCCATGCAATAACGGAAGCACGACAAGCTGCTCGGTCGATGATGCAGAAAGCTCGGCAATGAGGTCGAACGGGTTGACAGGCACGCCCTCAGTCGAAAGGCTTCCATCTTCAGCCAGATCGTGATTCGCCTCTGAAAATGGGTCGCTCACGCGATTCCATTGCCCGTCTTTGGTGATGCCAATGACTGTGACATCGTGAAGCGATCGATCGATGGCGGCGGCCACGTGCCATGCGGTTGTGCAACTGACATCGTGTTCGGCCGAACGCCCACCAAAGACGACGACAAGGTGGGTGCGAAGTTTGGCCACGACCTTCACGGTACTGTCCCTAGTTGTGCAGTTGAGGGCATCAGAAGTTGCGTCAGCAATTGGAGGTCGCCTTATCGGTGATGACGTGTTGATCGATGGCGTTCATTTCGACTCGCGAGCCGACATTCAACGCTGTTTGTTCGTCGCAATTCGCGCTGAGCGGAACGGTCACGACTTCGTGCCAGACGCGTTCTCTCGGGGTGCAAGTTGCGCGTTGGTTTCTGAAGATGTTGACGATGTGGCGGGTTCACTCATCGTTGTTGATGACACGATGCGGGCGTTCTCTGATCTAGCAACACACGTCCGCGCGCAGCAATTATCAGATGTTGCCGTTGTTGGAGTGACGGGCAGTGTGGGTAAGACCTCAACGAAGAATCTCATCGCTGGAGCTCTGAGTTCCACTGCGGTATGGGCAAGCCCAAAGAGTTTCAATAATGAACAGGGAGTTCCTTTCACGCTCATCAACACCCCCAGCGGCGCCCGCACGGTGGTGGTCGAAATGGGAATGCGCGGATTCGGCGAGATCACGCACTTGTGCGATGTGGCCTCGCCAACTATTGGAGTTGTCACTCGCGTAGGGCAGGCACACACCGCCCGCCTTGGTGGAATCGAAGGGGTCGCGAAGGCCAAGGCGGAACTTGTTGCGTCGCTTCCAACCTCGGGCACCGCAGTGTTGAACGCCGACGATGAACGCGTGCTCGCAATGTCGGCAATCGCTCCGGGTGCAGTGGTGACCTACGGTCAGCACGGCGACGTCACTCCTACCGAAGTTCAGCTTGATGCGTTCGGTCGAACGCGATTTCGTTTTGATTCACCGTGGGGCTCAGCCCAGGTTGCCCTGCAGGTGGCGGGGAAGCACATGATGAGTAATGCACTCGCCGCCATCGCGGTCGGGGGTGTGCTGAAGGTTTCCTTGGAGGAGATCGTGGATGGCCTTGAGGCCGTTGAGCCAGAGGATCACCGAATGGTGGTCCACGAGTTGGCATCAGGTTCACTCCTCATCGATGACTGCTACAACGCAAACCCGACTTCAGTTGTTGCAGCTTTACGCACATTGGCCGACCTTGATGTGAGCCGGCGAATCGCAGTGCTGGGAGAGATGGCAGAGGTTGACGAGCCTGTTGCCGCTCATCGGTCGGTTGCCGATACCGCATCTCGCTTGGGGATCGAGGTCATTCCGTTCATGACCGACTTGTACGGAGCAGAGGGATCAGATGTGCTGCCCGCTTCCGTCATGGAGATGCTCACCACAGGAGACACCGCAGTGTTAGTGAAGGGAAGTCGGGTTGCTGGTCTTGAACGGATCGTTGAAGAGATACTTCACCGTTAATGAAGACGGCTTGGGCCAGTCTCTGGAATTGAGGTTGGTTCGCCGTCTAGGAAATCATCCTCGTCGAGTCTGCCCAGATCAGAGATCACCCCATTTACCGCCGCAGCGATTGCGCCTACGGCAAGCACCCATCTCGCTCCGACTGCATCCATGATCGGACCAGCGAGGAGATTGCCGATCGGGATTGAGCCCCCAAATGACATGAACCACAGCGGCATGATCGATGCCCGCTCAGCGTCGGTGAGGTTGTGTTGTAGTTCGGTCATCATGGCAGTCGCAAGAAGGAAATAGACGACACCGAGTACGAACGAAACCGGTAGGGCAACAGCGAAGTTGCTGGTGATGGCAAAGAGAAACAGAAAGAGAGCGAAGAGCCTGAAACTCCACCTGATGAGAATGTGTCGCGACACTTCTGAAAACACGGTGCCAACCGATAATGCCCCGAGAAACGCTCCGAGTCCCCAGGTGATGTAGAGCACCTTGTATGCACCGCTGTCTGCCGCAAGTCCGAGGTTGAGACGCGTGACCGAAGGGAACAAACCGATGTACGGCAAGCTGATAACGGAGAAGCAAAACATTGAGCTGAGGAGCACAAGCAGCACTTTTCGGCGTCGAGCAAGACCAACTCCGGCCGTCAGCGCCCGCCAGCCTTTCGCCTTGTTCATGCCGTTAATCGATGGCAAGTGATTCTTCGCAAGAGGAACCATGACGAAGCAATAGGTAGCGGCATTGATGAGGAAGAGTTGCCAGAGATCGAGCCCGATCCATCCGAGGAATGCGGCAAGCGCAGGCCCGGCGATGCGGCTTCCATTGATCATCGCCGAGTTGAGACTCACCGCCCCACCAATGTCGGCTCGCGGTACGAGCGAAGGCAAGCTGGCGTTGAACGCAGGCGCTTGCACGGTGTTGGCAATGCCAATACCAAGCTGAATGGCGAAGATCGTCCAAATTGGGGCGCTCCAGCGTGCGAGTCCACCCAAGACAACCGAGAGCAGCATCATCGATGCTTGCATGGCGAGAATCAAACGCGTTCGGTCGACCCGATCTGCGAGAACACCTGCGGGTACCGAGCCAAAGAGCATCGGACCGAGTTGAGCGAAAATGAGCAGGCCGACGAACGCAGCCGACCCAGTCCGAACGTCAAGGTAGGCCGGCAGCATGAAGTTCTGCATCCAGGTGCCGACGTTCGACAGGGACGCACCGATGAACAGCACGCGAAAGTGACGGTGCTGAAGTGCGGAGCGGGCGGTGCCTGCGCGAGGTGGGGTACTGGTGGGGCTGGACATGGGGGGCGAAGCAAACCTAACTGCTTGCGGCACAGATGTAGCGGTTCACCTGCGAGGACGCAGATAACGCAACGAGGTTAAGGAGTTGGCACTACGAAAGGATGTCGACGTAGGTCTGCAACATCGACGTGGGGCCAGACAGCAGAAGTGTTGTCAGGACCGTCTCCTCCCATCGGGAGAGCTCTTCCTTGATCTTTCCGGGAGGACCGACAAGGGCAACGTCTTCCACCATCTTCAATGGGATTGCGGCGGCTGCCTCTTGTTTCTTCCCCTCGAGGTACAGGTCTTGCACCTTGAGTGCGACATCTTCATATCCCATTCGTGCAAATACGTCGAAATGGAAGTTCGCGCCTTTCGCTCCCATGCCGCCGGCATAGAGGGCGAGCATCGGGCGGATCATGTCAGCACAGGCTTCGACGTCATCTCCAGGAATCACCGTGACCGGAGCGATTACCTCGAAATCATCAGCCTTTTCTGGATTCCCTGACCGCGCGAATCCCTCTTGCAAGCATGACGAGTAAAAGTCGTTCTCAGAAGGTGAGAAGAACAAGGGCAGCCACCCGTCGCAAATTTCTGCGGAGAGCGCAACGTTCTTCGGTCCCTCGGCTCCGAGATAGATCGGAATGTCGTTTCTGAACGGATGGACCGTTGACTTGAGAGGCTTTCCGAGACCGCTCGCGCCCTCGCCGTCATAGGGCAGCCGATATTGATTACCTGCGTGGGTAACGGGTTCGTCGCGCCGCAAGATCGAACGAACGATGGACACGTATTCACGAGTTCGCTCGAGTGGTCGGTGGTAACGCTCGCCGTACCATCCTTCAACAACCTGTGGTCCTGAGACACCGAGACCGAGAATAAATCGACCTTGCGAAAGGTGATCGATGGTCATCGCCGCCATCGCAGTAGCCGACGGTGTTCGAGCTGACATCTGAATGATGCCGGTACCAAGTTTGATTCGAGATGTTGAAGCACCCCACCAGGCGAGAGGTGTTAGCGCATCTGACCCATACGCCTCAGCCGTCCAGACCGATTCGAACCCAAGTCGCTCAGCTTCGATGACGCTGTTCAACGCGTCTCTGGGAGGGCCTGACGACCAGTAACCAACGCTGTATCCAAGTTGTAACGCCATGCCCACACTGTAGGTCGCAGACAGAATTTGATGAGAGGTCGAGACCTCTGCGTTGTTACGTGAGAGATTGTGCGACGGTCTCGTTCACCACTTGCCCTGCCTGCACATTTAACCCTTCCGCCAGATGGGCGTCGATGTCGACTACCGCTGCGCCGTGCTGAGCAAGTTTGCTGATGTGTGGCAATGTGGCGTTGGTGAGCGCCAACGTCGAGGTGCGAGGTACGGCACCCGGCATGTTGCCCACGGCATAGTGCACAACTCCATGTACTTCTGTTGTTGGCTGGGCATGACTCGTTTCGGTCGATGTGGCGATGCAGCCACCTTGGTCAATCGCGACATCGACAATGACAGATCCTGGTCGCATTGTTTTCACCATGTCTTCGGTGACGACGACCGGTGCCTTATCGCCGGCGACGAGTACGGCGCCAATGACGAGATCTGCATCGGCGACACTCCGTGCAACCGTTGAGCGGTTTGACGCAAGATGGATGAGGCGACCAAACGAATGCTCGTCGATCCAGCGAAGTCGATCGAGCGAGGCATCGATAACAGTTACTTGGGCCCCGAGTCCGAGAGCCATGGTCGCTGCGGCCCAGCCGACGTTTCCTCCACCGATGATGACGACTGATGCAGGAGCGACTCCAGGGGAGCCTCCGAGCAGCACGCCGGCGCCACCTAAATGTGCCGAGAGATGATGGGCGCCCATTTGAGTGGCCAGTTTGCCAGCGATCTCGCTCATCGGAGCGAGGAGTGGTAGCCCGCCATGGCGATCGGTGACGGTCTCATACGCAAATGCAGTGCATCCAGAACTGACGAGTGCTTCCGCCACAGCTGGATACGCCGCAAGATGAAGGTAGGTGAAGAGTGTGAGGTCGTTTCGTAACTGCGGAAATTCTGATGTCTGCGGCTCTTTTACCTTGACAACAAGGTCAGCTTCCCATGCCTCATTTGGTGTTGTGGCGATCGATGCTCCTGCTGTTTCGTACATCTCATCGGTGAAGCCCGCTCCGATTCCGGCACCGTGCTCAACGCGGACCTCGCAGCCAACTCCGACGAGTTCAGCCGCACCATCTGGAGTGAGGGCGACTCGTCGTTCATCTCCCTTAATTTCTTTCGGAACTCCAACGGTGGAGAGTGCAGGCTTTGCGGTTGCAGACATGTCGGTAGTTTGACCGAATCTGCGGAATGAATCCGAGCGAAGAACAACTTGTAGGCGCGTAAACTCACGGTTTATGAGTGCAATAGATGAGTTTGACGCTCGAATCCTTCGTCAGTTGAAAATGAGTGGCCGAATGTCGTGGGCTGAGCTCTCGAGCCAAGTTCACCTGTCACCAACCGCCGTTGCTGACAGAGTCCGGAGAATGGAGCGTGACGGCGTCATCCGCGGGTACCAGGCAAACGTTGACCCTGCGGCATATGGGCGCACGACAAGAGCGGTCATTGAAGTTGGGTTAATCGCCGGAGCACATGCTGAAGAATTTGAAGAGCGGCTGCGCACCCGGGTCGAAATTGCGTTCGCTGCCTATGTCACCGGGTCTTCTGATTACTCATTGCAATGCGAGTGCGAGGGCTCGGACGGACTAGACGCTCTCGTGCGGTGGCTGAGAGCTGACCCAGCGGTCGCACGAACCGAAACAAGGTTCATTCTCAGAGTGGTACGCGAGGGTGCAGATAAGTGCTAAACCTCGGGTATGTCAAATGAGCAGTCGTTAGTAAGAAACTTCATTGACGGTGAGTGGTGTGACGCGGTCGATGGCGGCCGAAGCAATCTGATCGACCCCACCTCAGGAGAGGTCTACGGAGAAGCGGTCGTGTCAACCGAGGCCGATGTTGACCGGGCGATGGCTGCAGCGAGTGCAGCGTTCGATGGTTGGAAGCGAACGACGCCCGCACAGAGATCTCTTGCGCTACTGAAATTCGCCGATGCTGTCGAGGCGGCGGGCGACGACCTCATGACTGCCGAATCAAAAAACTGCGGTAAGCCCTACGACCTGCACCGTGAAGAAGAGGTCGGTCCAATGGTCGACCAGCTTCGATTCTTCGCGGGAGCCGCTCGTCATCTCGAGGGTAAAGCGTCAGGCGAATACATGGATGACATGACCTCCATGATCCGGCGCGAGCCAGTAGGCGTGTGTGCCCAGGTCGCTCCGTGGAACTATCCGATGATGATGGCGATGTGGAAACTCGCACCGGCGATCGCAGCGGGAAACACGATTGTGCTGAAACCGAGTGACACCACTCCAGTGACGACGGCCATGCTCGCAGAGCTCGCCGCCGAGCACCTTCCACCCGGTGTCTTCAACGTGGTCTGCGGTGATCGCGATACCGGCCGCGCAATGGTCGCTCACTCGACGCCGTCGATGGTCTCAGTGACCGGGTCGGTACGAGCGGGAACCGAGGTCGCTCAAGCAGCCTCATCTGATTTGAAGCGTGTGCATCTGGAGCTCGGCGGCAAGGCGCCGGTCATTGTGTTCGACGACGCCGATATCGCGGCTGCTGCTGAAGCGATTGCGGTTGCGGGATACTTCAATTCAGGTCAAGACTGCACGGCCGCAACGAGGGTGCTCGTTCATTCCTCAATCCGTCAAGATTTTGTTGATGCCTTGAGCGCTCAGGCGCGCGAGGCAAAGGTTGGCACGCCGTTTGAAGCGGATGTTTTGTGCGGGCCCTTGAACAACAGCAACCAGCTTTCGCATGTACTCGGATTTCTTGATCGGGTTCCTTCTCACGCCTCGGTCACCGCCGGTGGTGAGCAGGTCGGGTCGAGTGGCTACTTCGTTGCGCCAACGGTTATCGCTGGTCTCCAACAAGATGATGAGATGAGCCAACGAGAGGTCTTTGGCCCGGTGATCACCGTGCAAGAGTTCTCAGACGAACGCGAAGCGCTGGGCTACGCAAACGGCGTTGAGTACGGGCTTGCCTCGAGCGTATGGACTGTCGATGTTGCCCGAGCAATGCGATGTGCCCGAGACCTTGATTTTGGTTGCGTCTGGGTGAACACCCACATCCCGATTGTCGCTGAAATGCCGCACGGTGGGTACAAGAAATCGGGTTACGGAAAAGATCTGTCTGCGTACGCGCTTGAGGACTACACCCGAATCAAGCATGTGATGGTCAACATCGCCGAGTAATTCACTCTCACCCCCCACTTCTATGAATTCTCAACGAGATCCGCATGACGTCTTAGGCGTGCGCCGAGGCGCGAGCCGAGTCGAAATTAGAGCGGCCTACCGCCGACTCGCCCGCAAAGTGCACCCCGATGTCGACGACGGTCGGCATAGCGACGAGATGGCGGCCTTGAACGAGGCCTATCGAACGCTCACCAGCGAGCCCCAACGAGCGCAGGGCACGACGCAGGCTCGTCCGCATGCCGATAACGCGGCGCCGACGCCTCCTCCAACGGTGGTCTCGAGGCCGGTCTCCTTTCCGTGGCGGGGCGTTGTCATCACCTCTGCGGTTGGTGCAGCGGCAATTGTGGTGCTGTCGCTCTTCGCAGGTCCAGAGGTTGACTCGCCACCTGATGGTGTCATCCAATCGGGCTCGTGCGTCGTGATTAATGAAGCATTGTTTGCTGTCGAAGTGCCGTGTGACCAGGCTGACAGCGAAGTTGTGAAGCAACTGGTTCCGCTCGATGCCGTGTGCGCAGATGGTGCACCAGGATTCCTCGATCAACTCGGTATGGGTCGAGTGTGTCTCGAGTAGTTGGTGGTGCGGCGATTGCGGTGGCGGTCGCAGTGATCGTGTCATTTGCAGTGATCGGTTCCTCGCAGCGTGACGTCACGATCCAAGATCTCGCCGCTGGCGACTGCTTCTTTCTGCCCAAAGATGACATCGGCTTGTCGATCACGTCCTTTTCGCTTGCCGAATGCGACGACGTTCTGAAGAGGGCGTCAAGCGGTGGGGGAGTCGCAGCCTATGTGTTGAAGGTTGGAACTCTCGATGAGTCGTCGTCGCAATTTCCAACAGCCGAGGACCTTCTGCAAATGGTCGACGAACGGTGTGACGAATTTGCGTCAACGGTGCCAGCGATCTTGCCGCTGGTGCCAGACGAGACCGCGTGGAATGTTGCGGGAGGTCCATACGCATGTCTCTCCGTATCGACAGGCTGACGTGAGTTCTCGACACGAGTGGCTGGTAGCCTCGCCGGTGCTGAGGGCGATTAGCTCAGTTGGAAGAGCGCCACGTTCACACCGTGGAGGTCATGGGATCGAGGCCCGTATCGCCCACTCATCGAGGAAGTGTTCTCCTCGTTGTGCTGAGTCGCCTACCCTACGGACGTGGCCACATGTGATCGTCCGGGATGTTCTCAGCCCATGGCGCTGAGTTACGGGTTTGATCCTGTTGGGGCTGTGGTGTGGCTTGACGTGTCGTCCGACTCAACAGCAACTGGTCTTTGCCTGCAACATGCCGAACGGCTTACCGCTCCCAAGGGCTGGACGATTGATGACCGCCGAGATCCTACGCTGAGGTTGTTTCGACCTGGGCCTGTCGGTGACCGTGCAGAGAAACCGTTGCGGCGCCGACGCAGAACATCTAAGGCGACGGCGCCACAGACTTCATTATTTGAGGCCGGTCAGCAGAGCGTCCTGCGAGACGAACACTCGGTAACTGAAAGTGACGCACCAGCAAACGAGAGCCCACAACGACTCTCTCCGTTACTGTCTCGGGCCTTCCGAGGTACTCCGTTCTTACACGACTGACCTCGGCAATGGCATTCACCGTTTCTCGCACAGTTGAGTTCGCCGCATCGATGGAGGCTGTTCGCCCATTGCTGCGAGATCTGTCGACGTATCCGAAGTGGGTGCCGATCGTTTCGTCGGTGACACAAGATGGGGAACAGCATTGGATTGTTGAACTCAGGGTGTCGATCGGGCCGTTCGCACGTTCGAAACAACTTCGAATGGAGCGTTCGGTCGACAATGATGAACACATCATGTTCACGCGAAATGAGTCTGACGGTCGACAACATGCACATTGGGAATTGCGTTTCGACATGAGCGATGTGGGTTCGCAGACTTCGGTCACTGCTGTTCTTGAATATCGGGGAACGATGTGGACCCCGGGCCCGGTCGAAGACGCCCTCCACAACGGCCTCGATGCTGCGGTTGAGCAACTTCGAGAATTACTTCAGCAGACGCAGTGACCTCTCCGAGGTGGTCAAACGCCGTGGGCTGCAACGGCCCTCAAGCGGCCTTCCTCAGTCGCGGTTACGGAGAGGTTCACTCCAAAGGTGTCAGACATCGTCGCACTCGTCATTCCCGACGACATTGAGCCTCTAAAGACTGTGGCTCCATCGCGAAGGCACAAGAGGTTGGTCATCCCTTGGGGGACTTCCTCAAGGTGGTGAGTGACAAGAACCAACGCGCCGATCGAACCGTCTTGGGTAAGGCTGCCAAGTGCATCGATGAGGTCTTCTCGGGCGACGAGGTCAAGACCGGCGAAAGGTTCGTCGAGAATGATGAGCGCCGGATTATTCATGAGCGTTCGGGCCAACAGCACACGTTGACGTTCGCCCGACGAGAGAGAGCCAAAGGTCTGCTGAGAAAGGTGAGCGATGCCCAGCCGATCAAGTTGCTGATGGGCCATTGCGACATCGTCTTTCGAATATTGATGCCACCATGGCTCGAGTGCTGCATGTAACGCCGTCACGACCACGTCGACTGCTCGCAGATCAGGTCGAAGCTGATCGGTGAGTCCCTGGGCGGCGAACCCAATTTGTCGTCGCATCGCTCGAACGTCCATTCGACCGAGACGTTCCCCAAGCACGTCAATTGTGCCCGCTGACGGATGTTCTCGCAGCGCCATCATCCGCAGCAGCGTCGACTTGCCGCTGCCGTTTCCACCAACCACAAGCCAACGCTCCCCGGAAGCGATCTCGAGGTTGATGTCGGTGAGAATGTCTCGCTCGCCCCGCGAAAATCCCACATGGCTCAGTTTCACCAAGGGGTCACTCACGTCTGAGCAGCACCTTTCGTAATCGTCACCGGTGTCATTGCAGCAAGTTGCCCGCATGCGGCATCAATGTCATTGCCTCGATTTCGACGGATGGTGGCCTCCACTCCACGACGAGTGAGCACCTGTTGAAATTTCTCGATCTGTGAACGTCGGGAACCCTGATACTCGTAGCCAGCGGTTCGATTCAACGGAATGAGATTGACATGCGCAATCGGACGGAGTCGACGGCAAAGTTCAGCGAGCGCCTCAGCTTCTTCAACCGAGTCGTTGACGCCATCGATCATTGCCCACTCGAAACTCATTCGGCGCTTTCGCTGCGATACGTAGTGTGAGCATGCGTCAAGAAGCTCATCGATGGGGTAACGACGATTCATTGGAATCAAGGTGTTGCGGAGATCATCGTGGGCGGCGTGCAAGCTGACCGCAAGAGTTACCGGCAACGGACGGTCGGCAAGCCGCCGAATTCCAGGAACGAGGCCAACCGTTGACACGGTGAGATGGCGAGCGGAAAGTCCAAACTCATCGTGCACTGCTGTCATCGCGGGCCAGAGGGCATCTTCATTAGCGAGGGGTTCACCCATGCCCATCACCACCACGTTTGAGAGCCGGCGACCTTGCTGTTGGGCTGCGTACTTCGCCCGTGCGACTTGCTCGACGAGCTCTGCGGAGGTGAGATGTCGGTTGAAACCCTGTTGGCCCGTTGCGCAAAAGGTGCACCCCATTGCGCATCCCGCTTGTGATGAAATGCAGACCGTTGCTCGGTCGGGATACAGCATGAGCACTGACTCGATGCGAGCGCCGCCGTCCACCTCGTATAAGAACTTCGTGGTGAGCCCATCATCGGCCTCACTGGCATGAAGTTCGGTGAGTGATGATGGGAGTTCCTCTTCGAGGGTGGCTCGCAACGTCGTCGGCAAGGTTGTCCACGTCGACGACGGACCACAGTCGCCATAGAGGGCTTTCCACACCTGGTCGATGCGATATGACGGCTCGCCGTCGAGAAGATTCGCAAGCGCCTGCCTTTCAACGCCGTATCTGGGCTGCGAAGTGCTCATGCCGACGGTGGTCCCGACCAACGGTAGGCGCGATCAGTGTGGTGGACCTCCATGCCGATCGATTCGTAGAGTGCCATCGCCGCTGTGTTGTCGGCATCGACGTACAGCATCCCAATAGAGATCCCCGCACGAGCAAGGTGACTGAATCCGGCCATCACCATCTGTTTGCCCAAACCTTGGCCGACCTGCGAGGGGTCGACAGCGATTGCGTAGATTTCACCGAGTTCGGGCTCATGTAAGTCAGGTTCATGTCGCTTGGTCCAGCAAAATCCGGTGATGCCCCCAGAAACAGGGTGAAGACGGAGGTCATCAGCAAGAAACCACGGCGCTCTCACGCGACGTTCCAATTGCTCATGCGTCCAGCCGCCTTGCTCTTCGTGGTCGGCGAACGCAGCGTTGTTTACCGAAAGCCACTCATGCTCATCGCTACCCACAATGAAGCCACGTGTTTCCGCTGCGCCATCGTGAAAGCGCGCTGCGTTCTCGGTCGTTAACGAAATCCGCATTTGATGCAGCCGTCGATACTCAACGAATCCGAGAGCGGAGGCAATGTGCTCGACCCACGGATCATGGGCCCGCGCCCACCACGTGATGCGAACCGGATTCTCCGTCTGCAAGAGGTCGGTAACGCCGTTCACCACAAGCCGAATGACGTCGCGCGCCGGGGCGAGAGCATGGTCGTGCTGGCACACAACCTCTAACGTCCACCCCTCGTTGGTCCTGCTTGCGATCGAAACGGCAGCCAGCACGCTGTCGACCTCTGCCATCGCGACGACAGGTGGGTGCGAAGATGTCTCATCGAGCACATCTAAGCGCAACTGATCAGAAAGAATTCTGTGTCCATGACGACGTTCAACTTCATCACAGAAGTGAAGGAGCGCAGGGCGTATCTCCGCTTCGACTGGCCCGGCAAAGGCAAGTGAGGGGGCAGGCGGTTGCGTCACTCGCCTGAGGCTACTCGTTTAGATGAGAGCGCTAGCGGGTTGCGCGCTCGGCGCGTGAGATCGCTCGCTCAGCGCTTCGAAGTAAGCGCTCGGATTCGTAGAGGGGTGAAAGAATGTCCTCGCGTTCGCTCGAGCGGAGTGGCGTGATGAGGCCTTCGACGCGATCGCGGCAACGTGCCAAGTGCTCTTCGAGGGCCGATAGTTCGGCACTGAACGCCACGAGGTCGATCTCCACGCTTGGAACCGTATTCGAAAATGATGAGAAAAGTTGTTCTCAGAGTCGCATTCGGTGATGAGTCGATGTCAGTAGCCTTAGGGCGTGCCTGAGTTACGACCAGAAATCGCAGCGATGCCTGGCTATCACTCGCCACAGGTCGATGTTCCCATTCGGCTCAATACCAATGAGTCGCCCTTTCCACCCCCAGAAGCGTTCGTCTCAGAGTTCACCGAGGCCATTCAGGACGTTTCGTGGAACAGGTACCCCGACCGTACAGCGTCACGCTTACGCGATCGCCTCGCTATGTTTCACGGTGTTCAACCAGAGCAACTCTTTGTTGCGAACGGTTCAAATGAAGTTCTCCAGACCATCCTGCTCGCCTACGCCGGCCCGGGACGTCGAGTGGTCGTCTTTGAGCCCGGCTACCAGATGCACGTTCAGATCGCCCGGATTTTGGGTTCTGAGGTCATCGTGATCGAACGCAATGAAGACTTCACCCTCGACGGCGCTCACGTACGAGAGGTACTGAGAGAGGTTCAACCTCATCTCGTGTTTCTCTCCTCGCCAAACAACCCGACTGGTCAGTGCGATGACGAATCGATGATTGACATCATCGGCGAGGCCACAGACGCAATGCTCGTCGTCGACGAGGCCTATGCAGAATTTTCTTCGTGGTCAGCCATCGATCGCGCTTTACATTCCGACCGAATTGTGGTCTCCCGAACATTTTCGAAAACGTGGAGCCTTGCCGCCTTGCGACTTGGCTACCTCATTGGATCTTCCGATGTCATCGGCCATCTCTGGACTGCTGTGCTTCCGTATCACCTTGATTCGGTGAAACAGATCGCTGGAGAACTCGCACTCAAGTTCACTGATGACATGAACGAGCGTGTGTCGCTCATCGTGTCAGAGCGCGAGCGAGTTCAAACAGCATTGATTGAGCTTGATGTCGACGTGAGTCCAAGCAGTGCAAATTTTGTCTTGTTCAAGACCCGACGAGACGCAGACTTCATGTGGAGCGCTCTGCTCGACCACGGCGTGCTCGTCCGAAACTGTTCCTCGTGGCCTCGACTCGAGGGATGGCTCCGATTGACAATTGGCACCGAAGACGAAAACAACGCGTTTCTTGCAGGTTTGCAATCAGCGCTAGAGAAGGAATGATGTAGCCATGTCTGCACGGATTGCTCGCCGAGAGCGGAACACCGCCGAGACCTCTATCGAGATCGACATCAACCTCGATGGTTCGGGGAAAACCGATATTTCGACGGGCCTCCCATTTTTCGATCACATGCTCGATCAGTTGGGTCGGCACGGAGGGTTCGACCTCACGGTGCAGGCGACCGGCGATCTCCATATCGACAGTCATCACACGGTCGAAGATGTATCGATCGTGCTCGGAGAGTGTTTCGCAGAGGCGCTCGGAGATAAGGCTGGCATTCGTCGATTTGCGAGTGGCCGCTATCCGCTTGATGAGGCCCTCATTGATATCGCACTCGATCTTTCGGGTCGACCGTTTACGCAGTGGGAAGTCGACATTCCTGAAGTGTTGCCATTGGGAAATCCGCCGTTCGATCCCCAACTTGCAGAGCACAGCATTTCATCGTTCGCAACAGCGGCGATGATGACGCTGCACGTTGAGCTTGTACGTGGCAGAAATGCCCATCACATTATTGAAGCGACGTTCAAGGGGCTTGCGAGGTCGCTGAGAGATGCAGTCCGAGTCGAGGGTGGATCTGTGCCATCGACGAAAGGCGTGCTGTGATGCGTGGCCGTACGAGGAACGTCTTATGACGGTTGCCGTCATTGACTACGGCATCGGAAATCTTCACTCTGCGCAGAAAGCGCTCCGTACGCTCGGAGCAGACGCAGTCCTGACCGACTCTGCTGATGTCATTACTTCTGCGGCGGGTGTTGTGCTTCCAGGAGTCGGAAATTTCGGCGCGTGCATGACCGCGCTTCGCGAACGCGACCTCGACGGTGTCGTCCATGCCGTGGTAGATAGCGGGCGTCCATTTTTAGGTATTTGTGTAGGAATGCAGATGCTCTTCGACTCGTCTGAAGAAGCGCCAGGTGTTGACGGGCTGGGTGTCGTCGGTGGAACGATTCGGTACCTCCCTGCAGAGGTCCGTCGCCCGCAAATGCAATGGAACGAACTCATTGTCGGCACACCAGACCCGGTGCTGTCTCGTGATGGCGACCCACAATGGATGTACTTCGTGCACTCGCTTTCTGCCCACCCTGAGAACGCAGCAGATGTCGCTGCGACGGTGCACTACGGGGGGTCGGTGACCGCCGCATGTCGTCACGACAATGTGCTTGCCGTTCAGTTTCATCCCGAGAAGTCGGGCCGTGCCGGGTTGGCGATGTTGAATCGTTGGCTCTCACATGAGGGAATCATCTGATGAAACTCTTTCCAGCTATCGACCTACTCGACGGCAAAGTTGTTCGACTCGCTCAAGGTGATTACGGAGCTTCGACGGAGTATGGCGATGACGCCGTTGCGGTTGCCGCATCATTTGTCGATGCCGGCGCAGAGTGGGTGCACATCGTTGATCTCAATGCAGCACGAGCCGACGGCCCGGTAAATCGACCTCTCATCGCGGCAGTGGCGAAAGAACTCGACGGGATGGCGGCAATTCAGACCGGTGGTGGTGTTCGGAGCATCGATGATGTTCAGGAACTTTCAGATGCCGGCGTTGCTCGGGTAGTGATGGGATCGGCTGCAATACGCGACCCAGATCTTGTTGCTCGCTGTGCCCCGGTGTTACCAATTGCGGTCGGTCTCGATCATCGAGACGGGGTCGTTGCACTCGAAGGCTGGACGGAGGCATCAACCGTTCAACTGTCTGACGCTCTGGGCTTGTATCCGACTGCAGATGCGTTTGTGATCACAGATATTTCCCGTGACGGCATGCTCGTTGGTCCAGATCTTGAAGGTCTGGCAATGGCATCAACGTCGACGACAATTCCCGTAATTGCAAGCGGTGGGGTGTCGTCGCTCGACGACATTCGTGCGCTCTCAACCATCGACGGCCTCGCAGGAGTAATCGCGGGCAAGGCGATCTACGAGGGTCGCTTTGCGGTGACTGACGCATTGGCGGTACTGCAATGAACGATCGAGTGGCGAGGGTCATCCCATGTCTTGATGTCACCGAAGGTCGCGTGGTGAAGGGCGTCAACTTTGTCGGACTTCGTGACGCTGGAGACCCGGTTGAACTCGCTCAAAGCTATGACGCTCAGGGAGCGGACGAACTTGTCTTCCTCGATATCACTGCCTCGAGTGATCATCGAGCAACGACCATCGAGATGGTGGAACGGGTCGCAGAGCAGGTCTTCTTGCCGTTCACCGTCGGTGGCGGAATCCGTACGTTGGACGATGCGCGTCGAATGTTGCGAGCGGGTGCCGACAAAGTGAGCGTCAACACCGCGGCCGTTGAACGTCGTGAACTCATTTCCGAAATTGCTGATGTCTTTGGCACCCAGTGTGTGGTCTGCGCAGTCGATGCGCGTCAGACGTCCAGTGGATCATTCGAAGTCTTTCTTCACGGCGGCCGCACCCCAACTGGTATCGACGCCGTCGAATGGGCGGCGACCGCGGTCGAGCTCGGCGCCGGTGAACTACTCGTCACCTCGATGGACCGCGACGGAACCCGAGAAGGGTTTGATCACTCGCTGAACTCGCGCATTTCGAAGGAAGTATCGGTGCCAGTCATCGCAAGCGGTGGCGTCGGAACGCTTGAGCATCTCGCTGATGGAGTGTTGCAAGGTAACGCTGACGCAGTGCTCGCCGCATCTATTTTCCATTTCGGCGAACACACCGTTGCAGAGGCAAAAGCACTAATGGCCGAGCGAGGCATACGGGTTCGACCATCAACAGGCTCTGATTAGGAGTCGCCCGGAACCTGCCTGTACGTTCAACACATGGCAATCCCCGAAGACAACATGGAATACCGCAGGCTCGGTGCAACCGGTCTCAAGGTGAGCGTTCTCTCGTACGGCTCATGGGTGACATTTGATACACAGATGGCTGACGACCCTGCGCTTGAATGCATGCAGGCAGCGCACGATGCGGGGTGCAACTTCTTCGATAACGCAGAGGCCTACGCCGGCGGTCGAAGCGAATCAATCATGGGTCGAGTATTTCGAGATCTCGGGTGGCCCCGCTGGTCATACGTTGCCACGACAAAGCTGTTTTGGGGTATCCACGGAGACGACCCAAACATGCGCAACACCCTCAACCGCAAGTATTTGATGCAGGCGATTGACGCGTCTCTCGAACGACTGCAAATGGATTTTGTTGATGTTGTGTACTGCCACCGGTCTGACCCCAACACTCCGATGGAAGAAACCGTATGGGCGATGAGCGACATGGTGTCAAGCGGTAAGGCGCTGTACTGGGGTACGAGCGAGTGGTCCGCCGACGAAATTCGTCATGCAATAGCGATTGCTCAACAGCATCATTTGCATGCCCCCGTCACCGAACAGTCGCAGTACAACCTCTTGGAGCGCCGCAAAGTCGAGCGGGAATATCAGCGGCTTCATGACGAAACGGGCTATGGAAATACGATTTGGAGTCCGCTTGCATCCGGGTTGCTCACCGGCAAGTACCGAGATGGAATCCCTGAGGACTCGCGCGCTGCGCTTTCGGGTTACGAGTGGCTTCGTTCTCGAATGAGCGATGACGCCGCCCTTGCCCGAATCGAGCGGTTGCGGCCAATCGCTGATCGTCTTGGATGCTCGATTGGTCAACTCTCAATTGCGTGGTGCACGTTGCATCCGATGGTGTCAACAGTGATTACCGGTGCGAGCCGGGCTTCGCAGGTGACGGAGAACTTTGCAGCACTCGATGTGATCCCGATGCTGACCGATGATGTCGTTGAGGAAATTACTTCGGCGATCGGGTGATTGCGCTCGGGCTATGCGCCGACTGCGTGATATCCGCCATCAACGTGAATGATCTCTCCGGTCGTTGCCGGGAACCAGTCTGACAACAAGGCAACACAGGCCTTCGCGACTGGAAGAGGATCGTTGACATCCCACCCCAAGGGTGCCCGCCCGTCCCAGGTGTCTTCGAATAGGGCGAAGCCGGGGATTGATTTCGCCGCCATTGTCCGCACCGGGCCCGCAGCGACCAGATTGCAGCGGATGTTGTTCGGCCCAAGTTCCTTCGCCAAGTAGCGCGAGAGACTCTGAAGGGCAGATTTCGCCACACCCATCCAGTTGTATGCGGGCCACGCCTGCGAATTGTCGAAATCCAAACCGACGATTGATCCGCCATCTGACATCAACGGCACAAACGCGTCAGCGAGCGTCTTCAGTGAGTAGGTCGAGATATGCATGGCTGTTGCGACGTCTTCCCAAGGCGCACCGAAAAAGTCATCGCCAAGACATGACGCAGGGGCAAAGCCAATGGCGTGTAACACACCGTCTACTCGGCCCCAACGTTCGCTTACGGTGTCTCGCACGGCTTCAACATGGTCGGGAACGGTGACATCGAGTTCCAATACTTCGATCTCTGGATCAATCTTGCGAGCGGTCCGCTTCGTGAGAGAGAGGGCCCGCCCAGCACCGGTGAGAATGAGGTTTGCCCCCTCGGCTTTCGCAATCTCTGCGACCCCGTATGCAAGAGAGGCGTCGGTGAGCACTCCGGTGATGACCAGATTTTTTCCGTCGAGAATTCCCATGCCTGCAACGTAGCCGACATTGTGAATCCTGAATGGGCTTCGTTCAAGTCGAATAGCTGCTCCGTTCGTCGGTTGGTTGCCTCGCCGTTTTCGAGTTGCCGTGTGCGACAATGGCGAGATGAAGATCGGATTGATCGGAGGAAGCGGTCCTGCGGGTTCGGCCCTTGGAGCTCGCCTCGCAAGCGTGGGATACGAATGCGTTATCGGGTCTCGCTCCAAATACCGAGCAATGGAGGCACGCGACCGAGCGATCGAAAGCAACCCAGAGTTGGTGTCACTTCTTGGTTACGGCGACAACGAAGCAGCAGCTGCATGCGATCTGGTGGTCATCGCAACACCGTGGGATTCCGCAGCAACGACGGCGAAAGAATACGAAGACCTGTTGAAAGGCAAGGTGCTCGTAAGTATGGCGAACGCCCTCGTCAAGGTCGGCCCCGAATTTCAGCCGCTCGTTCCGCCAAGAGGCAGTGTTGCTGCACACGTGCAGGCGGCTATGCCAGAGAGCCGGGTCGTTGCTGCATTTCACCACCTGCCGGCAAAAGAACTAGGGCACCTCGGTGAACCAATCGACTCAGACGTATTGATCTGCGGCGATGATCCGAAGGCGGTCGAAACGGTGAGCGAAATCGTCGGAAAAATTCCTGGCTGTCGCCCGCTCGACGCCGGTGAGTTGTCGAATGCGACCGCAATCGAGGCGTTTACTGCAGTGCTGCTCCAACTTAACGTCCGGTACCGCACGCGGGTGGCGCCAAAACTCACCGGTATTCGAGACGCCAGCCTGGCGAACTGAGGTGTTGAGATGTCGATGATGTTGTACGACACTGCGCGGCGCGAAGTCGTACCGTTCTCGCCGCCGCAGCAAGTGTTGATGTACGTCTGCGGAATCACGCCCTATGACGCAACGCATTTAGGTCATGCGTCGACGTTTCTCACCTATGACGTAGTGATCAGACGACTGATCGATCGTGGGCATGAAGTGCGGTGTATTCGAAATGTCACCGACGTTGATGACCCGTTATTCGCGAAGGCTCGCGAACTCGGTGTTCACTATCTCGACCTTGCAGCGGGGGAGGAAGCGCGCTTCAACGCCGACATGGAGGCCCTCAATGTTCTCCCAGTTCACGCTGCACCTCGCGCCTCGTCAGCCATTCCTGACATCCGCAAATTCATCCAAGCGGTCCTCGACGAAGGGCATGCATACGTCAGCGGAGACTCGGTCTATTTCGATGTGAGCACGTTCGATACCTTCGGCGCAGTCAGTGGCTACCCACAAGAAGAAATGCTGCGATTGGCGGCATTGCGTGGAGGCAATATCGACGATCCTCAGAAACGAAATCCGCTTGACTTTGTTCTCTGGCAGCCCTCGGCTGCTGACGAACCGGCGTGGGAAACCCCGTGGGGCCCTGGGCGTCCCGGTTGGCATGTTGAGTGCAGTGCTCTTGCACTACGTGAACTCGGCGAGCATGTGCACCTTCATGGCGGGGGAGCAGACCTCATTTTTCCTCATCACGAATGTGAGCGGGCCCAGTCTGAGTCGGCAACAAACACGCCGTTTGTTGACCACTGGATGCATGCCGCTCTCATTTCAAAAGATGGCGAAAAAATGTCAAAGAGTCTCGGCAATCTCGTCTTCATCGACGCTTTACGCGAAGAGTGGGACCCTCGAGCGATTCGTCTCGGCATTATTTCGCATCACTATCGAACCGAGTGGGAATGGCATGACAATCTCATGCCATCGTCAAATGAGCGACTAGCTCGTTGGAAGGCAAGTGTTGGAGGTGATGTCGATGGGGCGCTCATCAACACGGTACGGGCTGCGTTAGACAACGATCTCGACACCCCTCACGCGTGCTCGCAGATTGATGCGGCTGTGAGTAAGGGTAAGGATGCAACCACCGCAGCGGCGCTACTCGGTATTGATCTGATCGATCGATGATCTCGTGTTGCGCGGGTCTCAGGCTCGTAGACTTCGAGGTCTATGTCAACGCTTTCGGTCACGCTTCCTGACGGTTCTTCACGTGAACTCGCCCAGGGTGCGACAGCGCTCGATCTCGCGAAGTTGATCGGGTCTGGTCTCGCGAAGGCTGCAGTTGCTGCGGTAGTTGACGGTGTCGAAACCGACCTCACTGCGGGCCTTAGTGATGGTCAAGAGGTCGCAATCATCACTGCGAATACTGATGAAGGTCGACACGTCCTCCGTCATTCGACGGCCCATGTTCTTGCTCAGGCAGTTACCCGGCTGTTTCCGGGGGCCAAATTTTCTGTTGGTCCTGCGATCGAACATGGTTTCTACTACGACTTCGATTTGCCCGATGGAAAGACCTTCTCTGATGACGACCTTGGCGCCATTCAGAAAGAAATGGAACGCATCGTCAAAGAAGATCAGCCATTTGTTCGGTCTGAGATGTCTCCTGATGAGGCCCTTGAACTCTTCGCTGATCAACCGTACAAGTGTGAAATCATCCAGCGGGTGACGAGTGCCGACGGTGATGCGCTCGACGCAGGTGAGGTCGGGTCAGGTGACGTGATCAGCGCATATCGCAATTCGGACACCTTCGTTGATATGTGTGTGGGTCCGCATGTGCCAAGCACCGGAAAGCTCAAACATTTTGCGTTGCAGCGAACCTCTGGGGCGTATTGGCGTGGTTCAGAAGAAGCACGAATGTTGCAACGTATCTATGGCACTGCATGGGAATCGAAAGACGCGCTTAAAGAGCACCTCACTCAGTTGGAGGAGGCGGCAAAACGCGATCACCGTCGCCTCGCCACAGAACTTGACCTTTTGAGTTTTCCGTCGGAAATCGGCGGTGGTCTCGCAATCTGGCACCCGAAAGGGGCCACCGTCCGCCGAATGATGGAGGACTACAGCCGAGAGCGTCATGAGCGTGGTGGGTATCAGTTCGTGTTCACTCCGCATCTTGCGAACGGCAAGTTGTTCTCAACCTCTGGACACCTTGACTACTACGCCGATGGCATGTACCCGCCGATGGAAATGGACAACGGCACGTACTACATGAAGCCGATGAACTGTCCGATGCACTGTTTGGTGTTCGCGAGCCGGCAACGCAGTTATCGCGAACTGCCGATTCGACTGTTTGAGCTCGGAAACGTGTATCGCTACGAACGGGCAGGAACATTGCACGGCCTCATGCGAATCCGAGGGTTCACCCAAGACGACAGCCATATTTTCTGTCGTGAAGATCAGCTCGCCGACGAAGTCGCATCGCTCCTCGATTTTGTTTTATCGGTGCTGAGAGCATTTGGGTTTGATGACTTCACCTTCAACCTCTCAACGAAAGACCCGGAGAAATTTGTCGGATCCGATGAAATTTGGGAGAAAGCGACCGAAGCCCTCCGCGAAGCTCTCGACTCACACGGTCTTGAGTACGGCGTCAAAGAGGGTGACGCCGCGTTCTACGGGCCAAAAATCGATATCGATATTCGCGATGCGATCGGCCGGTCATGGCAGTTGTCGACCATCCAGGCCGATTTCAACAATCCAGAACGGTTCGATCTTGAATACATCGGGGCAGATAACGCTCGGCACCGCCCGATCATGTTGCATCGAGCGCTGTTCGGGTCAATCGAACGTTTCTTTGGGGTGCTCCTCGAGCACTACGCCGGAGCGTTTCCGACGTGGCTTGCGCCGGTTCAAGTGAGGGTGCTTCCTGTCGCTGCAGCTCATGAGGACTATGCCCGCTCAGTCGAAGATCAACTCTCCGCTGCCGGGGTGCGGGTCGATCGTGTCGACGCGAACGATGGGCTCGGTAAGCGCATTCGAGCGGCAAAGCTTGAAAAGCTTCCGTATGTGCTTGTTGTTGGTGACGACGATGTTGAGAACACCACCGTCGGGGTGAATCCTCGGGGAGGTGACGTCGAACGTGATGTCCCACTTGAGTCGTTTTTGACGACAATTGCCTCGGAGATCGAACAGGGAACCTCCCAGGCGATGTCGGCGTGAATTCGATCGAAATTCTTTGGAACGGCTGGCGAAACGATTACGTGCGGAGTGACGGCTCCACGTTGGGTGGCAGCGTGTTCACTCGCCTGCTCGAGTCTGGAGAGCCGGACGAGACGACCTTCATTGTTCACCGAAGTTCGACATGTTTTGCGGTGCTGAACATTTATCCCTACTCGACTGGCCACCTTTTGGTAGTTCCCTACCGGGAGGTCGCTGCAATCGACGAACTCAACCCTGAAGAGGTTGTTGATCTCTGGTCGGAGGTGAACTGCGGTGTGACAGCACTGCGTGCGTCACACAACCCGGAGGGGTTCAACATCGGTATCAACATGGGTAAGACTGCTGGCGGTTCGGTTGCCGAGCACTTGCATGTGCATGTGGTGCCCCGATGGACTGGAGATTCCAACTTTATGACCGCAGTTGCGCAGGCGCGAACGATTCCTGAGGCGTTGAACGTGACCTATGACCGGCTGAGAGATCAATGGCCTCAGCCGAACAACGGAATAGGGTGAAGACATGACCAGCGACACCCCCTACACCTCCGAAGACGATGTCGTTGACGTCCTTCCTGAAGATCTTGATCCGCAGGCCTTTGCTGGTGCATATAAATTCCCTGACAACTCCCGCCGAAGGATTCCCGCTGCGATGTACGTCGTGCTTGGTGTCGGTGCGATCGTTGGGTCAGTTGCAGATCGGTCATCAGTAAATGGAGGTGTTCTCGCTGCAGGACTTGGGCTGTTGGCGTTTGGTGCGTTTGGTGCCTATTCGGGCCGAAAGATGTCGGTTGATGAACGCGCTGCCCTCATTGCATCTCAACAAGCGATTGGGTTCCCGGTTGGGCATGCATCGGCACAGCAAGTGTGGCGAGGGGTGGGCAGTCGACCGACGTGGCGAGTGTTGGCCTACTCAGGAGAGGTTCCGCCACGGCGGCGGGCACTGGTGCTTGTTGACGCCGTGAGCGGCGAAGTTGTCGAACATCTCGTCGAAGACAATGTCGAAGAGGCTGGCGAAGATGCTTGACGGACACTTTCGCGGCCCGGTCGACCGGATGGTGCGTCCGATTGGTCGGGCTCTCCTGAAGACCAAACTCACACCTGACCATCTCACGTTCTTCGGGCTGGTGATTGCGGCCCTTGCGGCGGTTGCCGTTGGCTCCGGGCGTCTCATCCTTGGGTTGATTTTGGTGATCCTTGCGGCGTTACCCGATTTATTTGATGGTGCGCTTGCGAAAGCTAGTAATTCATCGAGTCAACGTGGAGCGTTCTTCGACTCAACCATGGACCGGGTCACCGACAACATGTTGCTCGGCGGAATGGCCTGGTACTTCGCTGACAACTACTCGGCACGCCTCACCGTGCTGCCGTTCGCCGTGGCCGCCGTGGCTTCACTCATCTCGTATCAACGTGCGAAAGCTGAATCACTCGGCCTCGACGCCAAGGGCGGATTGATGGAACGAGCTGAGCGAATTGTTTTACTCTGCGTCGGCCTACTCCTTGAAGGAATTGGTCTCGACCCTGCGTTGGCAGTGGTGCTGTGGATTCTCCTCGTGCTCATCAGCTTCACCGCAGTGCTCAGATTCGTGAAGGTCTGGCGTCAGGCCGAGGTCGCTCAGGTGACTCAAGAGCGCATCGATCTGCGGCGTGAGCGTCGAGGTGAACGGCGAATCGTGAGAATCGACCGCATGGAAGAACGGCGGATGGTGGTTCAGCGCCGCCGGGAGGATCGTCGCCGCGGTTCGAGCTGAGATGTCGCGACAGCTCAAACTTCTTCAAGCGGGAGAGAGTGTCGTTCGTCGGGTTCCCCGTTCTGTATTGAAGGCTGTTTCGACGACCATTGGTGTGGCTAGCCGTGCATACGCTCGTGGCGGTAGGCGGCAGGCGGCGATTCATCAACAGCGGGTCACCCCCGGTCTCCATGGTTGGAAGTTGGAGCGCCGTGTTGATGAGGTCTACTCCGGGTACGCAACGTACTGGCTGGAGAGCCTTCGGTTGCCGTACCTCAGCCGTCAACAAGTCAACGACGCCATCGCCGTGCACGGTTACGAGCATGTCGAGGCTGGTCTTGCGGCCGGCAATGGAGTCATACTCGCCCTGCCCCATCTCGGTGGTTGGGAGTGGGCGGGGCGTTGGCTTGCTGACCAAGGCGTTGACGTTGTAGCGGTTGCAGAGCGGCTCGGTGATGAAGAGGTGCATCGCTATCTCACCGATCTGCGGGCCGCGCTTGGCGTTACTGTCATCGAACTCGACGCGTCGTCAGGGGCCAAAGTGCTGGCGGCCCTGCGCTCCAATGCGGTGGTGTGCCTCATCTCAGATCGCGATTTGCAGGGCGGGGGAGTAGAGGTTGACTTTTTTGGGGAACGCACGACCGTGCCCGGCGGCCCTGCCACGCTCGCCCTACGTACAGGCGCAACCGTGCTGCCAACAGCAGTGTTTCATTCCCCAGGGGTGGATGGGCATATCGGTCTCGTTAAGCCGCCGATTCCAATTGAACGATGCTCGAAATCGCTTCGAGACGATGTTGAACGTATTACACAAAATCTCACGAATGAGCTCGCAGAATTCATTGAACGTGCCCCGGCGCAGTGGCATCTCCTGCAACCCAATTGGCCGTCGGACCACAAAGTAGGTCAACGTGGCGGGTGACGCACTGAGAGTAGCGATGTTCTGCCCATACAGCCTGAGCATTCCAGGCGGAGTGCAGTCACAAGTGCTCGGGCTTGCGCACGCACTTCGGCGAATTGGACACGAGGTCCGGGTCTTGGGTCCCTGCGATGGGCCTCCTCCTGCTTCATTCGTGACGCCATTGGGTGACTCGTTGCCGACCGCAGCTAACGGTTCGGTGGCGCCGCTCGCCCCCGACCCAAGTGCAGCACTTCGAACCGTCAGAGCGCTGCGTGACGAGAAGTTTGATGTGTGGCATTTGCATGAGCCATTGGTGCCGGGGCCGACGCTGACCGCCTTGACGCTTCACTCGCGTCCGATCGTCGCAACCTTCCATGCGGCCGGCCGATCGAGCAGCTACCGCTTTCTGAAGCCGGTGTTGAAACCGCTAATGAAGCGCATTAACCACCGCGTTGCGGTCTCAAACGAGGCAAAACTGCTCGTGGAGCAGCACTTCGCGGGGGACTATGAGGTGCTGTTCAACGGTGTCGCAATCGGCTCAGAGGTTACGGTTGATGATGTCGCTATTGCTGGTGACGTTGAGCCGTCTGTTCTCTTCGTCGGCCGCCATGAGGAGCGAAAAGGTCTGAGCACGCTTCTTGAAGCGGTCACCGTACTTGAGAAAGATCACGATTTTCGGTTGACATGTCACATCATTGGCCGTGGGCCAGACACCGACTCGCTTCGCAGCTCCTATGCCAATCCAGAGCGCTTCCGTTGGCATGGGCAGGTGTCGGAATCTGAAAAGATTTCACGACTGAAGTCAGCAACGGCATTCGTTGCGCCAGCGCTTCGAGGGGAGTCATTTGGGGTCGTGCTGTTGGAGGCAATGGCATCGTCGACCGCAGTCATAGCGAGCGACATTCCCGGATATCGAAATGTGGCAACAAACGGAAACGACGCTGTGCTCGTTCAACCTGGCAACGCTGTTGACTTGGCATCAGCGATAAAAGCAGTGTTGACCGACACTGTCTACCGAGACCGCCTTGTCGCCGAAGGTTTGAAGACCGCAGCGTCAATGTCGATGGACCGCCTGGCAATGCTCTACGAGGAGCGTTACCGGATGGTGCTTAATTCCCGGGCTTGAACGCGCGTACAGACGTAGACTTGCCCTATGACAATTCTTATCGTTCTCGTGGTTGTCGTGCTGCTGTTGTTGTTTGTCGGCGCCCTCTACAACGGTCTCGTTCGCAAAAGGAATTCGGTTGACAACGGTTGGTCTCAGATCGATGTGCAATTAAAGCGACGTCTCGATCTCATTCCGAATCTTGTCGAAACTGTGAAGGGATACGCCGAACACGAACGTGAGGCTCTTGAAGCGGTCATCGCCGCACGTAATGGTGCAGTCGCTGCCCCTGATACGCCCGGTGCGCAAGCTGCGGCAGAAGGCCCGATTGCCGGCGCCCTTCGCCAACTGTTTGCAGTGTCGGAGGCATACCCAGACCTGAAAGCGAACACCAACTTCCTCTCGCTCCAAGAGGAACTCAGCGCAACAGAGGGTCGCATTGCGTACGCTCGCCAGTTCTACAACGACGCCGTGCTCCGCTATCACAATGCAATCGATCAAGTGCCGGGAGTCATCGTCGCGAAGATGTTCTCATTCGACCACCGTGAGTACTTCGATGCTGGACCCGAGGCAGACCAGGTTCCATCGGTCAGTTTTTAAGATCCCATGCACGAACTGATTCGTTCAAATAAGCGTCGAAGCGCGCTCGTCATCGTTGTGTTTTGCGCGGTCTTTGTTGCGATTGGCTGGATTGTTGGCGCAACCGTGGGCGGAGGGTGGACACTCACCGTTATCGCGCTCATTCTTTCGTTGGTGTTATCGGTCGGGTCATGGTGGTCATCGGCGACGATCGCACTGAAAGTAAGTCGAGCGCGTCCGGCCGATGAAACTGAGTATCGACGGCTCCACAATCTTGTCGAAGGCCTATGCATCGCAGGTGGGATTCCAAAACCTGGTGTCTACATCATTGATGACGAAGCGCCGAATGCGTTCGCCACTGGTCGGAATCCTCAACACGCGGCAATTGCGGTGACAACGGGTCTGTTAAGCAAAATGAATCGGGTCGAACTCGAAGGAGTTGTCGCTCACGAGCTTTCGCATATTCGCCACTATGACATCGCAGTATCAACAATTGCGGTGACTCTTGTTGGGGCGGTTGCGTTGATGAGTGATTTGGCGTTGAGAACCCTGTGGTGGAACGGCGGCAGAACGTCGAGAAGTAACGACCGTAACGGCCATAACAATCCGCTTGCCATTGTCGGGTTCATCCTCATCATTGTCGCACCGATTATTGCGACGCTGTTGCAGCGTGCGGTTTCTCGTCAGCGTGAGTCACTTGCCGATGTCGGCGCCTGTGAGTTGACGAGGTATCCACCAGGGCTCATTTCGGCGTTGGAAAAATTACAAGATGACACGACCGTCACTCACAGTGCGAGTACCGCAACCGCTCACATGTGGATTGAGCAGCCGATGAGTGGTGTAGGTGACAACGGCCGTCTTGGCTCTGTTCATAAACTCTTCAACACCCATCCGCCTCTTGAAGAGCGGATCCAAGCCCTGAAGGATCTCTGATGAAAACGTCATCGAAGAGTCGTATCGCAATTGTCGTGCTGTGTTCGGGTGGCCTGCTTGCTGCGAGTTGCGGTGGAAGCGCAGATGAGTTGATCGATCAAGCATCAGATGCATTGAACGAAATCGCTGAAGAAGGGTCATCTGTCGCCGAGAGCGAAGGGTCAACGTCTGATGATTCGACACCAGAGGAGTCATCGACGGGTTCGACCTCGTCGTCGGCAAGTGACGAAGACGTCGAGGTGGCCGTTGAGCCCAATGCCCGCATGCCACTCACAGGTGCTCCGCTCGACGGTGCCGATGGCATTCCGAACCGGCCGGCACTCGCCGTCAAAATGCCAAATAACCAGAAAGCCCTCCCGCAGACAGGCTTGAACGAAGCCGACATTGTGTTTGAGGAAATCATTAACGACGGCTTGACTCGTTTTATTTCGGTGTTCCACAGCCAGGGTTCTGATCCGGTGGGTCCGATTCGCTCGGGTCGAGCCCAAGATGTCGACATTCTCACCAATCTTGACTCGCCGTTGTTCGCATGGTCAGGTGGAAATCCAGGTGTGACAAGGGTGATCAACAACTCGTCATTGGTGAGCCTCAACTATGTGCGTGGATTTGCTGATGCCTACTACCGGCGCGATGGTCGTGGGGGCTCACCCCACAACCTCTTTTCATCTACCGACACGCTGTGGGACCTCACTCCGGAAGAGTTTGCGGTGCCTCCGCAGATCTTCTCGTACATGCTCCCCGGTGAAACAGCGGTCGGTGACCCCGCTTCAATTATCGAGATTGAACTCGACTCGATACTCGCCCGCTGGGATTACGACCCAGCCAGCGGCCGATACCTCCGTTCGCAATACGGCGAGCCCCACATGACCGAGCTCACTGGCCAAGCGTGGGCTGACAACGTGGTGGTGCTTCTTGTTGAGTATCGGAGAAGCCCGATCGACTCGAAGAGCCCGGAAGCGACCACTGTTGGAAGTGGGCAGGCTCTCGTCTTCACCGACGGAGTTGTTCGGGTCGGCGCTTGGCAGCGGTCGTCAAACAGCGATATGTGGAATCTTTACACCGATGAGACGCTGAGCGAACCCATCGGACTCAGCGATGGGCGCACTTGGGTTGAACTGCCGCGGAATGATTCCGAAAATGTTCGCTATGTGTCGTAGCAGTGGCCATTGCCTGCCGGAAGATAGATAGATTGTGGATATGTCGAACCCCCAGACCGGCTCTTTTCCCGTAAAGCGTGGCCTTGCCGAGATGCTCTCGGGTGGCGTCATCATGGACGTTGTCACCCCTGAGCAAGCAAAAATCGCAGAGGATGCGGGTGCGTGCGCCGTGATGGCGCTCGAGCGTGTGCCTGCAGATATTCGCCGTGATGGCGGCATCGCACGAATGAGCGACCCAGACATGATCGAAGGTATCAAGGCAACCGTCACGATCCCGGTGATGGCTAAGGCACGAATTGGCCACTTTGTTGAAGCGCAAATCATCCAGAGCCTCGGTGTTGACTTCATCGACGAGTCTGAAGTGCTCACTCCCGCCGATGAAGCCCACCACATTGATAAGTACAAATTTGATGTCCCGTTCGTATGTGGAGCAACAAACCTTGGTGAGGCGTTACGTCGCATTTCCGAGGGGGCGGCCATGATCCGCTCGAAAGGCGAAGCCGGCACTGGAAATATCGTTGAGGCTGTTCGCCACCTCCGCTCAATCTTGGGTGATATCCGTCGTATTGGTCAGGCTGACTCGGCCGAGCTCTTCGATTGGGCGAAGCAACTTCAGGCGCCGCTCCCGCTCGTGCAAGAACTTGCGGAGACCGGCCGCCTACCCGTTCCTCTGTTCTGTGCGGGCGGAATTGCGACTCCGGCTGACGCAGCTCTTGCAATGCAACTCGGTGCTGAGGCGGTGTTCGTTGGTTCCGGAATCTTCAAGAGCGATGAGCCAGAACGCCGTGCCCGCGCCATCGTCGAGGCCACAACACATTTCCAAGACGCAGATGTGCTCGCAAAGGTGAGCCGCGGCCTCGGGGCGCCGATGACGGGTATCGGCATGGATGAGATCAATCAGCGTTACGCCGAACGCGGTTGGTGATGACGCCGTCTGCTGGGGAGCCTCCGGGTGAACATCGGAATTCTGGCCCTTCAAGGAGCGTTTGCCGCGCATCAGCGCGTCCTGACTGATCTTGGCGCATCGGTGACGCTCGTGCGTGGCGTCGAAGACGTAAATGACCTTGACGGCATTGTGCTGCCCGGTGGGGAGAGCACGACGATGTCGATGTTGCTTGATTCAAGTGGAATTGCCGCACCTCTTAGAGAACGAGTGCGTAACGGGTTCCCGGTGTTCGGTACCTGTGCTGGGCTGATCTTGCTGGCCGAGAAGATTGTTGATGGTCGGGCCGACCAACAACAACTTGGTGGGCTCGCAATTACTGCTCGACGCAATGGCTACGGACGCCAAATCGATAGTTTCGAGTCATCGATCTCGATTTGTCAGGCTGAAAACACGTTCGCGATGAACGGTGTGTTTATTCGTGCCCCTCGGATTGAAGAAGTCACAGGAGATGTTGAGGTACTGGGCACGGTCAACGGCGATGCCGTGCTTGTCCGGCAGGGCAATATTCTTGGAGCTACATTTCACCCCGAGCTCAGTGATGACCATCGGGTCCACGAAATGTTTTTGAAGATGGTGTCTCGTTACCACAATGATCTGGAGCAAGCCCAAGAGGTGAGGAGTTAAGAAATGTCAGGGCATTCCAAATGGGCGACCATTAAGCATAAGAAGGGTGCCGCTGATAAGGCGCGCGGGAAGCTGTTTGCAAAGCTGGCCCGTCAAATTGAAGTTGCGGCTCGCGCTGGGGGTGGCGACCCAGATATGAACCCAACTCTTCGCTCAGCAGTAGCGAAGGCCAAGGGGTCGCAGATGACGAACGACGCAATCGATCGGGCGATTAAGCGTGGCACGGGCGATGCGGGCGGACAGTCATATGAAGCGATCACCTACGAGGGTTACGCGCCATGTGGCGTGGCCTTGATGATTGAAGTGCTCACCGACAACCGCAATCGCACCGGTGCCGACATCAGAAATATCTTCACGAAATCGGGGGGCTCAATGGCTGAGCCCGGTGCGGTGAGTTGGCAGTTTGCCCGGCGAGGTGTCGTCATCGTCGATGGCTCCGCAGATGAAGAGACGATCTTTGATCTGGCACTCGAAGCCGGTGCAGATGACATTGTTGGCGAGGCCGGTGCGTGGAAAGTCACCTGTGATCCATCGGCAACGCCTGCGGTGAGTGAATCAATCAGCGCAGGAGGCCTCAGCATCATCTCAGCAGAGTCACCGTTGGTGTCAGACAACTTGGTGTCGCTTGACACGGTCGAAGATGCCAAGTCGGTGCTGAAAATCATCGACGCGTTAGAGGACAACGACGACGTTCAGGACGTCTACGCCAATTTTGACATGAGTGATGAAGTGTTGGAGGGAGCTGCCGAGTGAGCACCCTTGTCAAGGTCGGTGATCAAGCCCCTGACTTCACGCTCAAGGCGACTGGTGGATCTGAGATCACGTTGTCGTCATTTCAGGGGCGGCCGGTCGTCATCGTCTTTTATCCAGGTGACGACTCTCCGGTCTGCACCGAGCAACTGAATTCCTATAACGAAGGCCTGGACGAGTTCGAACGTCTTGACGCTCAAGTACTCGGCATTTCATTTCAAAGCCTTGACAGTCACGAATCGTTTTCCGAAAAGTACGGGCTCAACTTTCCGCTATTGGCTGATACCGATAAGAACGTATCGAAGTTGTACGGAATTCTTGGTCCACTCGGGTTTCCCCGCCGAAGCGTGTTTATCGTTGACGAAACCGGAGTCATTCGCTACGCCCATCGAGCGATTGCCGGGCTCTCGTACCGCCCGGTGTCTGAGCTCATTTCAGCTCTCAACTCGCTGTGATCGCAATGATCATCGTTGATGTGACCGCAACCAAGTAGAATCGAACTTATGTTCGGTAGTTCGGCGAAGTCGTGCCGGGTGGTTGGCATAGACCCCGGGTTGACCCGGTGTGGATTCGCGGTCATCGACGCACAGGGCTCGACCGTGAATGCCCGATCGCTGGGCGTGTTCACCACATCGCCACAGACTGAGCTACCCGACCGGTTGGCGGCTCTGCAGCGAGATATTCGAGAACTGCTTGACGAGTTTGCACCCCACGCTGTCGCTGTCGAGAAAGTCTTCTTTCAAGTCAACGTGCGGACCGCCATGAGCGTTGGTCAGGCGAGTGGTATTGCTCTCGCCGAAGCCGCTCGGTCAGGCTGCACGGTTGCTCAGTATTCGCCTAACGAAGTGAAAATGTCGATTGCTGGTTTTGGTGGGGCAGATAAGCAGCAGGTTCAGAGAATGGTCCAACAGCGTCTTGGGTTGTCATCGCCTCCTCGGCCTGCCGACGCGGCAGATGCAGCTGCTCTTGCACTCTGCTATCTCGCAAGTTCTCCGCTGACGGCAGCGGTGCAGGCAGCGCTTGGAGGTCGAGCATGATTGCCTCGCTGCGTGGTCGACTCCTTGATCGATCTCCCGACGGCGCTGCAATCCTTGAAGTTGCCGGCGTTGGATATGAGGTCGCAATGACATCACGCAATCTGGCGTCGTTGTCATCAGATGGCGAAACGTACATTTACGTTCACCATCACATTCGCGAAGACAACCAGCAGCTGTTTGGCTTCACCAGCATGCTCGAACGGGCAACGTTTCGCATTCTCATTGCAACGCATGGAGTCGGCCCCTCATTGGCGCTGGCCATTCTTGAAACACACACTCCTCACGCTCTTGTCGACGCCGTCGCAACGTCAGATGTCAATGCGCTGACGATGGTGTCAGGAGTAGGAAAGAAGACAGCTGAGCGTCTACTCGTCGAACTACGTTCACGTCTGTCGCTCCCTGAAATCGATGTACCAGCGTCGACGGCAAGCGGTGGTGCGATTCGTGAAATCCGAGCTGCGCTTGAGCAGTTGGGGTATGACCCATCAGAAATTGTGTCGGCTACAAGCGAATTGCCGGTCGACGTTGACGTCGCAGAGGGGTTGCGCAGCGCGCTGTCATATTTGGGGGCGCAACGTGCGTGAAGAGTTCCTCGATCCGGGCATTGAAGATGATTCGACCGATCCGGCTGAAGTTGGGCTGCGGCCACAGAATCTCAGTGAGTTCGTCGGCCAATCCGAACTGAAAGAGCATCTTCAGATCGTCTTAGAGGCGGCCAAGAAGCGCGGCCAAGCTCTTGATCACCTGTTATTTGCAGGTCCTCCAGGGCTCGGCAAGACAACTCTCGCCGGCATTATCGCTATCGAGCGTGGCGTTGACCTGCATGTGACGTCTGGCCCTGCGCTTGAGCGAGCGGGCGATCTTGCGGCAATCCTGACCAAACTGGGCGAAGGCGACGTGTTATTTATCGACGAGATTCATCGCCTGTCGAGAGCGGTCGAAGAAATTCTCTATCCAGCAATGGAAGATTTCAAGCTCGACATCGTCGTCGGCAAAGGGCCTGCGGCATCAAGTATCCGACTTACGATGCCGCCGTTCACATTGGTCGGTGCCACCACCCGCACTGGCATGATCACAGGGCCACTGAGAGACCGTTTCGGTTATGTGGCTCGCCTCGATTATTACAGCTCAGAAGAGTTGAGCGCGGTGGTGTCTCGCGCAGCATCAATTTGGGGTGTCGTCATCGATGACGAGGCTGCATTTGAAGTCGCCCGTCGTTCGAGAGGCACCCCACGTATCGCTAATCGCCTTCTCCGCAGAGTGCGCGATTTTGCAGAAGTCCGATCAGATGGTTCGATCACTCCCGATGTTGCCCGAGAGGGGCTGAGAGTGTTCGGTGTCGACGATTTGGGTCTCGACAAGGTTGATCGTGCATTGCTCGACTCACTGTGCTCTCGGTTCGCAGGTGGCCCGGTTGGGCTCTCAACCCTTGCGATAGGTGTTGGCGAGCAGCCCGAGACAGTTGAAGACGTACACGAACCATTTCTCATTCAACTTGGGCTCATCGCCCGCACACCCCGCGGTCGCATTGCCTTGCCTGCTGCGTACTCTCATATGGGAGTCGAGATGCCAGCTGGGTCTGAAGAGCATGCCGCACAGACCCGGTCGCTGTTTGAAGACTGATGTCGATTTCAGATTTTGATTACGGGCTTCCTGCGGAATTGATCGCCCAGACTCCAGTAGAGCCTCGTAGCGCCGCTCGGCTTCTCATCGATGAAGGCGACCGGCCCGCTCGACATTCAGTGGTCAAACATCTCGGTGAAGAATTGCGGGCTGGCGACGTGCTTGTTGTGAACAACACCAAGGTGCTACCGGCGCGTCTGCATCTACAACGAGCAACAGGAGGGAAGGTCGAAGTCTTACTGCTTGAGCCGTTGGGTGATGGCGACTGGGAATGTCTCATGCGGCCGGGGGGCAAATTGAAGGCTGGCGAAGAACTGTTTTCTCACACCGGTGAGGCGGTCATTTCTGTAACCGGTAGGCGGGAGTCTCCGTCTGCAGCAACATTTCAAGTCTCGATACTCGCACCCGAAGATGAACTATTTGCTCTCGGCGAACTGCCATTGCCGCCATACATCACCGAACAACCTACTGATCCCAATCGCTACCAAACCGTGTTCGCTGACCGGCCCGGAAGTGCTGCGGCACCAACCGCAGGCCTCCACCTCACCACCGAACTTCTCTCTGAACTTCGGGCAGGCGGAATCGATATTGCTGAGGTTGAACTCATCGTTGGCATCGACACCTTTAGGCCTGTGGAGGTCGAACGACTCGATGATCACATCATGCACACCGAGTCGTACCGTGTCGATAGCGCAGTATTCGAACGAGTCAACGATGCCGCTCGTGTGATCGCCGTTGGCACAACGTCAACCCGTGCGCTTGAAAGCGCAGCGACAACTCGCCGCCTTGAGGGGAGAACCAATTTGTTCATTCGTCCGGGTTATGACTGGAAAGTTGTTGACCTCCTTATGACGAACTTCCATCAACCACGAACCACTCTGTTGGTGATGATCGAAGCCTTCGTTGGCTCCCGATGGCGGCGGCTGTACGAGGAAGCGATTCATGAGCGTTACCGAATGTTGAGCTTCGGAGATGCGATGCTGCTCGACCGGCACCGGTAACGTCTCGGTCGTGTTTCCGGTCACTCTTCAGGTAGAGGCATCCTCGGGTCAGGCCCGTGCAGGCATTGCGGTCACCGCCCGAGGCAGTTACGAGACCCCAACATTTATGCCGGTGGGAACTCGTGGTGCGGTGAAGTATCTCGACGCCCACGACTATCGAGATATCGGCGCACAGATCGTGCTGGGAAATACGTATCACCTCATGTTGCGACCGGGTGCTGATGTCGTTGAGCACTTCGGCGGGTTGGGAAAGTTTGCAGCTTGGGAAGGTCTTACGCTCACTGACTCCGGAGGTTTTCAGGTCTTTTCTCTCGACCCAAAAATCGACGATGACGGAGTCACCTTTAAGAGCGTGTACGACGGATCTCGGCACCGTTTCACCCCGGAGATCGCAGTGGAGGTGCAGCAACAACTCGGTGCCGACATCCAAATGGTGCTCGATGTGTGTCCTCCGCTTCCAAGCCCTCCTGGTGTCATTCGTCAAGCGGTCGAACGCACGGCGGCATGGGCATATCGAGCACGAGAGGCCCACACACGCACCGATCAATCATTGTTTGGCATTGTGCAAGGTGGTACAAGTACGTCACTTCGATCTGAGAGTGCGCAACGCACTGTTGCTCTCGATTTCGATGGTTACGGAATTGGTGGTTTGTCAGTAGGGGAGCCACGCCACGAAATGCTTCCCGCAATTGAAGCTGCGGTCGATCACCTTCCGGTCGACCGGCCTCGTTATCTGATGGGTGTGGGCGACCCGGCGTCTCTGGTGGAGGCGGTGGCGCGTGGCGTGGACCAGTTCGATTGTGTGATGCAGACGAGGCTTGGCCGGCATGGCACCGCCCTCACGAGCGGTGGCCGTTGGCAGGTGAAAGCAAGTGCCAATGCGCTGAGCGATGAGCCGATCGACCCTCACTGCGCATGTCAGGTATGTGCCACGCACAGCCGAGGATATTTGCGACATCTGTTTCAGTCGAAGGAGCCCACCGCTTCACGCCTCCTCAGTCTTCACAATCTGAAATGGACGATCGATCTCGTCGCATCGATGCGGTCAGCGATCATTGATGGCACCTTTGAGTCGCTTCGAGAAGAGATTCTTCACACCTGGGAGTGACAAGTCGGGGTCTCGACAGTGGTGAGTCGATAGCATCTGACCCGTTATGAATCATCTTTCTGCTCTCATCGCTCAAGAAGAAACAGCTTCCGGGTCGGCGGCCTTCCAGTTCGTGCTGCTCGCTGCAGTTCCGCTCGCTCTGTATTTCCTCATGATTCGCCCTCAGCGTCGCAAGATGCGTGAAGCAGCTGAAATGCAGGCTTCGCTCGCAGTGGGAGACGAGGTCATCACCGGCTCCGGTATTTACGGCTTTATTACTGCGGTTGAAGATGACTTGTTCTGGATTGAAGTCGATGAAGATGTGCAACTTCGTGTGGTGAAGAGCCAGGTGCACGGCCGCGTCAGTGGCCAGGCGGCACCGGCAGCAGACGACGACGATCAGGATGAGTCGGACGAATCGTGAGTTCGCGCCGACTCCGATGGAGTCTTTTTGTCTTCGTCATCGCAGTTGCAGCCCTGCTCGGAGTGAACTTAGGAACCGGTAACCAGCCGATTCTCGGCCTCGATCTGCAGGGTGGCGTCTCGGTCATCCTTCAGTCGACTGATGAGGCATCTGCGGACGACCTCTTAGTGGTTCAAGATCTGATCCGCGACGAGTTAGAAACCCTCGGAATTGCTGAGCCTGACGTTCGTGTCGAAGGCTCCAACATTGTTGTTGACCTTCCTGGAGTCAAAGATCAAGAAGAGGCCTTAGAAGCGGTTGACGTTGCTGGAATTGTGACGCTGCGACCAGTTCTTGCCTGTCAGGCCGGTGTGACTCCCGCCGACCTCGGTGATCAACTGCCAGAGGGGACCGGAGCATTCATTACCGCCGATGGAATACAAACCTGCATCCTCGGGCCCTCAGGGGGCTCGGGCGAGGTGTTTGAGCGAGGAAGTGCCCAAGCCCAGATCAATCAGCTCACCAATCAGTGGATCGTGTCGGTCGACCTCCGCAGTGACAGCCAGCAGATCTGGAACGCTCTTGCAGCGGAGTGTTACTCAGCGACAGAGTCGTGCCCAACTCGCCAGCTCGCGATCGTCCTCGACAACATCATCCAGTCGGCGCCGACGGTGAACCAGCCGTCATTTTCAACTGGAGTTGAGATTTCTGGTGCGTTCACCGAAGACGAAGTTCGCTCTCTTGCCCGGGTGCTCAATCGCGGTGCCTTCCCAGTCGGTGTAGAAGCCCAGCGGGTTGAGACGGTCTCTGCTACAGCGGGCGCTGACTCCCTTCGAGCGGTATTCATTGCCGGAGCAGTCGGGCTTGTTGCGATGCTGCTGTTCTTGGTGGCGTACTACCGGTCGATTGCTCTCATCATCGTTACCGGCCTTACGATCTGGGGCTCGCTCGTCTTTTCTCTTGCGGCCTTGGTTTCTCAATGGACCAACTATGCGCTGAGCCTGGCCGGAATTACTGGCATCATCGTGGCCATCGGCGTCACAGTTGACAGTTATCTCGTGTTATTTGAACGCCTGAAAGACGAAGTTCGGGCCGGTCGTTCTCCGAGAAATTCAGGCCCTCGCAGTTTTGCGTCAACGTGGCGAACAATTGTTTCTGCCGACCTTGTCTCCATTTTCGCGTCATCAATTTTGTTCTGGTTGAGTGTCGGTTCGGTGAAGGGGTTCGCGTTGTATCTCGGTCTCACCACACTCTGTGACCTCGTGGTGTGTTGGTTCTTTACAAAACCAGCGACAATTCTGTTCACCCGTCGTCTTGCGGTTGAACATGGAAACATCCTCGGCTTGGGAGTTGCGAAATGAGTGACCAATTAGAACCACAGAAGGTCAACATCGCCGAGTCAGGACGGAGCAGGCTTTACCTGGGGCAGACCGCCATCAACTTCTTTGGCCGGCGGCTCATCGGTGTCGTGGTCTCTTCACTGCTGCTTGTCGTGACGATCATTTCTCTTGCTGTACAGGGCCTCAACCTTGGGATCGACTTCGAAGGAGGAACGTCATGGGATGTTCCGGCAAGTTCGTTCACGGTTGCCGATGCCGATGATGTGCTTGCTCAAGCCGACATCGATACCGAGGGATCGCGAATCCAGCTGCGCGATTCTGAGAGCGGTTCTTTCGTCAAGGTGCAGGTGCGATCGATCAGCGATGCTGAAGCCCGTGAAGTTCGTCAGCTGTTAGCAGACGCAGCAGGAACGTCGGTTGACGACATTAACGTCAATGTGGTCAGCGCGAGCTGGGGGAGTGACATCACCAATAAGGCGATTCGGGCACTCGTGATCTTCTTGATTGTTGTTGCGATCTTTATTTCGTTCCGCTTCGAATGGCGAATGGCGGTTGCGGCGATTCTCGCAATGGTTCATGACGTCGTGATCAGTGTGGGCATCTATTCGCTGTTTGGGTTTGTTGTGACTCCGGCGACAGTGATTGCGTTCCTCACGATCCTTGGTTATTCGCTGTACGACACCATCGTGGTGTTCGATCGAGTGAAGGAAAATGAGACCCGATTCGCCCAAGTGCGGGTCGGGTATGGCGACGTTGTCAACGTGTCGATGAATCAAGTACTCATGCGGTCGACGAATACGTCGATCTCATCAGTGCTGCCGGTGATCGCCCTTCTCGTGATCGGTTCCGGTGTGCTTGGGGCCTCCACGTTGAGCGAATTCGCGATTGCGTTGCTCATCGGCATGCTGATGGGAACGTACTCGTCAGTTTTTGTGGCGTCGCCAACGCTTGCAATGCTGAAGCTTCGCGCCGAGGGCTGGAAGAAAGAAGGGGCGGAACACGTGCAAGGCGAAGACCTTCGCACGCTGGTGCTCGGCGGTTCGGTATCCCGTCGTGCTCGTTCTGGTGAATCAGCTACGTCTAAGGGCTCAGACTCTTCTCCGTCGAGTGATGCAGCGTCAGTGTTGCAACACGATCCCCGCCCACGAAAGAAGCGCCGTCGCTGACAACGAACCACCTGCTCCGATAACCTTTGTCTATGGCAACGTCGGAGTGGATGCTTCCCTTTTTGCGGGACATCAACGACTACCCGGTCGAAGGGGTGACGTTTCGAGATATCACTCCGCTGCTCGGTGACGCAGCCGCCTTCGGCAGAGCGGTCGATGACCTCGTCGCCTGTGTGCACGATGAGCAGATTTCTCGCGTCGTTGGAGTCGAAGCTCGGGGGTTCATTCTCGCTGCTCCGGTGGCGTATCGGTTGAGAGCGGGCTTCGTGCCGGTTCGTAAGCCCGGCAAACTTCCTTGGGCGGTCGCCCGCGAAGAATATGAACTTGAGTACGGAACCGATCGTCTCGAAATTCACCGTGATGCCATCCGGCCCGATGAACGAGTGCTGGTCGTCGATGATGTGCTCGCTACCGGTGGTACTGCTGAGGCGACGTGCAAACTTGTTGAGGCCTTGGGTGGAACTGTGGTTGGTATTGCAGTTCTACTCGAACTCGAGGCACTTCGGGGGCGCGAACGGCTCCAGAGTCGACGGGTCGAAAGCTTGCTGAGGTTGTAGGAGAACGCTGTGGCAACCGTTGATCGAGTTCTCCCCTGGAGACGAAACACCGAACAAAATCTTGCGAGCCACCTGTCTCCGGTCGTTGAGTCGTACCGTAAGTACCACCCCAAGGCCTCAACGGGAATGATTCATCGTGCGTATGACGTTGCGGCTGAAGCTCACGCAACACAGTTGCGTTCGAGCGGCGAAAGTTATATTCACCACCCGCTCGCGGTGGCCAAAATTGTCGCTGAATTTGGGCTCGATGACATCTCCCTGTCAGCCGCTTTGCTGCATGACGCAGTTGAAGATACTGAACTTTCGCTTGATGACCTGCGAAGAGATTTCGGTGAAGACGTTGCCGCGATTGTTGACGGTGTGACCAAGCTCGACCGCTTGCAGTTTGATTCTCGGGAGGCACAGCAGGCGGCGACGATGCGCAAAATGCTCGTCGCAATGGCAAAAGATCTTCGGGTGTTGCTCATCAAACTTGCCGATCGGCTGCACAATATGCGAACGATCGCGTCGATGTCTCCAGATCGTCAGCATCGAATTGCGCAGGAAACTCTCGATATTTATGCACCGCTTGCCCATAGGTTGGGTATTCAAGAAGTTCGTCAACAACTAGAAGATCTCTCATTTTCGGCACTACATCCCAAACGCTTCGCCGAACTTGATCATCTCGTCTCAGAGCGCACTCCTGAACGTGACATGTCGGTCGCACAAGCGATCGCCACGGTGCGTACCCGGCTCATCGAGGCAGGTGTCCAGTGTGAGGTCACTGGCCGCAGCAAGCACCTGTGGAGTGTCTACGAAAAGATGGTGGTGAAGGGTCGAGACTTTGATGACATCTTCGACATCGTTGCGGTGCGGGTCATTGCGCCAACGGTTAAAGACTGTTACGCAGCTCTCGGTTGCATTCACGGGAATTGGCGTCCCGTGGTGGGACGCTTCAAGGACTACATCGCAATGCCAAAGTTCAACCTGTACCAAAGTCTTCATACGACGGTGATCGGTGCAAACGGCAGGCCAATGGAAGTTCAAATCCGAACCGACGAGATGCATCGGAGAGCGGAGTGGGGCGTCGCTGCTCACTGGGCATACAAATCAGGCGGCGACGATGGCGACATCGATTGGCTCAATCGTCTCGTCGATTGGCAAGCAGAAGTTGATGACCCGTCAAAGTTCATGGAGGCGTTAAAGACAGACCTCGATCAAGACGAGGTGTACGTCTTCACTCCTGAAGGTCGGGTCGTGGCGTTGCCGATCGGCTCGACCCCGATCGACTTTGCCTATGCCGTGCATACCGAAGTCGGTCACGCCTGTTACGGAGCCAAAGTAAACGGTCGTCTCGTCGCTCTCGACAGCACACTCAACAGCGGTGATTCATGTGAAATCCTCACTTCGAAATCAGATGATGCATCACCATCACAAGACTGGTTGACCTTCGTCGTTTCTACTCGGGCTCGAAACAAAATTCGGCAGTGGTTCAGTCGGGAGCGTCGTCTTGATGCGATCGAAGAGGGCAGAGAGGAACTGACCGAAGAATTCCGACGTGAGCGGGTACCTCTGCAGCAGGTGTGGACCGATGATGAGTTTGTTCGCATCGTGGAAGAGACAGCCCAGGGTGATCTCGATGGCTTTTTGGCGGCAATTGGGGAGGGGCATCAGTCTGCTCGAAGTGTTGCCCTTCGAATGGCGAACGCGTTCGACCCGAGTCGTGTTGTCGATGCGCCGCCCGAAGAGATCCTTCGCCATCGACTGCGACGCGATAGCGAATCTGGGGTTCATGTTGAAGGTCTCGAAGATCTTCTTGTTCGCCTTGCCAGCTGTTGCACGCCAGTTCCGGGTGACCCCATCATTGGCTTTGTCACTCGAGGCCGCGGAATCAGCGTTCACCGAACCGACTGCGCAAACGCCCTCGGTCTGAGCGAAGAACAGTCGGCTCGCCTTATCGACGTCGATTGGGATGTTGACAGCTCCCAGAGTGTGGTGAATGCCGGAGTGGAAGTGGTCGCCCTCGACCGCACCAACCTGCTTCGAGATGTGGCGAATGCACTTGGTGACCACCACGTGAACATCGTGTCCTGCGAGACCCTTACAGGCGACGATCGAGTTGCGAAGATGCGATTTGAGTTCGAATTAAAGAACGCAACGCAGTTACACACCGTTCTTCACCGGATAAAGGCGATCAATTCGGTCTACGACGCGTATCGCATCATTCCCGGCGGATCAGCAGACGACAACTCCTGATAGATCACCGCAGGAGTTCGCTTAGGCCGGTAACCTCGCCACGTGCCCGAATTCAGCACGAGCCCAGGAATGCGCGACATCACCGCGCCTGAATCGTTCAGGTGGCGACGTTTTGTTGACGTATTTGAACACACCGTGGGCCTCGCTGGGTATGACCTTGTGATCCCTCCATTGCTGGAAGACATTGGTGTGTTTACCCGCCTCGGCGAGGCAACCGATGTTGTGACCAAAGAGATGTATGACTTTGTCGATAAGGGTGAGCGGCATGTGGCGCTGAGGCCCGAGCAGACGGCAAGTATCTGCCGCAGTTTCGTTGAACATCGCCCAACGACGCCGTTCAAGGCGTGGTACGCAGGTCCGAACTTTCGCTACGAAAAACCACAGCGAGGCAGATACCGCCAGTTTGATCAAGTCGGTATTGAGGTCCTCGGATCACTTGATCCCTACGTTGATATCGAAGTCATCCAACTGGGTTGGACGTTTTTTGCTGCGCTAGGGCTTCGCGATGTCGAACTCGCCATCAATTCGTTGGGCACACCCGACGATCGCGCCCGTTATGTTGCTGCGCTGCACGACTACTTCGAATCTCGTAACGCTGATCTTTCCCCAGAGTCGCAACAGACCCTGCTGCGCAACCCGTTGCGGGTGCTCGACAGCAAACGTGCTCAAGATGCCCCAGTGATTGCCGAGGCCCCTCTCATCAACAGTTATTGGTGTTCAGAAGCGGCCGAGCATTTTGAGGTGGTCTGCGAGGGTCTGGATGCAGTGGGGGTGCCATACACCCTTGACCTCAAGTTGGTTCGGGGCCTCGATTACTACCGTGGAACGACATTTGAATACCGCGGAGGAACTCTCGATTCGGCGCAAAACGCACTCGGTGGGGGAGGTCGTTACGACGGGCTCGTCGCCGATCTTGGTGGGCCTGACACCCCTGGTGTCGGGTTCGCAATCGGGCTCGATCGGACCCTTCTCGCCTGCGACGATGAAAACGTGTTTGCTGCTCCCAGCCAGAATGCGGACGTATTTGTTGTCGATGTCGGCAATGGAAGCGATGCACTTTCTGTCTGTGCCGAGCTGCGCGCTGGTGGAATTCGAGCCGAGAGAAGTTGGGACCAGCGAAGCATGAAAGCCCAAATGAAGGCCGCCAACCGAAGCGGCGCACGTTATGCGGTCATCATTGGCGAATCAGAGCGGGAGGCCGGTACCGCACTGATTCGCGACCTCCGATCTGATGAAGAGCAACTTTCGGTCGCCCGTGCCGACCTTACCGGCACACTGATGTCGCGTTTATCTTCCCTCCAAGGAGCATCCTCATGAATCCCCCTGTCTCGCACTCCGGTGCTACCTCGATGCGAACCCATATGTGCGGTGACCTCCGCGCCTCTGATATTGGGTCAGAAGTTTCAGTGTGTGGCTGGGTCGGTCGACGTCGAGAGCATGGTGAGCATCTCGCGTTTGTCGATCTCCGCGACCACAGCGGTCTTCTTCAGTGTGTGATCAATAACAACGTCGACGTGAGGTCTGAATACGTGGTGAGGATCACCGGTGTCGTTCGGGCCCGCCCAGAGGGCACAGTGAACGATTCGTTGCCGACCGGCGAGATTGAAATCGGCGACTGTGAGGTCGAAATTCTTCGCCGTTCTGATCCGCCGCCGTTCTCCATTGATGACAGAGCGAATGATGTCGACGAAAATGTCCGGTTGCAGTATCGCTACCTCGACTTGCGTCGAAATCGCATGCAGCGAAACCTACGAGTGCGGGCGGCGGTGAACAGCGCCGTGAGGACATCGATGGAACGCCAAGGGTTCGTTGAAGTTGAAACGCCGATGCTCGTGCCCTCCACCCCAGAGGGAGCCCGCGAGTTTCTTGTGCCAAGTCGGAAATCGCCGGGTGAGTTTTATGCGCTTCCGCAATCGCCGCAACTCTTTAAGCAGTTGTTAATGGTCGGCGGTACCGACCGCTACTACCAGATCGCGCGTTGTCTGCGCGATGAAGACCTTCGTGCAGATCGGCAGTACGAGTTCATGCAGCTCGATATGGAGATGTCGTTTGTTGACCAAGACGATGTCCTTGATGCCGTTGGAGATGCTGTGCTCGCTGCTGCAGAAGCAGTGCTCGGTGAACGTCCTCCAGCCATCGAACGAATGACGTGGCATGATGCGATGAATCGGTTCGGGGTCGACAAGCCCGACCTCCGTTTCGGTATGGAACTCGTTGAGTTGACCTCAACGTTTGCCTCCACTGAGTTCAAGGCTTTCGCCGGTGCCGAGTCGATCAAAGGCATCCTCGTGTCGGGCGGAGCGGCAGACTTCGGTCGTAATCAACTCGACAAACTCACCGACCGTGCGAAGGGCATCGGCGCAAAGGGCCTGGTGTGGCTGAAGGTGACGTCGGAGGGCTTTGATTCACCTGTGGCCAAGTTCCTCAGTGATGAAGAGTCGGCTTCGGTGCGAACTGCGATGTCGGCATCTGATGGCGACCTCATCCTTATCGTGGCTGACGAGTGGGCGACGACGTGCGAAGTGCTTGGTACGCTCCGCAACGACCTGGGTCGCCCTCCTGTGCATGAGGGCCCGTACCGATACGTGTGGATTGTTGAGTTCCCTCTGTTTGTGGGTGTCGACCCGGTGACCGGTACGCCTCGTCCAGGGCACCATCCGTTTACTCGCCCTCACCCAGATGACGTTGACCGCATTGAATCTGACCCGCTGTCTGTGCGTTCGATTGCCTACGACCTTGTCTTGAACGGTTGGGAATTGGGCTCTGGGTCGATCAGAATTCACGAACCAGAGCTCCAACGCCGTGTGTTTTCGGCGCTTGGGATCACCGAGGAAGAGGCTGATAGCAAATTTGGCTTCTTCCTTCGTCCGTTCGATTATGGAGCGCCGCCCCATGGCGGCTTCGCATTTGGTCTCGATCGTCTGACGGCAATTCTTGCTGGTGAGGACAACATCAGGGAGGTCATTGCGTATCCAAAAACCCAGAGTGGCGCCGACCCAATGACAAAGTCACCGCTTCCTGTCGAGGGCGAGGTGCTCGGAGACCTCGGGCTTCGCGTGTTGCCCAAAGTCGACTAACTATTATCAGGTTCGGGAGACATGATGAACGAACAACAATTGCAACGAGTACGAAACGACGACGGTTTCATCGCCGCTCTCGATCAAAGTGGTGGTAGCACGCCAAAGGCTCTCGGTTTGTACGGCATTGCCGATGGGTCATGGGCTGACGAGGAGGAAATGTTCGATCTCATGCATGCGATGAGATCTCGAATCATGATGTCGTCAGCCTTTACCGGCGAACGCGTGCTCGGTGCGATCTTGTTTGAAATGACGATGGAGCGCTTAGTTGATGGTGTTCCCACTGCGAGCTATCTCTGGCAGCGGAAGAACGTGGTTCCCTTTCTGAAGATCGATAAGGGCCTCGCCGACCAGGTCGACGGCGCCCAAGTGATGAAGCCGATGCCCGAACTTGATGCGCTTCTTGAACGAGCGGTTTCAGCGGGCATCTTTGGCACGAAGATGAGGTCAGTGATTTCATCTGCCAACCCGGCTGGAGTTTCGGCTGTCGTTTCGCAACAGTTTGAGGTTGGGCATCAAATCCTCTCAGCCGGTCTTGTCCCAATCATTGAGCCAGAGGTTGACATTCATGCTCCCGATAAGGCTGAGGCCGAAGAGATGCTTCGAGATGCCATCTTGAATGAGTTGGCATCGGTTGATGCTGATTCACCGGTGATGTTGAAGTTGACGTTGCCTGAGGTCGACGGACTTTACGACGTATTTGTCAACCACGACTCCGTAGCCCGTGTGGTGGCTCTATCTGGTGGCTATAGCCGCAAAGTTGCAAACGAACGCCTCTCACGAAACCGTGGCGTGATCGCCAGCTTCTCGCGTGCGTTGACCGAGGGCCTTGCTGCTGGTCAAACCGATGCAGAGTTTGATGCGATGCTCGACCGCTCGATCGAGGGTATCTACCAAGCCTCGCGTAGCTAGGTCTTCAACTCTGGCTATCGCATCGGACGGATCACTGTTCCAGTCAGCAGCTTTGGGGTGAAGAATGTCGACTTCGGCGGCATGAGGTCACCCCGCTCGGCGGTTCTGACGATTTCATCGAAGGGCACTGGCCGGATGAGAATTCCAGCCGATGCCGCTTGTGACGTAACCGCGTTGACGACGTTGCGGACTCCGTGTTGGTAAGTGACGGTGTGTGAGACGCCGCTGAATGCGTGTTCTAGCCGTGCTCCGTCGAGATCGCGGTCTCCGAGCTCAGCGGAGGCCTTAGGAACGTAGAGTTCGACCGTGGCATCGGCGGTGACGAAACCGACCGCAGAGGCATCGGCCATGGCTTGAAGGCACCGATCATCCGCTGGCACTGAACCAATATGGTCATACGAAGCCTCCAACGTCGCTCGAAGGTCGTCGCTGGTGACGTCGGTGTACAGCCGATGGATTGCGGCAATCGCAAGTTGCTCGGGACTCATCTCGTTGACGAACACCATGGTGGTTGATGCAGCAGTAGCGAGTTCAGCCTGATGGGTGTCGACGTGCTGTTTGTAGAGGCGAGCCACCCCGTATCTGTGGTGTCCATCGGCGATGAGCACATCCGATCCCGACACATATTCCTGAATGGCCGCAACTCGGTCGGGGTCGCTCACGCGTTCAAGTGTGTGAACAACACCATCAATCTCGACAGTGCCAAATTGTTCTCCCGGCTCGGACAGCAGGTCACTGAGGCCAGCTGCTCTTGATAAACCCCAGATCGGTGAAAGGTTCGCTTCGGTCGAGATGGTGAGGTCGAGTCGATCGGTGCTGGCCTTTGGGGTGGTGCGTTCATGGGGTAGCACCCCACCGCCTCCTTCAGGCACAACCTCTAGTGCCCCAATGACGCCATCAATGGTGCGAGGCACGCCGCTTTCGTCAGTGAAGGTCATGCGGTAGATCGTGAACGAGGGTGTGTCGTCGGAGATGAGCACCCCAGATGAGATCCATTCATTCATCTTTGTGGCGGCGATTGCGTAAGGGTCGTTGCCATCGTCGAGAAGAGGAACGTCGATCCACGTCACATTTGAGGGGGACGATTCCCGAAGTTGCCGCACATCATTCTCACTGAGAACGTCATAAGGGGGTGCAACCGATTCAGCGAAACGGCTTTGTTCAAATCGAAGTCCAATGAATGGCTCAAAGACTGGCATACCAAACTCTGCCACGTATTGAGCAGAAATCCCTCCTTTCCGTGATACATAAGACAATGTGACATCGGTTCGTTACGTCATTTGCGACCTCGATGGAGTCGTCTGGAACGGTGACTCCTTCATTGAGGGCTCGGTTGAGGCGATAACGCAACTGCAACGCGAGGGTGCGTCGGTCTGGTTTGTCACCAATAACTCAAACAAACCTCCTTCTCATTACATGCAACGGTTGAATGACGCTGGTGTCGATGAGGCGCATCAGTTGCTGACAAGTGCCCAAGCCGCTGCAACGCTGATCGAGAGCGGCGAGCGTGTTCTCATCTGTGCTGGTCCTGGCGTTGAACAGGCCGTCAGCGAGGCCGGGGGTGTGCCGATCGCAAACACAGAAGACGTCATTGGTGAGCGAATTGACGCAGTCATCGTCGGTCTGCACACCGAGTTTGACTACGGTCGGCTCGATCGAGCTGCTCGAGCAATTCGCAGCGGGGCACGCCTCATTGGAACAAACTCAGATACGACGTTTCCAACCTCAACCGGCGAAGCGCCGGGTGGAGGTGCGATTCTTGCTGCCGTTGAGGCGGCAGCAGGGGGAAAGGCGCTTCTTGCCGGAAAACCGCATGCTCCCATGGCTGCTGCGGTTGCGGAGCGCGTCGGTCCCGAATTCCTCCCAGAGAACGCCGTGATGATCGGGGACAGATACAGCACCGATGGTCGGTTCGCTGCTGAGCTTGGTTGTCGGTTCATCGCCGTCTCATCTGGGGTTGCGCCCGATGATGAGGATGTCGTCGTATGGAAGCGGGTGTCATGTCTCGCTGATGCGGTTCAGTACCTAGTTGGTGATTCCTAGTGGCTCAGCAGCGTCGACGCTTAGACAGCGAACTCGTTCGCAGGGGCTTGGCGGAGAGCCGTACAGCCGCTGCCGAAGCCATATCTGCGGGGCTCGTGCGGGTTGGTGGGGCGGTTGCCGAGAAGGCGTCACGGTTGGTGGCTGCACATGAGTCACTCTCGATCGATGGACCTGCCGCCCGTTTCGTTGGACGTGGGGGTGAGAAACTTCAGGCCGCATTGGACGAGTGGCCCGAAGCACTTGCGTCGGTGGCCGGTCGACGGGCTATTGACTGTGGTTCATCAACCGGTGGCTTCACCGATTGCCTTTTGCAGCATGGAGCGACATCGGTAGTGGCAGTCGATGTAGGACGCGGTCAGCTTCACCAACGATTGCTTACCGATGATCGTGTGACGTCGAAAGAGCGCACCGACATTCGGCTGATCGACCCAGAAGAGTTTGGCGGGCCCTTCGACATTCTCGTTGCCGACCTTTCGTTTATCTCGCTGACAACGGTGGCCGACTCACTTCTTCGTCAATGCGTCGATAGAGCTCCGATGATCTTGTTGGTGAAACCTCAGTTTGAAGTCGGAAGGGAAAAGGTGTCTGCAGGCAAGGGAGTCATTTCGAACGACGCGGATAGACAGTTCGCCCTTGATCGGGTCCGCAACACCTTTGAAGGCCTCGGCTGTGACACGATAGGAGTCATGGATTGTCCCGTTCACGGAGCCGATGGAAACAGGGAGTTTCTGTTGGCTCTTCGTGCGCCAAAGAGAGCGCAGGCGCGTTGATGAGAGTTCTTATTGTCGGACACCACCAAGAACCTCGAGCGATCGAACTTGCTCGAGAAGCCTCTGCCTGGCTTCACGAGCGTGGACATAGCTGCGGTATTGGTGTAAGTGACGTTGATGCTCTCTCAGATTCGGGCATCCCCGCATTCGAGGGTGAAGCGTCACATGCCGACTTGGTGTTGTGTCTCGGCGGAGATGGCACCGTCTTGCGAGCAGTTCGTCTGTTGAATGGTGCGTCCGTCCCGTTGTTAGGGGTCAACCTCGGGAATCTTGGGTATCTGTCTGAGGTTGAAGGTGACGGACTCCCAGATGCACTCGACCGGTTTTCAATGGGTCCAGACGCAGGCCGTTGGACCGCGGAGAATCGAATGATGCTCAGTGTCGACGCCGAGTCGTCGTTGGGTGAAAACCTCGGGTCGTGGTCGGTGCTCAATGAAGCAGTGGTCGAAAAGCGCCAGTCAGGCAACACCGTGCGCCTCACTCTTCTCATCGATGGCAGCGCGTTCACGTCGTATGCGGCAGACGGCCTCATCGTCAGCACACCAACAGGCTCCACGGCGTATTCACTCTCGGCGAGAGGGCCGGTAGTTTCGCCTCGACACCGGGCCTTGCTCGTCACCCCAGTCGCCCCTCATATGTTGTTTGACCGAAGCCTTGTGCTCGACCCATCAGAAATCGCCGAGATTCGTGTCTCTGGTCATCGGTCGGCGGCCCTCGTCGTCGACGGCGTAACGGTCGCCGATCTAGACGACGGCGCTCGCGTCACGTGTCGACCATCTGAACACACAGCCACATTCGTTCGATTCGGCGAACAGCAGTATCACCAGATCTTGAAAGCAAAGTTCGGGCTTCTCGACCGTTGACATGATTCGCGAGCTCCATATCGAGAATGTTGTCGTCATCGAACGCGCAACAGTCCTCTTCGAAGGTGGGGTCACCGCGATCACAGGTGCGAGCGGAGTCGGCAAAAGTGTGCTGCTGTCAGCACTGTCGCTCGCCTGCGGCGCACGTTCGGAAGCAGATGTGATTCGGTCAGGGTGCAACGAGGCGCGTGTCGATCTGCGTTTTGACGTCGTGACAACAGACGGCACAATCGAGGAGCGCGTGCTCACCCGTGTCGTACCTAGAGATGGCCGGTCTCGGGCATATATCGACGGGCGACCCTCGACGGCCCATGCTCTTGCAGAGCTTGCGGCATCGGCGATTGAGATCCATGGACAACATGAACAACATCGGTTAGGGAGTGTCCGGGTGCGTTCAGACTTGCTTGATCTATTCGGCGGTCTGTCGCGCGAAGAGGCCGATCGTTGCGCAGGTGAAATTGCGGCGCTTCGCGCGGAAATTGCTGCGCTGGGAGGAGATGCCGCCGAGCGTCAACGCGAACTCGACTTTCTTGAATATCAGTTGAACGAGATTGACCAACTGGCTCCCGGTGAGCACGAACTCGACGACTTATTGAACGAAGAGCGCATGCTGAGTGACGTCGACCGAATACGAAGCATTGCCGCACAACTACTTGATGCCTTCGATGGTGACGAGAGGCTTCGTGTCGTAGCAAAAGAGCTTCAGCCCATCGAGAGTTTTGCGTCCATCGCCGAACGCCTCGACGGCGTCTTCGCTGAACTCGACGACCTAGCAGGTGAGGTTCGGGGTCAATTGTCGAATCTCGATGACGACCCTGCAAGGCTCTCGAACATCCGTGAGCGCATCTCGGCCCTAAAAGGGCTCTGTCGAAGGTACGGCGATTCGATGAGTGAGGTGCTTGCGTTTCGTGAAGGTCTTGTTGAACAGTGCGATCGACTTCGGCACCACGATGAACGTGCCGGAGAGCTCGATGCCGCGATGACGTCAGCAGTCAATGACTACGAACGCGTTGCCGGAGTGTTGCGAGGTGAGCGACTCGACTGTGCGCCGCGCCTCGGCGCTGTGGTGACGGAGCACCTCGTGTCTCTTGGCATGCCGCATGCTCGTTTCGAGGTTGACGTTGCGGGAACCGATGGGGGAGAGGTTGAGTTTCTCTTTGCCCCAAGCGGTTCAGAGGAGCCACGCCCGTTGGGACGCGTCGCTTCCGGCGGAGAAACGGCTCGGTGCATGCTTGCCCTTGATTTGGCAATCGGACATCACAGCGACTTCAGGTGTTCGGTTTTCGATGAGATCGATGCCGGTGTTGATGCTTCGGCAGGAGATGCGATCGCTCATGCGTTGTCGGCCGCTGCGCGTGGCCGTCAAATAATTGTCGTAACCCACCTTGCGACCGTCGCGGCGGCGGCGACGTCACATTTAGTGATCGATAAACACCATGTGGGCGATACGCCGCATTCCACCATCGGTCGCGTCGACGGCGTCGACAGGGAGCGCGAAATCGCCCGGATGTTGACCGGATCAGATGATTCTGAGTCGGTGACTGTGGCCCGTCGGCTGCTCGATCGGTGACATTGACGCGAACTGTTGGTGTCGCGAGGTATGGTGTAATTCCGTCAGCAACGAGTGAGGGCTCGAGAAGGACGGAGGACCAATTGCCCAAGCATATTTTCGTCACGGGTGGTGTGGTCAGCTCTCTCGGTAAGGGGCTCACTGCGAGTTCGCTTGGTCGATTGTTGAAGATGCGTGGCCTGCGCGTGACGATGCAGAAGCTTGATCCCTACATCAACCTCGATCCGGGCACAATGAACCCGTACGAACACGGGGAAGTGTTCGTTACCGATGATGGCGGTGAAACCGACCTTGATCTCGGACACTACGAGCGATTTATTGACGAGCCGCTCACTCGAAGTTCAAATGCGACAACCGGTTCGATTTATCAGGCGGTGATGGCGGCGGAGCGCAAGGGTGAGTATTTGGGCAAGACCGTTCAGGTCATTCCTCACATCACCGATGAGATCAAACGTCGCATTGAGCGTGTCTCTACCGATGACGTTGACGTCGTCATCACAGAAGTCGGCGGCACCGTCGGTGACATTGAGATTCTTCCGTTCCTTGAAGCGATTCGCCAGTATCGAAACCATGCTGGACGAGACAACGTCTGCTACATCCACGTCACCCTCGTTCCATTTATTGGTCCGGCGGGTGAACAAAAGACCAAACCGACACAGCACTCGGTTACCGAAATTCGCAGCCGTGGTATCCAGCCTGATGTCATCGTGTGTCGAAGCGAAGCACCGTTGTCGACCGAACTGAAACACAAGATTTCGAATATGTGTGATGTTGATGAACGCGCGGTGATTAACGCATTTGATGTCGGCAATATCTACGAACTTCCCCTGTTGCTCCACGACGAAGGTCTTGATTCTGTGTGTCTCGACGTGTTGCGTGTTGACGACGCAGATATCGATCTGGCCTCATGGACTGCGCTCGTTGACACCGTTGAAGCGGCAACCAAGCCAGTTCGGATTGGTTTGATTGGCAAATATGTCCAATTGCAAGACGCTTACCTCTCCGTCGTTGAGAGTCTCAAGCACGCCGGCTTCTACCATGGCGCAAAAATTGAGCTCGAGTGGATTCAGGCCGAAGATGTCGAGGGTTTGCTCGGGCAAGGTCGACTGTCAGATATCGACGGCCTCGTCATTCCAGGCGGCTTCGGGTCTCGTGGGTTCGAAGGAAAGATCGCAGCGGCTCGGTTCGCTCGAGAGAACAACATTCCCTGCCTCGGTCTTTGTCTCGGGTTGCACGCGATGACGGTTGAATTCGCTCGAGATGTTGCCGGGCTCGATGAAGCCAACTCGACTGAATTTGAGGCATCGAGCCGTCACCCAGTGATCGACCTCATGCACGATCAGCGAGAGGTCACAGATCTCGGTGGCACCATGCGTCTCGGTGCTTACTACGCAGTGTTAACCCCAGGTTCGAAAGTGCATGAATCGTATGGCGAGCCAGTAGTGAGCGAGCGACACCGCCATCGCTACGAGTTCAATCCCGCCTACCGTTCTCGTTTGGAAGAGGTTGGCCTCGTCTGTAGCGGAGTGTCTCCCGATCGTCGCCTCGTCGAGTTCATCGAGTTGCCTGACCATCCGTTCTGGGTGGCAACTCAGGCCCACCCTGAATTCAAGAGTCGCCCTGATCGCCCGCATCCGCTATTCCGCGATTTGGTTGGTTCTGCAATGGAGCGTGCCGAGAGCAATGAAAAGAGCGACGCGAGAGTGACGTAATGGCGGAGTTCCGTCATACAGGTGACCGCCTCGTGCACGAAGGTGGCGTATGGAATGTTGTCGTCGGATCGTTTCTTGATCCTGACGGAGAATCGTTTACACGCGACATCGTTCGATCTCCTGGGTCGGTTGCGGTGCTTCCCTTAATGTTTGACCCAGAGGGCGTGCCGTCTGTGGTTCTGCTGCGGCAGTATCGGCCGACGTACGGAGAGTTCATCTATGAAGTGCCGGCAGGCATGCGAGATGTGCCCGGGGAGCCAATTGAGGTGACGGCTCAGCGCGAATTGCTTGAAGAGGTCGGCCTGACCACAGAGAAATTGCAGCACATGTTTTCGATGAAGCCGTCTCCGGGTATGACCGATGCCGTCACAGAGTTGTTTCTCGCAACTGACTGCATGCAAGGTGTTGCTGACCGGCAAGGTCCTGAAGAAGAACACATGGAAGTTCATCACCTGCCGTTGGAACACGCCTTGACAATGATCGACGAGGGTGAGATCACCGATGCCAAAACAGTGACCGCTCTGTTGTTGACGAACCGAGTGTTGATGCAGCGGGACAGTGCTCGCTAGTGGACACACCTGCGTCGGTCACTGCGACACTTCCACTCGAGGTCGAAGACTTCTTACTGTGGTTGACAGCCGAACGTGGCCGAAGTGCAAATACGGTCATGGCGTATCGACGTGACCTCACCAAGTATGTCGCCTTCCTTGGAGAGCGCGAAGAAACCCTTGCATCTGTGGGTGACGATCTCATCGTGTCATTTATTGCGTCTCGTGAGGCTCAGGGGGCAGCGCCCACCTCGGTAGCGAGAAACCTTGCGGCGGTCAGAATGCTTCACCGGTTTTTGGTGACCGAAGGGCTTCGATCAGATGACCCAACGAATCGTCTTGATGGGGTCAAGGTTCCGTCAGGCATTCCGAAACCGCTCGACGAGGAGTCGGTGATCAAACTCATTGAAGCGTGTTCGGCAGGTGATCCGCTTTCTCGCCGTGACCGCGCGATTCTTGAGTTGATGTATGCCACCGGGGCTCGCGTCGGTGAGGTGGTAGGACTGTCCACCTCTGCAATTGACTTCGATGGTCAACTTGTGCGGTTGCTTGGCAAAGGCGCGAAAGAGCGCATCGTTCCGTTCGGCACTAGTGCCCTGTTGGCTCTTGAAGACTGGTTCGGTCCGCAAGGGCGGGCGCAGCTCGTTCCCAAGCAGTGGCGGCACAGAGATGATGCAGAGGCAGTATTTTTGAATACACGTGGAGGCCGTATTTCTCGACAAGGCATTTGGTTGGTGATCAAAAGTGCCGGTGAACGAGCTGGCATCACAGAGCACCTTTCTCCGCACGTGTTACGTCATTCGTGTGCAACTCACCTTCTTGATCACGGCGCCGATCTTCGCATCGTGCAAGAGATGCTGGGCCATGCCACCATTTCGACCACGCAGCTTTACACCCGAGTGAGCCAAGAACGGCTGTGGGAGTCGTACGTAGCAGCGCATCCACGAGCGAAACGGCAGTTGTGAAGCAGATTCTGCACCTTATTCGTCGGACATGGTGGTCGTTGCGGCCAGCAGAAATTTCCGCTGATGAGATGGCTCTTGTCACGGAGACACTCGCCGAAGAGGAACTCTCGCTCTGGCTTTGCATGTGTCGTGCTGATCGCTCGCACTCGGTGATGGTCGCTCGTCGCTTTACCGCTGCCGAGCCCGATGCACCTCAGGATGCTCTTGCAGGAGTGTTCCTTCACGACGTGGGAAAGACGGTGGCCGGGCTATCGGTCCCCCTGCGCATCGTTGCAACGTTGGTGGGTCCAAGAACGAAGCGGTTCACGAGTTATCACGATCATGAGCGAATTGGTGCTCAGATGCTCCGAGAGGCTGGAAGTTCTTCTTTGACCATAGAAACGGCTCTCGGAAACGGGCGCTGGGGACCGGCACTACGGCTCGCTGATGATGTCTAGCCCGTCTGTGGCTAGCGCAGAAGAACTCGGCTGCGTGCGGTAACCGTGAGCGCTCTGATGACCATCCAGAGCGCCAGGAGAGCCCAAATTCCCGAGAGGCCTGGCCCGGTACGAATCGATTCAGAAAAGAGCGCTAGCGCCATGATCGCCGTGTGAGCGAACGCGGCAACGCCTAGGAATCTGCTGTCTGAGAGACCGATGAGGACCCCATCGCCACCGAATGCGATTGCTCCAGGGATGAGGGCTATTGCGAGAAAGCGAAGGCCATCGGTTGCTGCCAATTTCACAGACTCATCAGCAGTAAAGAGGTTTGGAAGAACGTCTGCAGAAGCAAAGATGATGGTTGCTAGCGCAACTCCCAGCACTCCGCTCCAGAAATACACGCGGCTTGATACTCGTTGTTGGAGTTCGAGGTGTCCCGAGCCCCGCGACTCTCCAAGCAGTGTGTGAGCCGGAATGGAAATTGCATCGAGACACAGCGCAAGTAAGAGAAATGTTCCGTTGACGATTTGGTGGGCGGCGAGAACGGCATCTCCGCTTCGAGCGGCAAGCACGGTTGAAGCAGTAAAAATCGTAAGCATCGAGAACACTCGTACGCCGAGGTCGCTGCCCACTCTCAGAAGATCGCGAACGATGGCGCTCTGCACTGAGAATCGGCGGCCTAACCGAAGGTGCGGTTTTGCGATTATGACAAGCCAGATGGCGCCCACATACTGCGCAATCACCGTCGATACAGCTGAGCCGGTGATTGACAAGTCCGCCCAGAACACGAGAGGAATTTCGATCACTGCGTTCAAGATGTTGCTCGCCATCAACACCACGAACGGCCGTCGATAATCGGCATGACCCCGCAGGACACCTTGGGCTGCAACCATGACAACGACTGCTGGCAGCCCGAATGCCGCAATCGTGAGATATCGAATGCCGTGTGATGTGGCCTCTGGACCCGCACCGAGAAGAGAAACGATCGACTTGGCCAAGGGAACGAGAGCTGCACACGCCAACATGCCGATGATGACGCCAAGCAGGAGTGCGTGTTGCGCAAATGCGCCAGAGCGGGCCTCGTTTTGTGCGCCTCGAGCGCTGGCAATGCGCTCTGTCGTTCCGTATGCGAGGAAATTCGTTCCGGCGACGATCAACGCCAAAATGGTGCCTGCGGCGGCCAGGCCAGCAAGTTCCTCTGCGCCGACCCGACCGATAATGGCTGTGTCGGTTGCGACATACAGCGGCTCGACAGCGAGAGTTCCGAGTGCGGGAAGGGCGAGACGGAACAGTCGGCGGTCAACGTGTTGCCGGCTCAGCGAAGAAGGTGTCGCTTCAGCGGGGGAGGAGCCCAATAGCTTCGTACGCTCTGCTCAATGTTGCTGCAGCTTGCTCTTGTGCTCTATTCGCACCGATATTGAGCAACCGTTGCAGTTCGCCCGGGTCGTTCATCAACTCGCGATACCGGTGCTGAATTGGCTCTAGCATTGCAATCACGGCTGAAGCGGCATCTGCCTTCAGCGGGCCGTATTGGCTGTACTCCTCAGCGAGCTGTGCGGGTGTGCCCCCTCCTGCTGCAGCGAGAATGTCAAGAAGATTCGAAACCCCAGGTTTTTCCGTCACGCTGTACCGAACTTCAGATTCAGAGTCGGTCATCGCTCGCTTGAACTTCTTTTCAATTGCTTTCGGATCATCGAGTAGGAACACACATCCTGCATCTGAGTCGGCAGATTTCGACATCTTTGAAGTTGGTGCTTGGAGATCCATCACCCGGGCACCTGCCGCTGGGGTCACCGCCTCGGGAATGACGAACGTCTCCCCGAACCGGCCATTAAACCGAATGGCGATATCACGGGTGATTTCGATGTGTTGCCGTTGGTCATCCCCGACGGGCACTTCATTTGCGTCGTACAACAAAATGTCGGCCGCTTGAAGAGCCGGATACGTGAAGAGGCCCGCTGCAACGAAATCGGTTTCGCGTTTTGCTGACTTGTCTTTGAACTGCGTCATGCGAGAGAGCTCGCCGAATGACACCGTGCATTCCATCACCCATCCGAGCTGCGAATGCTCAGGTACGTGACTTTGCACGAAAATGGTGGCTACCTCCGGATCTAAACCGATAGCGAACAACATCGCAGCGAGGCTCACTGTTGACTCACCAACAACGCCAGATTCGGTTGTCACTGTTAACGCGTGTAGGTCGACAATGCCGTGGTACACGTCTTTTTCGTGTTGGCCATTCACCCAATTGCGAAGAGCCCCGAGGTAATTGCCGAGGTGGACATCGCCGGTCGGTTGAATGCACGAAAGAACTCGAGTCACATCGACAGGCTACCTGTGGAGGGTCGCAGTAACGGAATGGGTTTGGGTACTAGCGTAAGGGTGTGGCGTTTGCTGTTGAGACACCGGTGTACGAGGGGCCTTTTGACCTTCTGCTCCAACTCATCCTCAAAGAGCAGGTCGACCTCTACGAAGTTGATTTGGCCACCATTGTTGATGCCTATTTGGCCGAAGTCGAGCGCTTGCAGGCACTTGACCTTGAGGTCGCGACCGAGTTCTTGCTGATCGCCGCCACACTCGTTGAGCTCAAAACCCGCCGGCTGCTTCCCGGGCACGATGATGGTGACCTTGATGAAGAGCTTGCGTTGTGGTCAGAGCGTGATCTCCTGCTTGCGCGATTGCTCGAATGCAAAACATTTAAAGATGTCGCCCGGGTGCTCAATGCGCTTTCCGAACAGGCGGATCTGTGCTTCCCTCGACGAACCGGCGCAGATGAACGATTCGCTGGGCTGATGCCTGACCTGCTCGAGGGAACATCAATTCGCCGGTTCCAGAGCGCCGCAATTCGAGCACTCTCACCCAAAGCTGAGCCCATCGTCGATCTTTTCCATGTCTCGCCGATACGAATCACAGTGGCTGAGGCCGTCGATGAGCTTCTTGCCGAGCTGCCAATTGTTGGCCGCATCAATTTCAAACGTCTCACCGCAGATCTGGTTGAGCGTGTAGAGGTCATCGTGCGTTTTCTCGCTGTCCTCGAGCTGTTCAAACAAGGAATTGTCGACATCGAGCAATTCACTCAATTTGGCGAGATCGACATCGTCTGGGTAGAAGATGCCGACACCGACCTTTCAGTTCTCGCCATCGACGATTACGAGGGTTAGCCATGCACGAACACGACCCGTCCTCTATTCACGCAGCGATCGAGGCCATCGTCATCGTTGCGATGGAACCGGTACCGGTTGAATTGCTTGCGCAACTCCTTGAACGGCCGCTTTCTGATATCGAGGCGGCTTGCGAAGCTCTTGCCGCTGAATATCGGGCACGACATTCGGGCTTCGAGCTCGTTGAAGTCGCAGGAGGGTATCGATACCAATCCGTTGCTGAACTTGCCCCGTATGTTGAACGCTTCCTGCTCGATGAGCAACGGGCACGACTTTCAGGCGCTGCCCTTGAGACCCTTGCGATCATCGCCTACAAGCAACCGATCAGTCGCGGGCAAATTGCGTCAATTAGAGGTGTTGATCCTGATGGTGTGCTCCGAACGCTCTCTGCGAGGGGATACATCGATGCCGTCGGACATGACGACGGTCCAGGTCAAGCAATTTTGTACGGAACCACGTCGACGTTCTGCGAGAAACTAGGAATTGTAAGTCTTGACGAGTTGCCATCAATCGCCGAGTTCATTCCTGATGCAGACGTCGTGGAGGCGCTTGAGCATGGTCTGCGCATTGAACCGCCAAGTGAATCTGCTCCAGGCTGAGAGTTAGGTCAGCATGGTCGATGAGGTCCCTTGGTATCTCGATGATGCCGACGAATCTGATGGCGAGCGGCAGGGAGAACGCCTTCAGAAGGTGTTAGCGCAGCGTGGCTGGGGGAGCCGCCGAACCTGCGAGATCCTGATCTCCGAGGGTCGCGTGACAGTGAACGATGAGGTCGCTGAGCTTGGGTGTCGGGTTGATGTCGATGCTGACGTGGTGTGTGTCGATGGTGTTCCGGTTGGTATCAAGCCTGACCTTGTCTACTACCTGTTGAACAAGCCAGAAGGAGTGGTGACGACCGCTTCTGACCCTCAAGGTCGCCCAACGGTGCTGTCACTTGTGCCTGAGTGCCCTGGACTCCACGCGGTTGGCAGGCTCGACATGGCAACGGAAGGGCTCCTTCTTCTCACCAATGACGGAAACCTCACTCACGCCGTGACACATCCGTCAAAAGGGGTTGAGAAGGAATACCTCGTACAAGTAGCTGAGCCTCTCTCATCGGGAGCGCTCCGAGCACTTCGGGACGGAGTGAAACTTGACGATGGCATGACCGCACCGGCGCGAGTTTCACAGCCCGAGCCAGGGGTTGTTCGCATCGTCATTCATGAGGGACGAAATCGACAAGTACGGCGGATGTTTGATGCAGTCGGACACCGCGTGCAACGGCTCATCCGAATTCGCATCGGTCCGATTCGGGACAACAAAATCGCACCGGGCGAGTGGCGGACGATGTCAACGTCAGAAGTCATCGAACTGAGCAAAGCCTGCGGCCTTGAACGATACGCTCAACGCCCGTGAATACTGTTGATCACACGCGCACCGCGAACGTTGTGGGCCTTGGCCTCATAGGAGGCTCTATTGCGCTTGCTCTGCGAGAGCGTGGCTGGGATGTGTGTGGCAGTGATCTCGACTATGAGGTGAGTCGTCGTGCGCAAGACGAGGGCATCATCTCTGAAATTGGCATCGCTCAGGAAGCGGATATCACGATCGTGGCGGTTCCCGTTACAGCAAGCGTTGACGTTGTGAGACAAATGCTCGAAACGACGTCAGGCGTGGTAACCGACGTTGGATCTGTTAAGGCGCCGATCTGTGAGGCAATACACGACAAGCGCTTCATTGGCGGACACCCAATGGCAGGCAGCGAACTCGAAGGGCTCGATGGAGCAGACCCTCACATGTTTGACGGTGCGATCTGGGTATTGACCCCCGACCTTGAGGCTGACGACGAGAATTTCTCGGTTGTTGCCTCACTGGTACGCGAAGTCGGATCCGAAGTCGTCGCACTCTCACCAACCGAACACGATCGCCTCGTTGCCGTTGTCAGCCATTTGCCACACCTCACCGCAGCATCACTAATGTCGCTTGCTCAAGATCGATCGGAAGAGCACGCTTCGCTACTCCGTCTCGCTGCAGGTGGTTTTAGAGATATGACTCGTATCGCCAGTGGATCACCTCGCATTTGGATCGATATTTGTCAAGAAAACCGTGTTGCGATTCTGGAAGCGATCGATGACCTCAATGCAGCGCTGAATAGCGTCCGAAGTTTTATCGAAGCTGAAGAGAAAACTTCGCTAGAAACCATGCTTCAGAGGGCTCGAGAATCAAGAGCAAACCTGCCCGGTCGTGTGACAGACCCGTCGGCACTCTCGGAGGTCCGCATTCGCATTCCAGACCGTGCGGGTGCCGCAGCCGAGGTGTTCACCCTCGCCGCTGAGCTCGGCGTCAACATTGCCAATTTTGAAGTTGTTCACCTCGCCGAAGGAAACCGTGGAGTCGCTGTCGTCCTTGTCGATTCTGGAGTTGTTGACATGTTCCGTGGCGGTCTGATCGCTCGAGGCTTCCGCCCGACTGTGAGTGCCCTGACATGACGTTGTGGTGCACTCCGGTGGAGCGCCCATTTCACTCCACAATTCGCGTTCCAGGGTCGAAGAGCATTGCGAACCGCGCGCTCATCTGCGCTGCACTCAGTGAGGGACGCTCAACACTGAAGAATCTCCCTGACGGTGATGACACCCGCGCAATGCTGTCGGGCCTACAGGCTCTTGGTATCGAGGTGACCCGCTCAGGTTCGACCGCAACGGTGTTCCGAGATGCAGCGTTGCAATCTGGAGAGATTCACGCCGAACTCGCAGGCACGACCTCTCGTTTTTTGACAGCACTCGCAGCGACAGCTGGAAGCAGCATCTCTATCGACGGACACGAGCGCTTGAGGCAGCGTCCAATAGGCCCCTTACTCAATGCCCTTCGGTCGTTAGGAGCGCAGATCGCTGATCACGACGGTGGATTGCCGGTGAGTATTCAGGGCCCGCTTCGTGGGGGAGCGGTGACCATTGATGCGACCACATCAAGCCAGTTCATTTCTGCGCTCATGATGATCGGACCCGTGCTGCCAGAGGGTCTGCACATCACGTTGCAGGGAAGCCCTATTTCACAGCCGTATGTGAACTTGACAGCTTCGGTAATGGAACTGTTCGGAGTGTCGACTGACATATCAGAAGGCTCAATCGGCATCTCTCCCCAGGAATATTCGGCGACTTCGGTCACCATCGAACCCGATGCCTCCTCTGCGTCGTATCCGCTTGCGATAGCGGCGGCAACAGGTTCAACCGTCACCATTGAAGACTTTGGGTCCTCATCTCTTCAGGGTGATAAGCAGATCATTGACATCCTGCGCGAGATGAATGCTGACATCAATTGCACGTCCCACTCCACCACGTTGACATCGAACGGACGCGATCTTGTGGGAATTGATATCGATATGTCAGAGATTTCTGACTTGGTGCCAACGGTGGCGGCCCTTGCATGTTTCGCTGCGAGCACCACCCGAATTAGAGGCGTGGGCTTCATCAGAAACAAAGAAAGTGACCGCATCGGAGACCTTGCCAGCGAGCTCAGCAAATTTGGGGCCAATGTCGTCGAACACGATGATGGTCTCACGATCACTCCCGCAGAACTCCAAGGCACAACTGTTGACACTCATGATGATCATCGGCTCGCAATGGCGTTCTCGATTATCGGTGCACGCGTTCCGGGCACGGCTATCACCGAGCCAGAAGTGACCTCAAAGAGTTGGCCCTCGTATTGGGAGGATCTAAATGAATTGATCCTCATTTCGCGAGGTTCTAAAGGTTAGAACCCCTTACCTCTCGGCGCTGCTGGAAGAAGTCGCCTACTTGGTTTAGTGAGAGCACAGTAAGCGTGAGCGCCAGTGAAGGCCATATCACTTGAGCGACGTTGATTTTGATATCACGTCGAGCTTGGTTGATCATGTTGCCCCATGTCGGTGTCGGCAACTGCACACTGAGCCCCAGAAACGAAAGGGAGCCCTCGACGACAACGACGAAGGCAGCCGCCACCATCGTGTAGGCGAGCAGAGTTGGAAGCACGTTTGGAATCACCTCTCTGAAGAGAATCCGACGCGGTTTTGTCCCAATGGCACGAGCAGCGGTGACGAATTCTCGTGAAGAAACCGCAAGCGAGTTCGCTCGCGCCACTCTTGTATAGGCGGGTATTGATAGAACACCGATCACTGCACTGATCACGAATAGGTTGCGAACCTCGAAAATTGAGACCAGAGCAAGCAGCAATACGAGCGCGGGAAAGGCAAGGATGACGTCGACCGTTGCCATCACTACCGTCTCAGTTCGTCCACGCACGAAGCCGACTAGCGAACCCAAAAAACCGCCGATAACAATTCCACACGTTGCCGAGACAACGACAACGACCAGCGAGACCCAGCCGCCGTGAACGATACGTGCAAATGTGTCTCGGGCGATGGCGTCAGTGCCTAACCAATGCGCTCCGGACATTCCTTCAATCGGTTGCCCGGTGCCGAACTCGCCGGTCTCGCGAATGAAGCCGTTTGTTTGAAAATTTGGGTCTTGTAAGGGCAGAGCGCCACCAAACCAGGACGTGTCGAGTTTGGCATAGATCGCACCGAAAACTACGAGAACGAGCCAAAGGGACGCCATCTTTACCCTCGATGGCATGGCGCGAACGATATCGCGGAAGGTGGCCTTCTTGGGAGCGACACCGGTCGCACCAGCGACAGCCGACGAGACATTGCTGAGGCGATCGCGCGGAAACTCGGGTGTTGTTGGTGAGTTGGTCGTCGCCACGGCTATCCCTTACGGATCCTCGGGTCGACTACTGCGTACAACAGGTCGACAATCGTATTGATCACCACATATGCCGTGGCGATGAAGACCGTGATTCCCTGAATCACGATGATGTCGCGTTGGTAAATCGCATTAATTAATCTGAAACCGACTCCGGGAATTGCGAAGAGTGTCTCAATAATGACTGTCCCACCGAGAAGTGCGCCAAAGTTGATGCCGATGATCGTCATCAAACTCAGCGAACTTGGACGAAGTGCGTGGCGCAGGAGAATAAACCGGTCGGAAAGTCCTTTTGAGCGGGCAGCCAAGATGTAATCTTCCTGAAGGGTTGCGATCATGTCAGAACGCACCAGGCGAGAGAAAATCGCCATTTGAGTCATCGCAAGCGCTGACGCGGGCAAAATCGCCGTCTTTAGGTTCTCCACGAGACCATCGCTGGTTATCCGGTTCCAGTTCGAGGCGGGCAGCCATCCGAGTTGAACTGAGAACAGCCAAATCAGAAAGATACCAATAATGAAGTTTGGTATCGAGAGAGCGACCTGCACACCGGCGGAGGTTGTTGCATCTTGCCATTTGCCTTGTTTGTAAGCCCCAAGCATGCCGATCGGTATGGCCAGGATGACGGCCATGAGAATGGCCATAAACGCGAGTTGTGCGGTGACCGGTAATCGCTGAGAGATTGTAGTCATGACTTCTTGGTCAGTGATGTAACTCTGTCCAAGGTCACCGGTTGCTGCATTTCCTAACCAATTCACGTACCGGTTAAGAAACGGGTCGTCGAGCCCAAGATCAGCTCGAATCTTTGCCACAACCTCGGGGTCGCGCACAGCGTCGACCCCGAGGATGGCGTTCACAGGGTCTCCGGGAAGGAGAGCAGTCATGGAAAATGTCAAGAACGTGACCGCAAGCAATGTCGCCACTAGCCGTGCAAGCCTCGTTGCAATGACCTTTCCCATAGCTCTCCTTCCCAGTTCCAGGGTTGTTACTTATGAAGCGATAAACACTTCTGCCCAGCGTCCCTCAGCACTCGGGAATCCGATGCCGAGCTCGCCAGAAGGCACGTGCCAGCTGTTCAGGCCGAGAATGTTGCTCTCTGTGCCGATTGCAGTTGCCGTGTGACCGGAGTAGTAGACGGGCACCTGATCTGCAAACTCAAGCATGATCGATTCGTACAGCCCGAAGCGGGTTGCGAAGTCATCCGTCTTGGTTGCAGCAACCGCTGCCTGGAATGCTGTTGGACTGAACCAGTTTGAGAAGTTCAATGGTGAGACAACTCCTGGAAGACCAATCGCTTCAGCAATTTCCGCAGTTGGCGGCGCCAGAGCAGGATTCAGGTTCACCGATGGATCGTCATCACTGCTCCATCTCCAGCAGTGCTGTTGGTGGTTGCCGACGAAGCCATTTTCGCCGCCAAGCGCAATACCAATATGCGTCTGCTGGTCGTAGTTCGTCATGGTGACGTTGACCAAGCCGCTAGCGGTATAAAGCTGCTCAACAACCTGCATTGAAGCGATGAGTGTCGGGTCAGGAGGACATGACAACTCAACGTCAATCGGCTCCCCAACGGCCTTGCCGTCGGAGCGTTCTGGGTCATTCACGTACTCAGTGAGAATGGCCACACCGCCATCAAAGTCAAACTTGGGCCATGCCTCTGCGACTTTTTCACTCCACCAAGGTGAATCAGGGCTGAACCACTGAGTTCCTGGAAGCGAGATGCCAGTACCGCCGAGCGCCTCAATAACTTGTTCCTGACTGTTCATGTGGGTTAACGCACGACGAACTCGAACATCGTCAAACGGTGGAACAAGAACGTTGTACATTCCACCACCAACGTTGTTGCCTTGGAATTCATAAAGAGTGATGTCTGCGCCATCGTCATCACGTGCATTTCGTGCATCTCGGATGGTTCCCTGTCGCAGCGTCTGCATTGCATTTACCGTTCCTGACAGCAGCGCATCGAGACGTGTCCCCTCATCCGGAATTGGACGGAACGAAATTGAGTCCAGATATGGAAGAGCATTGCCGTCAGGGTCGGTTCCCCAATACTCGGCGTTACGGACAAACGTGGTCTCATTATCGAGGTCACGTGAATCAATGACAAACGGACCGGTACCAACTGGCGCCATCGAGAAGCCCTCTGAGTCAGCTGCTGCCGCTGGTTCAAATACCATTCCAACAGGTGCACGTGAGAGCGTTGCCGGGAAAGCTGAGCCACCCTCGGACAACGTGTACGTCACCTCGAGGTCACCGGTGGCCTCAACTGACACCAAATTTGCAGCAGCGATTGCACTTGAGCCCGCAGCGCCAGCTTGCTGAATTGGGAACATATCGGCAATGGATTGAGCGGTAAGTTCAACGCCGTTATGGAATGTCACGTCGCTGCGGAGAGTCATTGTCCAAACGGTGAAATCTTCGTTTGATGTCAAGCTCTCTGCGAGGTAAGGCACGTAGTTGCCGTTGACGTCCATTTCGACCAGTTTGTCAAAGACCGAAATCATCATGTTGTAACACGGCGAAGAACAAGTGTCCTCCCATGGACGAAGACCAGTAGCTTCTGCTTCGAGTCCAACAGAGATCGAGCCACCATACGCGACAGCCGATTCCTCTTCTTCAATTTCTGTGTCGACATCACCTTCTGCTTCGTCTCCGGCTTCAACAGCAGGTTCCTCAGCTGGTTCTTCAGCAGGGGACTCAGCCTCTTCTGAAGTTTCCTCTGGTGTGTCGGCGGGTGCGCTATCGTCATCTCCCCCGCATGCGCCGGCGATAAGACCGGCGATAGCAAGGAAGGCGACTGAGCGGTAAAGACCTTTACGTCTCATTGCAGTATCCCCCATTTGATTTCCCGTGATAATTGTTTTGTCCGACGTGATCGGGTGTCCCGACGGATCGTCGTGGCGTGGTGCCACAGCGATTCATGCTATTCCAAGCGATCAACCTACATCTTGGCGCAATGGTCATTTCCCCACCTCAGTCAGCGGATGATGACAGGCGACGTAGTGATCGTCCGAGATTTTTACCATTTTGGGCTCTTCGTTTGCACAACGTTCGTCAGCAAACTCACAGCGTGTGCGAAAACGGCATCCTGATGGCGGGAAAATAGGACTTGGAATCTCGCCACCCAGCACAACCATTTCATCGATGATCGCTTCTGGATCTGGCTCCGGGTGCGAATCCATCAGTAGTTGTGTGTACGGGTGTGCTGGTGTGGCGTAGAGATCATCGGAATCAGAAATCTCACACATCTTGCCGAGATACATGACGGCCACGCGATCGCTGATGTTTTTCACAACAGCAAGGTCGTGGGCAATGAAGACGAGGGTGAGGCCGTATTTCGCTTTGAGATCCTCAAGCATGTTGAGAATCTGGGCCTGAACCGACACATCAAGCGCTGACACCGGCTCATCACAGATAATGACCTTTGGCTCCATGACGAGCGCTCGCGCAATTGAAATTCGTTGGCATTGACCGCCGGAATACTCGTGAGGCCGCTTGTACTTTGCACTCTCAGGGTCGATGCCCACTGCATCAAGAATGCTCGCAACCAGTACCCATTGTTCGTCACTTGCTGTAGGTCCCCACACATCTAGCGGCTCTGCGACGATCTTGCCGATCGTCCTCCGAGGGTTGAGCGACGAGATGGGGTCTTGAAAAATCATTTGAATGTCGGTTCGACGGGCCGTCATTTCAGACCGGCTCAGATGAGTCAATTCTTCGCCGTCGAGCTGAACTGACCCGCCCGTTGGAGCAGGAAGTTGGAGAAGCGCTTTGCCCGTCGTGGATTTTCCGCAGCCAGATTCCCCAACAAGGCCTAGCGTCTCACCGCGACGAACGTCGAAACTGATTCCGCTCACAGCGTGAACGGAATTGCCACCTTTCGCCGGAAACTCGACTGTGAGGTCTTCCACCCGAATCACGATGTCATCGCCATTGCGGAGATGTGCGGTACCAGAACCTGCCATTACGTCAACGATCCTTGTTGAGCCTCACGCCGCGCCGCCGCGCCTTCCGACTGAGGGAGGCCCGCTGAAATGTTTGCGCTGAGGGCTGCCTCTGCTTCGGTGCTGCCTACGGGTAGATGGCATGCGAACGAATGCGAATCAATGGTTTGCAACTTCGGCTCAACCTCTCGACAGATCGGTTGAACATACGGACAACGGTCTGCAAATGAGCACCCAGAAGGCAGCGCCGCAAGATTCGGCGGCCGGCCCACGATTGCGCTCAAACGGGTGTGCTTTGGTTCTGAGGTCTTGGGGATTGACCAAAAAAGAGACTGGGTGTACGGGTGACGCATTCGGCTAAAGAGCGCAGATGTTGATGCCTTCTCCACAATCTTGCCGGCATACATGACCGCGATGTCATCGGTTCGGGTCGCAACTACACCTAAATCGTGAGTGACAAGCACCATTCCCATCTGACGCTCTTGCTGTTGTTGGGCAAGAAGGTTCAGGATTTGGTGCTGAACCGTTACGTCAAGTGCCGTGGTTGGTTCATCGGCGAACAACAGTTTTGGAGAGCAGGCAAGAGCGATTGCAATACATACGCGTTGGCGCATTCCTCCAGACATCTGATGCGGGAAATTGCTGAGGCGCTCCTTTGGCTCAGGAATTCGGACCCACGTGAGTAACTGCACTGCGAGCTCGTTTGCCTCTGACTTTGAAAGGTCCTTATGGGCACGAAGATGTTCGGTGAGTTGTCGGCCTATGCGAACAACCGGGTTGAGTGATGTCATCGGATCTTGGAAGACCATCGCCATCTCCTCACCCCAAAACGCACGCAACGCCCGCTTGCTCTTTCCGACGAGTTCCGTTCCGGAGTAGTTGACCGAGCCAGAGGTTGAGGCATTTGACGCTGTCGTAATGCCCATGATCGAGCGAGACAACACGGTCTTCCCGCACCCCGATTCACCGACGATGCCGAGGGTTTTCCCTTCGTAGACGTCGAATGACACGCCATCGACGGCCTTCACGGCGTGCCCGCCGACATCGAAATGAGTTCGGAGGTCTCTCACCGATAGCAATGGGCGAGAGTCAGAGACCGCAGACGATGACACAACCCCCCCTTTTTTTGCCAGACCTACACCCGGTTACCACCGTCTTCTGGCTTGCGGTGGTGACTGCAATGTACTTTGTGACCTTCGTCACCTGCAAGACCTTGCGCCCGATATTCGCAGCGTGTCACAGTGCGAACACGAGAGTGGAAATGCCGGTGATCGCGAGAAGCACCAATACGACCGAACGAAATTGCTGTTGATCGATCTTGTCTGCCAAATTTCGACCGGTGAGGGTGCCGATTAACCACGAGGGCAGCGCACACACCGCGAGGAGAAGAATACGGCTCGTGTATCTGCCATCGAAGGCAAAGATTGTGCTGGTCACGACGGCGCTGACCGCGAAAATGACGGCGATCGTCGCACGAAACTGGTTTGGGGTCAGACGTCGACCCTGGAGCGCAAACACGAGTGGAGATCCATTTGTGCCAATCGACACGTTGAGAACACCAGACGCAAACGCAAATGAGTTCTCGACGGCAGGGTGAGATGTGTGGTTCTCTGAACGGCGGAGCAACACAACAGTCGCAATGATGGTGCTCACGCCGAGAAAAATCCGGAGGGCTTGATCGGAAATTACGTTGACTATCCAGAAGCCCACGGGCATTCCTGCGACAGCCCATAGCGAGAACCGGATAGCGCTCGACCGGTCAATGTGCTCTCGAAGTGAAAGCGATTGGCGGAGCACGCTGGTGAGTCCGAGCAATGTAAGCAGCGACACCGCCTCGGTAACGGGCATGAAAAGGCTAATTGACGGCACGGCAAATAGTGCGAAGCCGAAGCCGGCAATCATGTAGATGCACGCTGCAATGCCAACGAAGACGACAACTGGAATGAGGTCAGAGATCGCAGGCCATGTCATCAAAGTTGAGTTTGACATGAACAATCGCCCAATCAATGGAGATGACACGCAGAAATGCCGTCCTTTGCACTGTGCCTTCTACACTCTCTTGCGTGCCAATTGCGCATCCTCAATCGATCGAACAACTCACGGCGTTGCTGCGCAATGAGCCAAAGACGGTACTGCTAGCCGGAGGCACCGACCTGATGGTGGCGCTCAATCACGGCTCGCAACGCATAGGATCAGACGAGTTGGTCGTCAGCCTCAAAGAGGTGGCCGAACTGTCAATCATCGAAGTTGACCACGACCAGCGGCTCCTGCGCATTGGGGCCGGCGTGAGTTGGGATGAGCTGCTTGGAGCTCCGGTCGACGCGTTAGCGCCCTGCCTCACGCAGGCAGCGAGAACCGTAGGTAGCCACCAGATTCGAACGGCGGGAACAATTGGGGGAAATATCGCCACTGCAAGCCCGGCAGGTGACGGCGTATGTGCTCTCGTTGCCCTCGACGCATTTGCCGTGCTGACATCCCCTGAGGGGCAGCGTCGTGTGGCGGTGGAACATGTTGCGACAGGACCAAAACGCTCGGTGCTCGCGAATGATGAATTCATCGAAAGCATTGAGATGCCGATTGTCGACGGCTGGCAGGGTTACTCGAAGATTGGTACCCGCAACGCCATGGTCATTTCAGTGGCCGGTGTTGCGGTCGTGCTTTCTGCCGACTCAAATTCGTGTCGCATTGCTCTCGGATCTGTTGGTCCCACTGTCATGCTGGCTGAAGACGCTTCGATTCTGGCAGGAGATTCCATCGATTGGTCCAGTCTGGCGATTTCTGCGGATTCGCTCGAACACATTGGGGAACTTGTGCAGCAGGCAGCATCGCCAATCGACGATCATCGGTCGACTGCTGCCTACCGAAGCCATTCGGTCGGAGTGCTGGCGCAACGACTTATTGAACGAGGGGTTCAAGAAATGAGGAGTTCAACATGACGAACATTCATGACGAGCGACATTTCGAGCTCACCGTGAACGGGGAGCGACACGAAGTTGTTGATGTCTACCCGGGTGAGAGTTTGCTTACCGTGCTTCGAGACCGGCTCGGCCTCACTGGTGCGAAAGGTGCGTGCGAAGAGGGTGAGTGTGGTTCGTGTTCAGTTCTTCTCGATGGCAACCTCGTGTGCTCCTGCCTAGTGCTCGCAGCGTCCGCCACCCAGTCGTCGGTTGTGACCGTTGAAGGGCTCGGAGGAGCAACTGATGTGCAAACCGCATTTGTTGAGAGCGGCGCCATCCAATGCGGGTTCTGCACACCCGGTCTCATCATGGCCGCCACAAACCTTCTCGAACGCTCACCTAAACCACAGACCGATGAAATCCGTGAGGCACTTGCAGGAAATCTCTGTCGTTGTACCGGGTATGGACGGATCGTTGAAGCAGTGCAGACGGTCATTGCGCAACGTGGTCAAGGTGCGTCGTGAGCGATCTTGGTATCCGCGAATCATCGGTGACGGGTGGCCTCGGCCAGTCGCCGCTGCGCCCAGATGGAATTGCGAAGTCTGAGGGTGCGTACGAATTCTCGTCCGACCTTTCGGCCGACAACATGCTCATCGGCAAGACGCTTCGTTCGCCGCACCAGCACGCACGAATCGTGTCGATAAATACTGCGCCCGCGCTGGCAATTCCTGGCGTGCATCGCATCATCACTGCGGAAGACGTGCCAGGAAAGCCGACCTACGGGCTCATTTCCTCTGATCAGCCGGTGTTTGCAGCAGATGTCGTTCGCTACATCGGCGAACCCATCGCAGCGGTTGTCGCAGATGACGAAGAGATCTGCGCTCGTGCAATAGACGCGATTGAAGTGACCTATGAGGTGCTACCGGCCCTCGCGGATGCCCGCCTCGCGAAAGATCCGAATACGCCCTCAATTCATCCCGATGGAAATGTCATCCGTGAACAGAATGTGATCACCGGTGACGTCAGCGTTGTGGGCGATGTCGTCGTCGAAGAACACTACTCAATCGGAATGCAAGATCAAGCATTTTTAGGCCTTGAATCTGCACTGGCGATTCCAGACGAAGACGGGGCTGGCGTGGAATGCCACGTTGCAACCCAATGGCTCCACGAAGATCTCGGTCAGGTTGCCGCCTGTCTCGACTTGCCCGAATCAGCGGTTCGTCTCGTGCTCGGGGGAGTTGGAGGGGCCTTTGGCGGTAGGGAAGACCTTTCACTCCAAGTGCACGTGTGCTTACTCGCGTTAGCCACGGGACGCCCGGTGAAAATGCACTACTCGAGAAGCGAAAGCTTCCTTGGGCACGTCCATCGACACCCGGCAGAGATTTGGATGCGTCACCATGCCACAAGCGAAGGCATTCTCGTCAAAATCGAAGCCGAATTTGTCTTCGACGGCGGTGCTTACGCATCGACGTCATCGGCTGTGCTTGTCAATGCAGTGACCCACGCCCAGGGGCCTTACCGGTGTGAGAACGCAGATGTCAAAGGTATTGCGGTTCGCACGAACAATCTTCCCTGTGGTGCCATGCGTGGCTTCGGCGTTGTGCAGGCGTGCTTCGCTCATGAACGTCAGATGGATTTGCTTGCGCAGGCCTGCGGGCTTGACCCCCTGGAGATTCGGCGTCGGAATGCAATGAGCACAGGCGATCGTCTCATTACTGGACAAGTTGTTGAGAGCGTTGCGCCGGTCTCCGAAATCATTGAAGGGCTGTCACGGATGCCATTTCCTGAGGGAGCTGGCGCCGCCGAAGAGCACCCTTATGAGTTGCCAGGGGGCGCCGGAAATACATCCCGCCCGGTTGATGTCGTTCGAGGAATCGGCTACGGCCTTTCGATCAAGAACTTGATGTACTCAGAGGCCTTTGACGATTACAGCACGGCGCGCTGTCAGTTACGTGACGGCATTGTGACCCTCAAATTTGCCACTGCCGAGGTCGGCCAAGGGTTCATCACTATCGCCCCGCAGATTGCTCGATCAACCCTTGGGCTCGAAGAGGTTGAGCTTGATGCCATCGACACCAATGTTGGCTCTGCTGGTTCAACTTCAGCCTCTCGTCAAACCTGGATGAGTGGAGGAGCCGTGGAAGCAGCCTGTCTTCGTGTGCGGGAGCTGGTGTATCAACACGTCGCTACGGCGGAAGGCACAGATCCGTTGGTGTACACCATCGACGGAACAGAACTAGTAAATACGAGCACTGGGGACCGACGCCCAATGGCTGACGTGGTCATCGGGCTCGAATTTGACGAAGAGGTCGAATATCGTCATCGCCCAACCGTTCCTCTAGATGAAAATGGCCAGGGCGATTGCCACACGGCGTTTGCGTTTGTTGGTCATCGGGCGGTTGTCGACGTTGACATCGAGTTGGGACTCGTGCGGGTTGTTGAAATCTCGACAGTCCAAGACGTCGGTCGCGCGCTCAATCCACTGTCAGTAACGGGACAGATAGAAGGTGGGATTGCGCAGGGCCTCGGTTTGGCGCTGATGGAAGAAATCATTCAGCGTGACGGCCGGATTATGAACCCTTCATTTACCGATTACCTCATACCGACCATTGCTGACATGCCGCCGGTCGTAGCGGAACTCATTGAGATTCCAGATCCTCAGGCGCCAATGGGAGCTAAGGGTGTTGGTGAGCCGCCAACGATTAGTTCGACGCCAGCGGTGATTGCTGCCATCCAAGATGCGATGAATACCGCCTACGGGTCAGCTCCTCATCTTAGGCGAGTACCACTACAGCCGTCAGACGTAGCAAAAACGGTAAATGCTGGCCTCGGCGACTAACGTCAGAGATATGTCTGAAGAGCGCGAAATACTTGGTTGGGAACAGTTTGGCGAGGCATCACGCGAACTCGCGAGGATGGTGGCCGACGACGGCTACGAACCCGAAATGATCTTGTCAATTGCGCGAGGTGGCCTGTGCATCGGAGGTGCGCTCGGTTACGCCCTTGCGGTGAAGAACACCTACACGATGAATGTCGAGTTCTATACCGGGGTCGATGAGCGGCTCGAAGTCCCTCGCATTCTTCCTCCGGCTCCAGATTTTGTTGACCTTGGCCAAGCGAAGCTCCTTATCGTTGACGATGTTGCAGACACAGGACATACCCTGAAAAGCGTTCACGACTTTTGCGCAGGCAAGGTAGGCGAAGTCCGAACCGCAGTCATCTATGAGAAGTCGCATTCTGTTGTGCAGTGCGACTACGTCTGGAAACGAACCGACCTCTGGATCAATTTCCCTTGGAGCGATAAACCTCCCGTGGTCGAGCGCGAAGGCATTGTCGCTGACGCCTAATTTCACCAACTAAATTTTAAACAATTGGCGTAAACGTGTCGGTGGCACGATGCCGACTAGTGAGTCACCCTCTCTCACCAGAATGACGGGGGTGTTTGGATCAATCTTGAGCAACATGTCAGCAAGCGGCGTGGTGACCGTCGCATCAGGGAGATCATCGATCAGTCGCATAAGGTCGCCAAGTTGCGTAATTTGGCGCTCATCTGGCGGCACCCTGTTGAGGTCGTCCACGAGAGCAATCCCAACGACGTCGCGTTGAGCCACGACGAGCACCGCCTCAGCTTCACCAAGACGCTGTTGCTGGTCGATGATCTCAGCCACTGTGGTGAATTCGTCGGCATGGGCAAGACCCAGCCATGCAACGGAGCCGATAGTGACGTCGCTCACGCTGTCATGCAGTTGACCCATCGTCAGTTCCGCTCGCGCGTTTGCTGCAATGAAGAGGCCAACGAAGACCAACATCACCGAAGTTCTGCCGCTAAGGGTGAGAGCAATCGAGGCGATAACGAGTGCAACACCGATGAACATGCCAGAACGGGCGGATTCACGAACTGCCCGAGGACGATCACCGTGTCGTGCCCAACGCGCTGCCCGCAATACCCGCCCTCCATCGAGCGGCGAGCCGGGCAACATATTGAACACGCATAAGGCTGCATTAAGGATCGCAAGCCAAAGAAGTACCCGACCGATTTCGCCCGCAATTCCGGTGATCGGAAGCGTCAGCCATCCAACCCAACTGAAAAGACTTATGAGCGCACTCGCTCCTGGGCCTGCTACGGCAATGAACCCCTCTGAGCGCGGGCTTGGTGCCTCAGAGGCAAGGCGTGCAACCCCGCCCAATGCCCACAGGTCAATGGAGGTGGTAGCAACACCGAAACGCCGGGCAACGAGGGCGTGACCAACCTCGTGACCAAGTATTGAAAGTCCAAAGCCGATCACGCCGACGAGCGCAGCAACGACCGAAGTTGTTGTGCCAAGTGAATAGGCGAGATACGCCGCCACGATGAGTGCACTCCAATGCAGACGCACTGGAACCCCAGCAATTCGACCGCACTCCAACGTCATGACGAATCGCCCTGTGGTCCTTCATTCACACCGGAGTATCCGTCGGGAAACTCTGCGATCTGGTAGCAGCCGGGTCGACCAGAAATTGCAGCCCAACGTGGCGTCCCATACTCGAAATGCCACCATTCACCGGAGTAGACAATGAACTCTTGACGACGCATTGACGAATACAGCATCCGTCGGAGTCTCCTCACAATGCTGTCGGCACGCTCGAACGCCATGATCGCTGCGTCGTCGTCGAAATTGTCAAAGGAGGTGCCGAGGGCGAGGGGCGTGTTTCGATAGGAGAGGGTGAGATCGACGGTGCCTCCGCTGACATGTGGTGACGGGAGGGAAATCTCCTTCGAAGGTTCGGCAAGAAATCCAGGAGGAAGGTTGGCATCGCCATAGGCGGCCTCGAACAACTCGGATTGCAGGGCGAGTGGACGCCAGCCATCAAAGACGAAGATGGAGAACCCTTCCGGGAGCGAGGTGTTGACGTTGTGAAGCCGTTGCGCGATACCTGACCTGAGGTAGGTCTGCTTCATGCTGTGCTGCCACCCAGCATCGAAGTACGCTTGTGCGCAGTTAAACAATGTGCTGATGTCGACAAGCTCTTCGCGACAATCGCTCAACACTGGGGTGAACTGCTCCGGTTCAACAATGTCGGCGATCGGATCACCAATTGGAAGGATGTCCAGCCATTCGACGTCAAGGGTCTCTGGATCTGTTGTGAGATGACCCTGCTGGAATGAAGCCACACTTGAACGCTACCGTTGGGACGTGCCGAGGACCGAGCAGCCTGACGACGTACAGCGCGCCGATGCGATTGTTGTGGGCGGTGGACACAACGGGCTGATCGCCGCCGCCTACCTCGCTCGTGCTGGTCTCCAGACCATCCTCGTCGAGGCCCGCAATGAAGTGGGCGGTTGCGCATCGACGGTCACTGATCTGGGTGCCCGATTCAACATTTGCAATTGTGACCACTCGATGATTCGTGCAATGCCGCTACTTGACGAACTCGACCTCAAAGATCACGGGCTTACCTACCTCGAGTCTGAGATATCAGCTGTTCACTCAAGTTACGAGCCCGACAACTCTTGGGTATTTCGCCATCATGTTGACGAACACCTCGACACCCTCGCAAAGACCCACCCGTCGTGGGTGGAGAGCTATCGAAAGTACCTCGAAGATGCACTGCCAGTTGCGCGACTCGTGATCGAAATGGCACGCACCACCCCCTCAACCGGAAACTTCTTGCAACGTGTCGCATCTCTAAAGGGCCGAGGTGCTCGACGCCTGCTCGAATGGAGCAAGAAAAGCGCCCTCGATGTCTACGAAACGTACTTCGATGACTGGCGCATCTGGATGCCCGCTGTTGCCACCGGACCAACCGTCTGGGGCGTGCATCCGTCAATGCCTGGCACCGGACTCGCCGGAGCGCTGTACGCCACCAAACACATCATTCGAACTGGAAGGCCAGAGGGCGGCAGTGGTGCCCTCACTGACGCAATTCATCGCTCATTCGTTGCTGCGGGTGGTCAAACATTGACGTCAGCACAAGTAGTTCGCCTCGAAACATGCGACCAGCAGGTCACCGGAGTCTCACTCGCAGACGGCCGGCGTATCGATGCACGCTGCGTGCTTGTTTCGAGCGACCCTCAGAAGATCTTCTCCGAATGGTTGAATGACCCGGCGCTCGCTGATCGCACACCAATCAAGGGGTGGAAAGCGCAGCCAGTTCACGATGGCTACGAATCAAAACTCGATCTCGTCATCGACGGTCTTCCCGTCTACAAATTTGAAGACCGCCTGCGTCGAGCGGTTGGCGACAGCGACCTTCACACGCCAACGACCGTGATTGCCCCAACGCCTTCAGACCTCGAAGAAGCTCACCAGCGGCGCTCAGAGGGGGAGATCGCAACACGACCAAGCCTCCTTATCAACATTCCGACCAATCTCGACCGTTCGATGCAACTCGATGCTTCTGAGCATGTATTGAGCCTCGAAGTGCTCTTCACCCCGTATACCCATAATTGGGCGTCAACTTCAGAGCCAGAACGTTGGCTGGAGATACTCGACTCACTGTGCGAACCAGGGACACTTCGTGTCAAACGTTGGCGTTCGATGACCCCCGATCGATACGAGAATGAATTCTTTATGCCCCGTGGCCACACGCCTGCGTATGCAGGTTCGCCTCTCGCCACATTGCGAGGTAAACCAGAGGACCTCACCCGTCATCGAGGACCAATCCACGGTCTGCATCTCGCAGGTGCCGCAGCGTTTCCTGGTGCAGGAATCTTCGGTGGAGCAGGCCGTAACGCGGCAATGCGAGTACTTCGCGATCGCTGACTGCAGCGGACCCTCCTAGCGGCAGCAGACCTTCAGGGTTTGATCCTTAACACCTGAGTCAGATCGTTGCGGAACCAGCGCCCACACGCGAAAAGGGCGGGTACCTTTCGGCACCCGCCCTTCTCAGTTGTTATCGGTCAGAAGCCGATTGAGGTGTCGATGTACTCGTTGGTGACGAGGTCTGCTGGTGTGAGACTTTCGTCATGCTCCAGGCCGGCCAATGCAATAGCGTCGAGCATTTCTTGGATGCGGTCTGTATCCATGTTGCCGACGATTGCGTCTGGTCCGTTTCCGACGAGGCCGTATTGGGCCATCGCTCCTGCAGCGAACTCGGCGTTACCTGCGGTGTATACCCATCCGTCATCGTATTGCTCGTTGATGTCAACGATCATTGCGTTGGTGCGGGCGGGATCTCCGTGGTAGCTCACCACTGACTGCTGGAAGATTGGAACGAGTTCTGTCAAGCAGGCATCCATCTCGTCCTTCATTGAAGGCTTAATAGCGATGGTCTGGCTGTAGATCGGGAAACCGTTGTCGTTCAGCAATGTGATAGCAACATCCTTGCCCCATTCCTCATAGACGTTCTTGTAGGCGTATGGCTCAGAAGAAGCGAATCCCTGCTGAGCAATTGCGCCCTGTTCTGCAATGAAGCGGGCAGGGGTTGCGTCGTAGGAAGGATCGATCTGATCTGCCGACAGCACACCTTGAGCAACGAAGATTTCTGCGTAGGTTTGGCCGGCGAAGATGTTGATCGTGACACCTAGATCTCTCAGATCTTCAAGATCTTCAACATCTGGGTATGTCTCTGGGTCCCACATGATCATCTGTGGGTTCTTCTCCAACGGAGCAACCACTGACAACATCGGTGTGTCTTGGTAGGTCAGAATCTGCGCATCTGTATTGGCGTACGCCAAGTGCACTGAATCATCGCTGTAAATAATTGATGAAGGTGAGGAGAACCCGATAGCCGGACCACCCTCACGAATCTCAAAATCGATACCAAGATCAACGCCATCAAGCATCATCGGGCCAACCGTCGCGCTGCGACCCTTATCAACGGTGTAATCATCACCGAGCAAGTTGTACAACGCTCCATGCTCAGACTCTGTATGCCAGTCAGTCTGAATCACCAACGGATCAGGACAAATATCGGTAAGAACACCGGCTTCGGCTACTGGAGCCGCAGTGGTCTCTTCTGTAGTTGATTCCTCTTCGGCTGCTGGCTCTTCTGCCGCATCGCTAGCGTCGTCGTCGCTACCGCATGCGGCGACGAGAGACACGGCGGTAGCAAGAGCTAACAGTGTTCTTAAAGGTTTCTTTCGGGTTGATGTAATCAGCAAGGTTCTCCCCCTTGGATTGTGGTTGTGGGTGGGTGTGGTGGTTGTAGGGACTAGAAAATTACGAATCGGCACCTGATGATTCGTGCCATTTGCCAATGGCAACGTTTTGAAGCCAGCCAAAGAACAAGAAGACGACGACACCGAGCGCTGAAGACATGATCACGGCAGCGAGAAGCTCTTCTCCTTCAAGTCGGCTTGAGTACCGCTTGAGAAGCTGGCCAATGCCAACTGCTCCTTGGCCAAAGAAGTAGTCGCCGACGATGGCACCAATCACTGACAGTCCGGCTGAGATACGGAGACCGGCAAAGATCGCTGGGCGAGCGGCGGGGAACATCAACTTGCGTAATCGGGTCAAACGAGATGCATGGTGCAATGTAAACAGATCGTGAAGCCCTCTCTCGGCAGATTGCAGCCCGAACAACGTGTTCACGATGATGGGGAACAGAGAAATGATGACGCACACCGCAATACGTGACGTCGTTCCGTAGCCCCACCAAAAGCCGATGAGTGGAACGATGGCAAGAATTGGGATTGCTTGCAGCATCACCATGTAGGGGAAGATCGCTCGCTCGACGATCTTCGTCTGACTCATAATGGTCGCAAGGAAGAAGCCAATCGTGATCGAGATTGCGAGACCGATAAGGGCTACCCGAGTTGAGCTCCACAGTGCTTGCAAGATCTCGGAGAAGTGATCCCAATCTAAGAATCCGACCTGAAGGATCTCATGCGGCGGGCGAAGTAAGAATCGGCGTTCTTCGGTGAGCAAACCATATGACACGTAGTACCACGCTCCAACGATAAGAGCGCCTAAGAAGAGCGGTGGAAGGAACTGCCGAGCAAGATCTGCGCCGGTGCGACGACGTTTCTTGCCACCCAAGACGGGAGCACCAGCATCCGCGCTCGAGCCATCATCGGCCGTGGAAATCTGCTGATCATCATCATGTGTAATGGTCATTGGTGGGAACCTCTCAACTCTCGCGAAATCTCGCCGCTCAGCGCAGCGAATTCGGGGTCAAACCGCAATTCTGGCTTGCGGGGGTAATCAAATGGCACGTCAAATTCGGCAACAATTCGTCCGGGTCGGGCACTCATAACCATCACCTTCGTCGACATGAAGACCGCCTCCGCAATGGAGTGGGTGATGAAGAGGCCGGCGAATCCTTCTGACTGAAAAAGTCGCTGCGTCTCATCATTGAGATGTTCTCGAGTGATCTCATCAACCGCGCCAAACGGCTCATCAAAGAGAAACACAGGAGGCTTCAGCGTAAGCGTGCGAGCAAGTGAGGCTCTCATCTTCATGCCGCCTGAGAGCGAGCGAGGGTAGTGATTTACGAAGCCGGAAAGGCCAACGGTTTCGATTGCCTCAAGCGCCAACTGACGACGCTCATCTTTCGGAATGTCGTGTAACTCCGCCAACAACTCTACGTTGCTCAGCACCGTACGCCAGGGCAGAAGAGTGGCATCCTGGAAGACGTATCCCAATCGGTCTCGGTCAACCGTCACATTTCCGCCTGTTGCGTCTAGGAGTCCAGAGGCGATCTTCAACAAGGTTGACTTACCACAACCAGACGGACCAACGATCGTGACGAACTCTCCGCGCGAAATGGTGAGGCTCACGTCTCGCACTGCCTCCGTGCCGTCAGGAAACGTCATTTGGGTGTGCTCGAACGAAAGAACGGGTGCCCCCACTCTGCTTGGTTGAACGGTGCTGTCAGCCGCTGTCATCGTGGACCACTCAAAAGTTGAATCACGGACTCGAACATAGTCGGTCTGCAAACCTCAAACTGAATAAACGGAGCCCATTCCCACGCTTTTTACTTAACTTTCTATAAATGTTCACAAAACGGTGGCCAAGTAGTGGGAAGCCTGTGGGCTACGCATCATTTATTTGGCCCATTCGGGGACCCAACGACCGCAGTTGCCAATCGGTTGAACATGCGACGCAACTCCTTCATCAGTCCACCAATGAAGGGACAGCATGCCGGGTTCGTCCGTATACGAAGTGGTCTCCCCGTTGAACGATGGAGAGACTTGAGCAGCAGTCGATGGAGATGCAAATGCAACCGTTCCGCCCCACGCAGCG
>CALCBR010000095.1:0-9073 GCA_937897105.1 uncultured Acidimicrobiaceae bacterium | reverse complement strand
CTCTTCGGCTGCTGGCTCTTCGGCTGGCGCTTCGGCTGGCGCTTCGGCAGAGTCACTATCGCTACCGCACGCGGCAAGCGCAAACGACGCTGCTGCGAGAAGAGCAACAACACGCTGTGAGGATCGTTTCACGTATTTCTCCATTCAAATGTTCACGAGGAAGACAACGAGCGAATTGCACGTTGCAGAAAAAACGTTAAAAACCCCAAATGAACACGACCCTGAAGAGGGGTGAACTTCAGGTGAACAACTCCCGAATCAGTTTCGGGATAAACGAGCTATCGGGGACGCTGTCGATCGGCTGCCCAACGGTAGAGCTCTCGCTGGGCATCGTTTGATCCACCTGCCCGTGTCCATGACCCATCGACGCCCTGAACCCAGTGAGTGACGTCATCAGAGAAATCAAACTCAAAGACCTGGTCGAGCCACTCGCGATGTTTAGGGTGCTGAATTGGCACCAACACTTCAACTCGACGCTCAAGGTTTCGCGGCATGAGATCGGCGGACCCTATGAGGTACAACGGCCCACCATCGTCGCCACCGTGCGCAAACCGGTAGATACGACTGTGCTCGAGGTACCTCCCAAGGATGCTTCGCACCGAGATGTTTTCACTCAGACCGTCAACACCTGGACGTATACACGAGATGCCACGAACAATCAGTCGAGTCGAAACACCTGCGCCGCTCGCTCGATAGAGCGCGTCGATCATCACCGGATCGGCGAGCGCATTGCACTTCATCGAAATTGCGCCCTCCGCACCAAATTCCATCTCGCGTTCAATCAGATCGATGAGTTGCGGTCGCAAACCCTCCGGAGCAACCAGCAGCGACTGGTAATCGCTATTTCGGCTGAACCCGGTGAGATGGTTGAAGAGTTGCACCACATCGTCACCGATGGCGTCATCGCTCGTGATGTAGCCAATGTCTTCGTAGAGCCGGGCTGTCCGCGAGTTGTAGTTACCTGTCCCGATATGGCAGTAACGACGCAAACGCTCGCCATCGTCACGCACCACGAGCACTACTTTCGAGTGAGTCTTCAAGCCAACCATTCCGTAGGCGACATGAACCCCGGCACGTTCAAGACGTCGCGCCCACAGCACGTTATTTTCCTCATCAAAGCGAGCCTTGATTTCGACGAGAACAGCAACTTGCACGCCCCGCTCAGCCGCCCGAATAAGACTGCGCAAAATGGGACTGTCACCACCTGCTCTGTAAAGCGTCATTTTGATGGTCTGTACCGAGGGGTCATCTGCGGCCTGAGCAATAAAGGCCTCGACACTGCTGGCAAAACTTTCATACGGGTGGTGAATCAGTAAGGCCCGATCGTCTACCACGTCAAACAATGATCGATCGTTTTCCTCTGCGGCATTGATACGGCCTGCGGTGACCGGCACCCACGGCTTGAATTTGAGGTCTGGACGATCGAGGTCAATGAGTTGGCTGAGGCAGGTGAGGTCAAGGAACGTCGAGTGTGTGGTGACGTTTCGAGGGTCGATCTCGAGTTCTCTGATAAGAAGCCTGAGGATCTCTTTGCTCACCGATCGATGAACTTCGAGACGAACCGGCCGATTAAAGCGACGACGACGAAGTTCGACTTCAACCGCCTGTAGCAAGTCGTCAGCTTCATCCTCTTCGAGAGCGAGATCGGCTTTTCGGGTCACCCGGAAGGTTGCCCACTCTTCGACGACCATCCCCAGAAACAGTCGATGCAGATGAGCAGCGATGAGTTCTTCAGAGGTAATGAATCGGCCGTCGCCCATGTTGATCAGCCTTGGGAATACCGTCGGGATCTTTAGCCGTACAAATCGACGCTCGGCCGTCGCCGGGTCTGCCACCGTCGCCGCAACCGACAGGGCCAAGTTTGAGATGTAAGGGAATGGGTGCCCGGGGTCGACGACAAGCGGTGTGAGTACCGGATGCACACGTGACTCATAAAACTCAGTCATCTTCGCTTGATCTGAGTCGTCAAGATCTTGCCAGCGCACAATCGAGATTCCATATTCATCAAGACCTGGTAACAGGACTTCGCGCACAAGAGTTTCTTGGCGGTCAACAAAATCTGTGACGCGCTCCCCAATCGCCTCGAGCTGCTGGACGGCGGTCAGTCCATCGGGGGTCGCATCATCAACCCCAGCTGCAATCTGATCTCTCAGCGCAGCAACACGAACTTGGAAAAACTCGTCAAGGTTCGATGACCCGATCGCTGCGAAGCGAATGCGCTCTAACAGCGGCAGCGAGTCGTCAGCAGCGAGTTCAATAACGCGCTGGTTGAAGTCGAGCCAACTCAACTCGCGGTTGAGAAAACGGCTCTCGTCCACGATGGTCAGTTTTCGTACTCTTCCTCGGGATGCCCGAGATCCCACTCAAGAGAGATGAGTTCGCGCTCTGCATCACGATTGATGCGTTCACGATTTCGCCGGAACTGAGGGTCATTTTCGGTTAGGAGGACGAGGCGAGCCAACGCCCGGGCACGGAATGAATCAAGCAGTTTCGAATCGCCCCAATCGGCGTACACCTCCCAGTGAGGTGCGACCGGACCCTGATACACGATTCGGGCGTGAGCCTTCGGTGCAAGTTCTTCTACGACGTCACTCATACGTCGGAGCATATCTGTGGTCCTGGGAGATAGTCGTCGGACCGTGTGCAGGTATCTCGGGAACCACGTAGCGAATCTGTGCGTCTAACGGGGAAGAACATGAGCATTTCACTGAGGCTCGCTGACCGACGCCGTCAGCGTCATATAAATGTAAGAAAAGGGTAGGAATTCACCATTTTGCCCAAAAATACTCGATCTGAATATTACGAATGTGTTACTGTTTGACATGTTCGCCATCTCATCTCATAAGGAGGACCGATGAAGAACAGCACACCAGACGACTTTGGACGAATCACAATTCACGACCCAGAGTCAGTGACATCATGGATGTCTGACGGTAAATGCCGAATTCACCCCCCGTCTGTCTTCTTTCCGAGTGATGGCGCTGGAGTTGAGCGAGCCCAGGCCATCTGCAATCGATGCCCAGTGTCGGAGCGATGCTTACAATACGCGCTCGAATCACGCATCGAACATGGAGTTTGGGGCGGTGCGAGCGAGCGCGAGCGCCGGAGGATTTTACGTCGGCGGAAAATAGAACTCTCGTCGGCAGATTACTGAGAACTGCCCCGAGGGCACGACTTACTTCGCCGAGTCGTCCCCAGCTTCGGCTTCAGCTTCTTTGTTCGCCTCTGCGAAGCCCTTCTTGAGTTCTTGCTGTGCTCGACCAAGGTTTCGAGCCATCTTCGGGAGTTGTGATCCACCGAAAATGAGCAGTACGACAAGAAGTACGATGAACCACTCGGCACCACTAGGCATAGCGAAACTCTACCTTCTGACGTAGTTGTTTGTTCTACGCGCCAACAATGCCTCGGGCTGCTTGCGCACGCTGACGGCGAATGCGTCGCCGTTCCCGCTCAGACAAGCCACCCCAAATGCCAAATTTTTCGCCATTTCTGAGGGCGAATTCGAGACAATCTTCGCGTACTACACATCCCCGACATACCTCTTTCGCCTCGCGAGTTGAAGCTCCTCGCTCTGGGAAAAAGAGATCAGGGTCGACACCGAGGCAGTTGGCATCGTCTTGCCAGTCCTCGGTAGGTCCGATCTGATCGTACATGCGCGCTCCGTCCTTAGGTATGGGTGAAATCCCCCGCGCTACACAACCACCCATATCGTGACACGCTTGAAATTACTTCGTTGTTATTCTTTCATAGCACCCTATCGGAGTGCAAGAGACGAATCCTCAGCGAAAAACACCCCGTGGGCATGCGGGTTATCCGGCTCGGCGATGGGTGATGCGTTGGCGCCGCTCAATGAAATCTTCGAGTACGTAGCCGCCAAGTTCATCATTTGTCGTATGAAAGGCACGACCACCATTCATTTGCGTGAGTTGACTAATAAACCGGTCGAGTGAGGCTGTCGCATCCAAGACAAACGTGTTGATCCGTATTCCATCTCTCGTGCAGCGAAGCACTTCTCGCAATGTCACTTCCAATGTCTCTGGTGCCGGCGGATAGTCAAAATACACGTCACCTCGAGACGTGATATGGGCAGTCGGTTCGCCATCGGTCACCATGATGATCTGTTTCGTGCCATGCTCTCGGGCAAGCATCTTTCGAGCCAGAGTGAAGCCGTGGTGCATATTCGTCCCGTAGACGTAGTCCCACGACACTTCCGGAAGTTGCGCAGCGGTAATTTCTCGCGCCGTCTCGGAGAACCCGACCAGGCCGATGAAATCATGTGGAAAACGAGAGGTGATGAGAGAGTGAAGCGCCATCGCCATCTTCTTTGCCGGCAGGAAGTTCCCTCGCATCGGCATCGACATCGATAAATCGACCATCAATACGGTCGCAGCACGAGTGAGATGCTCGGTGCGCTCAACTTCGAAATCATCCGGCGACAGTCGAACCGGAGTGCCACTCCCCTGTCTAGCGATTGCGTTCCGAATCGTCTGATGCAGATCAAGTCGGAAGGGATCACCAAATTCATACGGTTTCGTGTCGTACGCCGACTCATGACCCTGGCCAATCGTTGCCATCTGATGCTGGCCACTTCGATCCTGTCGGAGCGACGAGAACAAATCTCGCAACGCATTTGAGCCCAGCGTTTTCAACCCTCGCGGCGTGAGTTCAAGTCTCCCCTCAACCCGATCGACAAGTCCGGCCTCGATCAGTTCATTCGTAAGACGCGATAACTGCTCAAGCGCCGATGCAGCGTCTTCGCCGAGAGTCTCCCGAATCTTCTCGGGATCAATCTCTGCAAGGTCGGCCGGCGAGGTCGCTGCATCAAGCATCCCCTCAAGTTCATCAAGTCGGCCCATCTCTGCCATTGCGTCAAGAGCCTGCGACATCGACAGAGGGCTCTCGCCGCTCATCTCATACGACGACTCGGAGTTCAACTGACCAAACTGGGCCTGAAGAGAAGATGACAGTTGTTCCATCTGCCACTGCAAATCCATGTCATCCATGAACTGCTGGGACAACCGCGCCAACTGCTCGCGCTGCTCGGGGCTCATCGAGTTCAGCATCGCTTGCATCGCCGCCATTCGACGGGCAATCGACTCGAGAAGTTCGTCAAGCGTCTCAGGATCGTCAGGGAACATGTCGCCGTACTCATCCATGAACTTCTCGAAACCAGGGTCTTCGCCCTGGTCACGCTTTGCGATCATTTCGTTCAACGCAGCCAACATTTCTTTCGTGCGCTGGACATCTTCAGGCGTGACCGACTCCATCCCTTCCGAAACTCGATCAACGACCTGTTGCATCATTTCCGAACGCAAACGCTCAGACAATTCATCGAATCGACGGGAGGCCTCGGCTGACTCGAAGTTGTAGCTCTGCAGACTTTGCATGCGGCCAGCCAGATCGTCAGGAAGCAAATCGAGCCGCATCTGCCGTTCATCAGCCGCCGCATTCGCATTCTCTGCTCGCCGCTCGTCACCACTACGAAGGGCATCATCTCGAGCGTTTTCGATGGCGTGACGCTCTTCATCAAGGATGTCAGCCAATTCGCGCGCCGCTTCCGCCAATGAACCATCAAGTTCCCCAGACTCGGCAATTTCTTCTCTTCGGTCACGAATCCGATCTCGCAGCTCCGAAAGGCCGGGCATCTGGCGACCATCAGGGGTCTGAAGCCCACGTTCCATTATTCGACGGAGAGCAGCTTCAACGTCTCCGTGATGGATCACTTCATCCGTAATCTGCTCCATCAACACATCAGCGTCGACGTCAAACCCCCGCTGAGAGCCATCCCATCGGGAGTAGACAAATCTCCGGGCCATAACTGCACCGTAGTTCGATCTTGTGAGAAGCATCCGATCGTGTGGAGATCAGCTGAGACCAATAGTCTCATTGGTAATGCGCGTCCCACGAACCTTCGTTTTTCTTGATCTCTCAGGATTCACGAATTACACCGCGGCATATGGCGACGACGCCGCAGGAAAGATCCTCGGAACGTTCAGGACCGTCGTTCGAGAAGTCGCCTCTGAACGAGGCGTTCGCATTGCTAAATGGCTCGGCGATGGCTGCATGGTCGTGGCGGTAGATCAAGTGGGCGCAATCGAGTTCGTCATGGAGCTCGAGCGACGAGCGACCAGAGTGTGCTCGCCCCTCACGCTTCGCGCCGGCATTGCAACCGGCCACGCACTGCTCTTTGAAGGCGACGACTACATCGGCTCTGCCGTCAATATGGCCTCAAGACTCTGCGATCACGCAACTGGCTACGACGTGCTCATGCCCGCATCGAACACCGAGAGCCTGCCCGAAGGGATTAGTGCCGAACCCTACGGCGATGTTGAATTACCGGGGTTCCCCGGCGCAATTGAGGTTGTCCGTCTCACCGGTACGCCCCTTCGCGGCGACCGCAACGACACCGGAGAGCTCTGGACCCGCACACCCTTTGTCTGACAAGTCGTCCGACTGAGAACTGCGCCACTAATCAGCGGCTTCGATACGTCGCAGAGGCACCAGACGCGTCTTTATTAAGCCGACGGGTGAGGTGCAACCCCTCCAGCACAAACTCGACCGCAGCCGCTGTCGCCGCAGGCGATGAATCTTCACCCGTAAACCGCGCAACCGCAGGCCCGAGCGCTGGGACATCATTGACTAACTGTGCAAGTTCTTCACTAGTGCGATCTTCGCCGGTGTGAGCAACAACACCCTCTTCAAACGCCTCCACAATCGCTGCGGTCAATGTGCCGTCATGTCGATTCGTAAACACCTGATGAACGGCGCCTTTGATGAGATTGTCGAAAATCTGCCCCTCACGTCCATCATCCATTGACTCGATCTCGATCTTTCCGATCGATGACGCCGCAAGAGCATCGAGATCATCAACCCGAGCCACCACCGGATTTTCACCAGCTCGAAGTCCTCGACGAAGTGCGTTTGCTGCCAGCGACTCGTAGTTGGCGACACTCAACCGAACACTCACACCACTGCGTTGGTTGACGTGGCTGCTGGCACGGGCCAAATGACTGAATTCAGCCACCACAAGACCGAGATAGTCGGGCACTTCAACCGTCACACCACCAACAGACGTCGTTGTCGCTTCTTGCTGCATAATCGAGTACTCGAGATCAACTTCGAGCGGATAGTGCGTGCGGATCTGACTGCCGAAACGATCTTTTAGTGGAGTAATGATTCGACCGCGGTTCGTGTAGTCATCTGGGTTCGCCGATGCCACCAACATGATGTCGAGTGGCAATCGCACACGGTGACCCCTGATCTGGATATCGCGCTCCTCAAGCACGTTCAACAAACCAACTTGAATGCGCTCGGCAAGATCAGGAAGCTCGTTCATTGCAAAAATCCCGCGGTTCGTGCGGGGAACCATGCCGTAATGCAACGTGAGCTCATCAGAGAGGTAACGACCTTCAGCCACCTTGATCGGGTCAACTTCACCAATGAGGTCCGCTATCGACGTGTCTGGGGTGGCCAACTTCTCGCCGTACCGCTCGCTGCGGTGCACCCATGCGATCGGAGTCTCGTCACCATGTTCTGCCATGAGATCGCGGGCATGCCGTGACACGGGCGCATACGGGTCGTCGTTGATTTCTGAACCTGCGACGATCGGCATCCACTCATCGAGCAGCCCGACGAGCGACCGAATCATGCGAGTCTTCGCCTGCCCACGCTCACCCAAGAAGATGACATCGTGACCCGCAAGGAGAGCATTCTCCAACTGTGGCATCACCGTCTCTTCGTATCCGAGGACTCCTTCAAACAGAGGCATACCCGCCGAGATGGATGCAACCGCATTCTCACGAACCTCTTCCTTGACCGGCCTTGACACCCACCCCGATTCCCGAAGTGCTCCCAGCGTTGCTGGAAGGTCGGCGTGAGGAGTGATCAGATGCGTGTCAGAACCCATACGGCGAAACTACTTCGCGCAGAGACTGAAGGTCTGACCCGGCTATCGACAGAATTTCACTCTCCGCAACTAGATACGCTCAACATGTGGCGTCCTGGTTGCTCGATGGTGTGTGGAATGCCGCGGAGGTGCGAGACGAACACCGTTCGAACGCGATCGGGCCCCAACTCGATCACGCTGAATGGCGAGAAGTCCATGTCCCGGGACACTGGGCTGACATTGAACCCAGCCTCACGACCGACGGGCCGCTCACCTACCGGACAACCGTCAACACCCCATCAGCCGACGAGGGTCGCCGAAGATTCCTCACCTTCGATGGCATTGCATATCACGCTGACGTGTGGCTCGACGGGGCGTATCTGGGTGATACCGAGGGCTACTTCGCTCCGCATACGTTTGATGTCACCGATCTGTGGCGACTCTCGCCCGACCACGTGATTGCGGTTGAAGTTCACTGCCCACCAACTGAGCCAGGCTCCCGTCGAACGATCACTGGAGTGCTTCAAGACCCTTCAGGGCCTCTCACGCCGAACCCCGGTGGAATCTGGCAATCGGTGCATCTCATCGACACCGGACCTGTGCGCATCGACGCACTTCGTGTTCTTTGCCAAGATGCAACCGTCGAACGAGCTCACCTCAAAATGTATGCCCGACTCGACAGCGATAGAAGTTGTGCAGCCGACGTGCAGACCCTCGTCGACGGAACCGTCGTTGCCGAACACCGCATCACGGTCGCCGCCGGCCATAACGATGTGTCATGGAGGATTGATCTCCCACGACCGGCTCTTTGGTGGCCCCGAGATCTCGGAGACCAACACCTCGTCAATGTCGATGTGGTCGTCTCCATCGATGGGCACCAAAGCGATACAACCCATCGCCGCACCGGCCTTCGAGAAGTGGCATGGGACGACTGGACGTGCTCCATCAACGGTGAGCGGATGTTCCTCAAGGGAGCAAACCTCATGCCCGTTGACGCACTGCTCGGACGCGCAAGCGATGAGCACATGCGACAACTAATGGAGGACGCAGTTGAACTCGGCCTCGACATGCTGAGGGTGCACGGTCATATTGCTCCAACAACGATCTACGACACCGCAGATGAACTCGGTCTGCTGCTGATGCAGGACTTCCCACTACAAGGCGTGCAACGTCGTCAGGCTCGACCGG
>CALCBR010000094.1:0-36259 GCA_937897105.1 uncultured Acidimicrobiaceae bacterium | reverse complement strand
TGGGCCACACGACCATCCATGGACAGCACCATCTTGTCGGACAGGCCCGGCACCCAGGCGCCCACACGGAAATAGCGCTCATGTTCGAGGCTGGTGTCGTAGTACTCGAGGTCGGAGCCCGGCCCCTTGATGTTGAACTGGAACTCGGTGTTGGTACCGCGGGTGGCGAAGAAGGTGCGGTTACGCGTGTCGCGCGACCAGCCGGTCTGCAGTTCGTAGGTGGTGGCTTCCTTGCCGTTTTCGTCGATGAACTCGGCCAACTCGTCGGAAAGACGCTGTTCGCCGTTGCGGTTGACGGCCGAGTTGATTTCGTTGCGCTCGACGCCGAGACCGGCGCGCAGCTGCGAGTATTCGGTGATCGGCAAACCAAAGGTTACCGCGCCGCCGACCGAGTTCAGGTCAAAGCCGGAGCCGATACGGATCAGCTGGTCGGTATTGCGGTAGAACGCCCGGGCGGTCAGCAGCAGCACGACGAACGTGGTGATCTTGATGCCACCACTCGTCGACGCAGGCCCCGCGCCGATAAACATCAGCGTGGTGACGAAGAGCAGCGTGGGCTCTTGAAGGCCACCGATATCAATGGTGGAAAACCCTGCGGTGCGTGGTGTCGTGCCCTGGAACCAAGAGGTGAGAAGTTTCTCCCCGATGTCGAGCGGCCCGAGTGTCGAAGGGTTAGCCCACTCGAGTGCCGCGAAGACCAGTGGGCCGATGACGATGAGGGTGAGGGTTGCGGTGACCGTGATTTTGGCGTGAAGGCTCCATCTTTTTGGATCGATACGGGCGAGTCCTCGACGTCGTGCGCGTACTCCCACCGTTGCGGTTCCACGGACCTGCCGGAGCACTTCGATGATGATTGGAAATCCGAATCCCCCGAGAATGAAGGCGGCTGACATTGGAATGAGCAGAAAGGGGTCACCACTGAAACGTTCGAGCGAATCAGAGTAGAGAGAAATCCCTGCATTATTGAACGACGAGATTGAATGAAAGAGCGCCGAGTACAGCGACCGAGCAAAGTTCTCGTATCCGCCGGTCCAGAGACGCAGGAAGAGAATGAACCCAAGCACCAGTTCGACCGAGATGGTGATCTCTGCGACTCGTCGGAGGATGCCGCGAAGGTCGATCTCGGCGAGCACGCCGTTGTCGAGTGTGCCGAATTCAGCGGTTGCAAGTTTGCGTTGGTGCAGTCCCATTCGGTGAGAGGCGACAACGCTGAGAATCGCTCCAAGTGCCATGATCCCGAATCCGCCGACCTGAATCAATATCAAAATGATGACTTCGCCGAGCGCGCTGAACTCTGAGATGTTGAGGGTTGCAAGTCCGGTCACTGTCGTGGCTGACGTTGACGTAAATAGTGAATCAAGAAGCGATGGTTGTGTGCCATCAAACGCAGCGGGAATGCGAAGGAGCGCGGTCCCTGCAACGATGAGTGCGGTAAATGCAGTGAGAACCAGCCGAGCAGGGTTCTCGGAGGCTGAGATAAGCCGCCATTTGGTCACAAGAAACGTTACCGCTAAAGCGGACGTGTTGGGATGGCTTTACGTCACTCTGAGAGTTTCTTCATTGGGCAAGTTTGGAGGGGCTGCACTGCGATAGTTTGATGGAGGTATGGGACAACTCGTAGGCGTCACAGAAAAGGCATCAAGTCAGCCAGGCACGCTGAGGTTCGAACTCAATCGAACACTTTCTGGCCAGGGCCATGAGCGCTTCAGCACCGTTGAGGAAGCTCGAGGAGATCGGCCGAGTGCAGTTCTTGCACGGCGCCTCATCGATCACGGTGGCGTTGATTCAGTTCACGTGTACTCCAACATCGTGACCGTTGAACTTTCTCGAGGAAGCACAGGTGAGGGTCTCGGCGAGGTCGTTGCGAATCTTTATCAATATTGGCTTCCGGGTGTAGAGCCTCCTTCATTCGACGATGCGCAACCCGAGGAGGCTGCAGCCCCTGCGACTTCTGACGAAGGTGGCGAAGAGTTATCAGCGGCAGCTCAGCGAGTGCCGGCGCATCTTCTCGAGCGCAGTAAAGCCGCAAAAGAACGTTGGGCCGCAAAAAACGGCTAACGCGAAAGCCCAGCACAGTCACGCAGAGCTCGAAAAACGTTCCTAGCGTCGAGCGACGTGGGGGAAACGCACGTCACTTTGCATGAGGCCGCTGAGCGCCTCGGTGTGCACTATATGACCGCGTATCGTTATGTGCGTCATGGCCAATTGCAGGCTTCTCGCACCTCATCTGGGTGGCGTGTAGCATCGAGTGACCTCGAGCAATTTGCTGCTCGTGACAGCGTTCCTGTTGGGCGATCATCAGCGAACAGTTCGGCTCGAAATGCTCCCTGGGCGTCCCGTCTTGAAGCACGGTTAATCGCCGGCGATGCAGAGGGTGCCTGGGGAGTCATTGAAGCAGCAATGGCCGCAGGGTCTCCCGTCGATCGTGTGTACACCGACTTCATCGCTGATGCAATGGAATCGATTGGTGCGCGTTGGGCAGCAGGCGAACTTGGTGTCGCCGATGAACACCGAGCAACCGTGGTCGTGCAGCGTCTTCTCGGTCGGTTAGGACCTCAACTCAACCGTCGAGGCCGCTCACGAGGAACCATCGTCGTGGGTTCGCCGTTCGGCGAACAGCACTCGATCCCGAGCGCAGTTATTGCGGATCTTGTCCGAGCTGATGGCTGGTCGGTGGTCGATTTGGGATCTGACTCACCGGCGAGTTCGTTTCTTCAGGTGGTGGAAGAAACAGATGCGGTTGCAGTGTTGCTCTCGGTCTCGCACGTGGAATCATTCCCGGCCGCTGTTGAAGTGACGAAAGAGATTCGATCGTCGCACCCCGGAACGCTTGTCGTTACCGGCGGACGGGCGGTGATGAATACCCCTGATACCGATCTTGATGAGTCGCTCGTTCCAGGACGAGATATCAGCCAAGTGCTCGACATGGTGCGAGATCATGCGACGCGTAGCCGCACGGCCTAGCCGAACCTAACCCTCGTTTCGCAGGCTCCACTCGGCGCCATCTGCGGTGTCTTTGACATCGATTTCTGCTGCATCAAGTCGATCTCGAATGAGGTCGGACAGGTCAAATCGCTTTTCGCTTCTCGCAAGGGCACGAATTTCGAGCAACGCCTCGACCAGTGGAGCCCTGACAAGGGTGGGGTCGTCGAGTCCTTTGACGGCGGCATCACCAAGTCGAGTGATCATCGAACGCAATGTCGCTCGTGCCCGGTCCGCGTCGTCGCTTTGGAGAGTGTCGGCCGACCAGGCAGTAATTGCCTCTTCAAGTTCGAGAACTGCACGAAGTGCTTGATCCGCGTCACCGCTGTCGATCGCAGTATTGAAATCTGCAAGGCATCGTTCTGTGGTGTCCCCAAGTGACGTATCTGCTGGGGTGTCATCAGCGAGGGATTCAGTTGGTGCAACCGGAGGGGTTTGTGTCGGTGCCGGTGAGGCGGCGTCACCATCTGGTGTGACGAGGAATGCGAGGTCAAGGGTGGTCCCTGAAGGGAATGTTCGTGATTGACCATCGATACGTATGGTGAGAGTGCCGTTGCCAACCACTTCGGCAGATCCTTCTTCAAGGTTCAAGATGACTCCGGTGTGCTCATCGACCCCGAGTACATAGTGATCAGTGGGAAGTTCCTGCTCCATGAGGCGAAGGCGTCGCTCTCCGAGGTAGCAGAAACGCGTGTCGTGGTGACCGCCCTCGGCGTTGTCGTAGTGAGGAATGACGACAGCATTAACACCGATAGCGCCAAGGATGTTGAGGCCATCAAGCCAGTAGGGGTCGTGGCCACACTTATAAATTTCGTACACAGGAACTGTGCAGGCGCCGATTGTCAGCGCTGCGGCAGAAGCGAAGACGACGATGCCTCCCTGATCAAGTTTGTTGGAAATGATGTTGGGGACATCGGTGTTCGCCCATTCGCGAAGTGCATAGGTGGGTGAGCCCGGACCAGCGAAGAGATAGTCACTGGTTCGGAGCAACTCGAGACCGCGTTCTCGGTCGAGTGAATTTGCGGTGCTCAGCGATGTCAACCCTCCGATGCGGAGGTCGACGTCAACAGACTCAGAGAAGTAGTGGACCGCGCGCTCAGCGAGTTCTGAAGCGTTTTCTTGAAAGCCGTAGGGGGTGTCGAGTAGGGCAGCGTTCACCATGGAGCGAACAGTTGAAGGACCGTTAGCGAGCGAAGCGGCTAATCGACGGTGTGTGCTGACCATCGTCGGAGCGGTTTCACCAGACCCCATCAGTGTGAGAATTCGGGGGAGTGAACGGTTAGTAGTGGTCACGCTTCCAGTTTGCCCCGACAGTGGTGCGTCGGGGAAGCCGACCTTGAAAGACGATCGATTCGCCAGCATGGAATAATCGAACACCTGTTCGATACAGTTGTAGGTGATGTCACTCGCTCTTGAATCACCTCATCTCCAGTCCGCAGCTTCATTGACGCAGGCCGATAGTGCTCTTCCTTTGTCGGAGGCCTACGCCGAGATCCTCCCTCATGGGTTATTGCGCGGCCAAGTAGTGGTTTGTCATGGTGTTGCTGCGTATTCGATTGCTCTTGGGCTGGTTGAGCGCGCAGTCACGGTGGGGTCGTGGCTTGCAGTGGTCGATCTTGAACAAGTGTCCCCAGAAGCAATTGCCGAATTTGGCATCCCATTGCATCGGGTGATTGGTGTGACGACCGGTGATGATCCGGCGAATGTGCTGTCGGCTGTGTTTGACGGATTCGACGTCGTGCTCATTCCGGCACATCGCTATCGGGGGGCACTGGCTCGTCGAATTTCGCAACGTATTCGCGCAAAAGGCGTCACTCTTATCGTGATCGACGACGCCGATGAGGTTGGGGTGCGCGACGCCGTGTCGCTTGGTGATGTTGCGCTGATTGGTAGCGACATGCATTGGGAAGGAATTGGCTGGGGTGTTGGTCGTCTTCTCGCCCGACATCTCACCGTGTCGGCGACAGGCCGTAGATCACCTCGACCTCTTCGCTCAGAGATGCAGTTGCCAGCCGCAGTTGATGTGCGGGTCGGGCAGATCGACGACGTAGCCAGTGATGTAGACGATGACATAGCTGGCGCCACAGTCGATGATGACGAGGAGTATCGATGGCGGCTTCGGGTGGTGTGACCTCGTCGGTGCCACGGGTGCTGACACTGTGGTGCCCAGAATGGCCGGTCCGAGCAGTTGCACCCATTGATGGACCGCTGATCGTCTTTGACCAGCATCGAGTGGTCGCCGCCTGCACCATCGCACGTGAAGCCGGAGTTCGTACAGGTGATCGCAAACGAGTGGCGTTGCGAACGTGCCCAAATGCAACGGTGGTTCCACGTGATTATGTGGCTGAAGTGCAGTCGTTTGAACGGGTGGTATCAGCGGTAGCTGACATCATTCCGCTGGTCGAATTGCTAGAGCCAGGAAGCCTGTGTCTTGATATGCGCGGCCCAACCCGATATTTCGGGGGTGAACACTTCGTTGTCGACCATGTTCGATCTGTTGTCGCAACACAGTTAGGGGAAGAAATCCCGATCGGCATTGGGGTCGCAGATGGTCGAGCGGCATCTGCGATAGCTGCCCGACGCTCAGGGGTCACAGGTCATCAAGTGATCGTCGAGCCAGGTCGAACTGCTGCAGCGTTCACCACGATGAGCTTGCGCTGGTTTCACGCCATCGGCGAGATGTCAATCGATCTCGTTGAGTTATTCGAACGGCTTGGTATTAACACGGTTGGTGATCTTGCCGCTCTCGACCAGCGAGATGTACTTGGTCGTTTTGGTTTACCAGGGGTGCGGGCATATCGGGTCGCAACCGGCGCTGATGAACGCCCACTCTCGTCGATTACCCCATCGCAATTACCAGAACGTGAACGCCGCTTTGATGAACCCCTTCTTACGGTCACACCAGTGGTGTTCACCGCCCGCGAACTGGCTTCAGAACTGGTACACGAACTTTCGATTGAAGGTCTGGTGTGTACTCGCATGACCGTGACTGCCGAGACAGAGCATTCAGAGCGCAGTGAACGCCATTGGTATCGATCAGAAGGGTTCACGGCAGCAGCGATTGTTGATCGAGTGAGATGGCAACTCGATTCGTGGGTCAACGAGCCCTCGTCGGTGAGTGCAGGAGTCATCGTTATTCGAATCTCTATTACTTCGGTACGTCCTGATGATGGTGTCCAGCACGGGTTCTGGGGTGGGGCGAGCGAAGCTGACGGCCGAGCCTCTCGAGCAGTCGCTCGTCTCGTCACACTGTGCGGGCCAGAAGGCGTTCGAGTCCCACTGCCGATTGGGGGTCGCCTACCAGAAGACCGTTATGGGTGGTTTCCGGCCACAGTCGTTGATGGTGATCACCATGTCGATGTGCTCGCTCCGTGGCCCGGATCAGTCGTCCGACCCGCACCGGTCATCGTGCCAACAAGTGAGGTTCGTATCGAAGTAGTAAACGATCGCGGTGAGTCGGTTGGTGTGAGTGGCCGAGGCGAAATGACTTCAGACCCGGTATGCGTTGTGATCGGTGGCCGATCTCATCGTGTGGTGGCATGGGCTGGCCCGTGGCCACTCATTGAGCGTTGGTGGGATGAACGCCGCCGCCGTCGGTTGGCCCGACTGCAGGTAGTTCTCGAAGATGGCAGCGCACATCTGCTCGCTGTCGAGCATCAACGGTGGCACCTCATGGGCACTCACGGCTGATGAACGGTACGGTACGTGAAATGTCAGATGCGCTCATCGACCAAGTGCTGGCAGCGGTGAATGCTCACGTCGCAGCTGACGCTGATGAAGAGCAATCAATCGCAACATTGATTGCAGAAGTCGACCGTATTCGTGGTGCCGGCGGTAACCCTTTTGACCAACGTGATGACGTAGTGCATATCACTGGTTCAGCGATCGTGGTGGGCCCCCGGGGCACAGTGCTTCTTGAACACAAACGGTTAGGTATGTGGCTTCAACCAGGAGGTCATGTTGATCAAGGTGAATCTCCGTGGGATGCAGCACTTCGTGAGGCACGGGAAGAAACCGGCCTTGATGTGCGATTTGCCGATGGGCGACCTCGGCTTGTTCATGTTGATGTTCATCAAGGGGGGCGTGGGCATACACATCTCGACCTTCGGTACTTGGTTGATGGGGGAGATGCCGACCCTGCGCCACCGCCCGATGAGAGTCAGCGTGTCGAGTGGTTTGATTGGTCTGCTGCAGTTGGGCGTGCAGGCGACCCACGACTCGCGGCGTTACTCGCCCGTCTTCGTCAAGAGTTCGTTGCGTAGGGCAAGAGGTAGGCCGTAGCACGCCATTTGCAAGTATCGAACATATGTTCGATACTTGATGTTGTGGGATTCACAAACCCTCAGTGGACATGGAACGAACTTGAAGCCCGGCTTTCGGGTCGAGCGTCGCAACGGGGTCGTGACGGGCGCGCCCCTGGGAGTCCTGCATGGAATGCTGGTGGTGACGCTCCGGCGTGGAGCCGCCAACGTCAGCCGTTTGAAGCGCCGGTTGATCACGCAGCGCCGAGAGGGATTCGAGTTCCCTACGCCGAGTTGCATGCCCGATCACATTTTTCGTTCTTGGAGGGTGCAAGTCACCCTGAAGCACTCGCAGTCGAAGCGTCGCGGCTTGGTCTTGATGCTCTCGGTTTATGTGACCGTGACGGACTGTACGGAGTTATCCGTTTTGCGGAGGCGGCACGGTCATTGCAACTTCCAACGGTCATCGGAACAGAACTCACATTGCCGAAAGATGCCGATGACGAATATGGAAAGCGCATCGTTGTTCTCGCTGATGGCCCATCGGGATATAGCGGCCTTTCCCGGGCACTGTCATTGGGTTTACTTGCCGGATCAAAAGGTGCGCCGCGCCACAACCTCGATGTCGTGGCAGAACACGTGAAAGGCCTGTCATGGGTCTTGACCGGCGATGGCACCGGTGTTGTGCCAGCAGCACTGTGCGCACAAGGGCCTCGAGCAGCTCGCCGTGAACTCGATCGCCTTATCGGTCTTTTCGGACGTGATCGTGTTCTCGTAGAGCTTTGGGATCACGGCGACCCTCTCGATCATCACCGCAACGATGCGATGGTCGAGATTGCACATCGCTCGGGGGTGGAGTGTGTCGCTGCAAATGCGGTGACGCATGCGACCACTGCAGATGCCGATCTTGCAATGGCGGTGGCGGCGATAGGCAGGCGCTCAGGCCTGCATGGTGTTGAAGAGCAACTCTTCGCTCACGGAGCGTCGTATCTGCGATCTGGTGTTGAACAAGCCCGACGTTTTCAGCGTTACCCAGGCGTCATCGAACGAACCGTGGAGATTGCGCAATCAGCAGCGTTCGATGTGTCGCTCGTTGCACCATCGTTGCCTCCGTATCCGTGCCCTGATGGGCTCGACGAAATGGGGTTGCTTCGCCACGCAACGTATGAAGGTGCACGGCAGCGCTATGGGGAACGACCCCCAGCGGCAGAAGACATGACGTTGAGGTCGCGGGCATGGCAGACCATTGACCGTGAGCTCGCACTTGTCGAACAATTGGGATTCGCGGGTTACTTCCTTGTCGTGTGGGACATCGTGAAGTTTTGTCGTGAACACGACATTTACTGTCAGGGTCGTGGAAGCGCAGCGAACTCGGCGGTCTGCTATGCCCTCGGTATTACTGCTGCCGACGCGGTGTCGCTTGGCCTGTTATTCGAACGCTTTCTCTCCCCTCACCGTGACGGACCACCTGATATTGACCTTGATATCGAATCGGGTCGTCGTGAAGAGGTCATCCAGTACGTGTATGCGCGATATGGCCGTCACCACACGGCGCAGGTAGCAAACGTCATCACCTACCGCTCGCGGTCAGCGGTACGTGATGCCGCTCGTGCGCTCGGTCATGACCCGGGCCGTCAAGATGCGTGGTCGCGTCGAGTTGATGGATGGAAACGTGTTCTCAGGACTGCAGATCAACACGAAACTGGCATTCCTGACGATGTAGTGGAACTTGCCCGTCGTCTTGAAGACGCTCCACGGCATCTCGGTGTTCATTCGGGTGGCATGGTGATTTGTGATCGGCCGGTTATCGAGGTGTGTCCGGTTGAGTGGGCGAGGGCTGAGGGTCGGTCGGTATTGCAGTGGGATAAAGACGACTGCGCTGCTGCAGGCTTGGTGAAGTTTGACCTACTGGGTCTTGGCATGTTGTCGGCGTTACATCTTGCGGTCGACCTCATCGCTGAGCACTGCGGATACACCGTTGACCTCGCAACGATCCCGCAAGAAGATGAGGTCTACGCAATGCTGTGTCGGGCTGACACGGTCGGGGTGTTCCAAGTGGAGTCTCGGGCGCAAATGGCAACGCTGCCCCGCCTGAAACCCCGGCGGTTTTACGACCTTGTCGTCGAAGTTGCGCTGATTCGACCGGGTCCGATTCAAGGTGGTTCAGTTCATCCGTATATTCGTCGTCGGAATGGTCTCGAACCGGTCACCTATTTGCATCCGCTGCTAGAAAACTCGCTGGGCAAGACACTGGGGGTTCCCCTTTTCCAGGAGCAACTCATGCAGATGGCAATCGATGTTGCTGGTTTCAGTGCAGCTGAGGCTGACGAGCTTCGACAAGCAATGGGGTCGAAACGTTCAGCAGCGCGGATGGAGCGTCTGCGCGAGCGGTTTTATCGCGGCATGTCGGAGCGCGGTATCACCGGAGATGTTGCCGATGAGATCTACACAAAGATGAGAGCGTTCGCGAATTACGGATTTCCTGAGTCGCACTCGGTGTCATTTGCTTACCTCGTCTATGCCTCAGCATGGATCAAGTACCACGAACCCGCAGCGTTCTGTGCGGCATTGCTCAATGCTCAGCCGATGGGATTTTGGTCTCCACATACCCTTGTTCGTGACGCGCGTCGCCATGGCGTGACGGTGAGAGGGGTTGATCTTGGGGTTTCAGTTGAAGGAGCCACACTTGAAGATGGTGGAAGCGTTATTCGACTCGGGTTTACGTCGGTGCGGGGGCTTGGCAGCGATCTTGCTGAACAGATCGTTGAGCAACGGCAACACAGCATGTTTGATTCGTTGGAAGACCTTGTGCGACGGGTTCCCGGCATCACGGTCGCGCATCTCGAAGCCTTAGCGACAGCAGGGGCGTTTGAGGAGTGCCTCGGGCTGAACCGTCGTGAAGCTCTCTGGCTTGCAGGGTCAGCCGCTCAAGCTCGATCGGGCACGATTCCTGGCATCGCAGCCCAGGTCACCGCACCTCGATTACCGGGAATGACCCCTGTTGAAGAAGCGGTGGCTGATTTGTGGTCAACCGGCATTTCTGCTGACGGACACCCGACGGCGTTCTTGCGTAAAGAACTTTCTGACCTTGGAGTGGTGACATCAGAAGGGCTCCAGACCCACGAAGTCGATCGGACAGTTGTTGTTGCTGGCACGGTGACGCATCGGCAGCGGCCGATGACCGCTCGCGGAACAACATTTATCAACCTTGAAGATGAAACCGGGCTCATCAATGTGATCGTGTCGGCAGGGTGCTGGAAACGATTCCGCTCCGAATCGCTGGCACCAGCCCTTGTGGTGCGCGGTCGCCTCGAACGTTCAGAGGGTGTTGTCAATGTGATCGCAGAGCATCTTCAGCCGCTTGCCGCTCCTGGTCGCTCGACTAGTCGGAATTTCCGTTAGGAGTGCCGCTGCACCCCTCACCGTTAGCCTGACAGCATGGCTCGAGTTGTCGACCTTCCAGATGCATCGCTGTCTGTCGTCATGCCGTGTTACAACGAGGTTGTCACGATCGAAACCTGCCTTGCAGCCGTGCTCGAGCAGTCGATCGTTGGGGAGGTCATCATCGTCGACGACGGGTCGACCGACGGCACCCGCGAGATTCTTGCCGGACTTTCCGATGAGCGGGTTCGAGTGCTGTTACAGCCTCACAATCAAGGTAAGGGTGCGGCATTGCGCACCGGTTTTGCGGCGGCAACGTTGCCGTACGTCATCGTGCAAGATGCCGACCTCGAGTACGACCCAAGTGAATTTCCCAAGGTCATCGGTCCGCTCGTCGCCGGAGATGCCGACGTGGTGTACGGCAGTCGTTTCGCTGGTGGTGAGGCGCATCGGGTGCTCTTTTTCTGGCATTCGATGGGCAACAAACTGCTTACGCTCGTGTCGAATATGTTCACCGATCTCAATCTCACCGATATGGAGACCTGTTACAAGGCGTTTCGTCGAGAGGTCATCCAATCGATCGAAATCGAAGAAGATCGTTTTGGGTTTGAGCCCGAGGTGACTGCAAAGGTTGCTGCCGCCGGGTGGCGGGTATTTGAGGTTGGTATCTCGTATAACGGCCGAACCTATGACGAAGGCAAGAAGATCGGTTGGCGAGACGGGGTTCGCGCATTCTGGTGCATTCTGCGGTACTCGCCGAGTGGTCAGCGTTACCTCAGATCATTCTGAACCTCTTGCGCTTGATTCGGTGGTCGATCAAGATCGCGAAAACGAACTCGTTCAGCAACCATCTGCCGGCCGCCGCCGGTGTGTGCTGAACACGTTGGCGCAGCCGAGACAGTGACGAGTGTGACGACTGAACTTCCACAAGTTGGGCACCTCCAACGAAATGGCGGTCGTTGACCGACACCTGTTGTGGAGGCTCGTTGCGGTTGTCGTTTGTGTCGTGTTCGAGATGTCATGGCGACATATCTCAAGCAGATTGCATCGCTGTTTGCAAGCGACGTTTGGGCTTGCGGTCGACCACCCCGTAGGGGTGGAAATGTCAAAAATTATTCGTTTGGAGTGTCGCGAAGCCCGTCGTTGAAGATCTTGAACATGTCGTAGATCTCCTTGCATTGTTGACATACAGGGAGTTGTTTTGGGTCGCGAGATGGCACCCATACGAATCCGCATAGGGCCTCAAGGGGTGTGCCTTCAATGCGTGCTTGCAACACTTTTGCGGCAGCGGATTCTCCCGGTTCAACCTTGACAATGTGCGCGCTGGTTGGTTCCTCAGTACCGGGGGTGATCTCGGTTTCAGGAACGACAGTTGTGGGCATCGTTTCGAGGTCGGCCATCGCTTTTTCACCCCAAAAGCTCTCGGCAGATGCCAAGCCAGAAGTCGGTAGCGAGACCGAGGCTTTCGACGTCGATGCGTTCGTTATGGCCATGGAATCTGTTCCCGAATGTGGTCATGTCCATCGATGGAGAGAAGAGTCCAGCTCCGTATCCAATACGGCCGCGCTGCCGGTAGAAACGTGCGTCGGTGCCACCCACGACAAGGCCGGGGAGTAGTTCAGCCCCTGGGTAGGCGATTTGGGTTTGATGGGAGATCACATCCCACAGCGGGGTGTCGATCGAAGATTGCGTTCCTTCAGCTTGCTGCTCGGCCTCACCGATTTCGACATGTGGTGCGAGGTCTCCCAAAGCCTCGGTGATCATCGCAATGACTTCGGCCTCGGTCGTGCCGGGCAATGTTCGGATATCGACAACGAGGTCGACGACGTCAGGGATGACGTTTGTCTTCTGTGACTCAACCGGATGAATGACATTTGGGGAAATCGTCGTGTGGGTAAGGGCGTGACATGCTCTCGCGGCTCCTACGGGCATCGCGTCGAGCGCATCCCACACTTGTTGCGGGTCGAGCAGGACAGCTTTTTCTTCCTCGGAGATGTGCATCGCGTCAACTTGTCCCCGCCATATATCGGTGATCTGCGTGGCGGGACGGAATGATGCGAGACGGCGGACGGCCTCAGCGGCCTTGACAAGAGCGTTGTCGCTGCCCCATGGCATCGACCCGTGACCTGGGGTCCCGCGAACCCGGAGTTTGCGCCAGGCAATTCCCTTCTCACCAACATTGATGGTGATCTTCCGGTGGCCGTGATGGTCGACAGATGACCAACCACCGAGTTCGGTGAGGACGTAGTCGGCATCGATGACATCGGCGTGGTGTTCGAACATCCATTCGGCTCCCCACGTGCCCCCGGCTTCTTCGTCCGCGACACCGAAGTAAATGAGGTCACCAGTGGGGGTAAATCCTGAGTCGGCAAGATGCCGGAACGCCACCGCCATAGATGAGGTGAGATTCAGCATGTCGATCGCTCCTCGGCCCCACACCTCGCCGTCGATGAGTTCACCACCGAACGGGTCGTTATCCCAGCCCTCAGGGCTCACAGGTACAACGTCGGTGTGACCCATGAGACATAGCTTCGGGGCGTTGGGGTCGCTCCCCTCAATGCGTGCGACAACTGATGCTCGACCGGGGTGAGACTCAAAACGTTGAATATCGAGCCCTGAGCCTTCAAGGAAGGTGGTGAGTAGGTCAGCGTTGCGAATTTCGTCGCCAGAGTCAGGAGTTCCGTCGTTGACGCAGGCGTTTCTGATCATTGCCTGCAGCAACTCGGTGGTTTCACCAGTCAATTGTTGGCCCATATCGCAAGATTAGGTGGTCGGCGGATGTGAGAGAACTGTTCACGCACACTCTGAATTTTTGAGTAGATGAGGCGCGGCCCAAACTGTTGCGCTATGTTGAGATCGTGTTCTCAGCAGCTGTTGCGCCTCTCGCCCCTGTGGCGGCAGTAATTGCGGCCATTGCCGCGGTAGCAGCGCGAATTCCCGCCGCCGTACCTGTACGGGTTCGGAGCCGGCGGGGACATCGACTGATTCGCTGAGAATCACATCTCCCGCCCGCTCCGCCCCGACCGGCGGTGAGCGGCTGGCCGGGGCTCCACAACGAGGACCCCAACAACATGAATGTTCAGTCAGACACATCTCTCGACGACGAGTCGACCATCCGACGAACGCGCCCGACAACGGGTTACGCGTTATCGCTTGTCATCGCTGGCGCCGAAATCGATGAGGCACAGTTGGCTGCAGCCATCGCTGATATTGGGGCAGAGGTTCGGTCGTCAGAAACAGTCGAAGGTGGGCTCGAGGCATTAGTCGCATGCTCGGGAACCGCCCAGCAGGCTGAGGTGTTGAGTGTCGTCGAGCAAGTTGACGGCGTCGACTCCGTGTCGTCGTCTGACACAACGTTTGATCTTCATGTCGACGGCAAGATCGTTGTTTCACCACGCACCCCTCTTGTTGGGCCAGATGAACTCGCAATGGCGTACACCCCGGGAGTCGGGCGGGTGTCGACCCATATCGCAGAGGAGCCGTCTGCGGTCTGGCGCTTTACGGGCCGATCAAATGCAGTTGCAGTGCTCTCCAACGGCACCGCAGTGCTCGGTTTGGGTGATATTGGTCCCGAAGCGGCGATGCCTGTGATGGAAGGTAAGGCGGTGCTCTTCAAGCAGTTCGCAGGAGTCGATGCGTATCCGGTGTGTGTCGACGCGCCGACCGTTGATGATGTTGTTGCGGTTGGAGCAGCGATTGCGCCGACGTTTGGTGGCATCAATCTTGAAGACATAAAGGCTCCGGAATGCTTCGAGATTGAGGAGCGGCTCCAAGAGATGCTCGACATCCCGATCTTTCACGACGACCAGCATGGAACTGCGATTGTTGTTGTCGCCGCGTTGTTGAATGCGGCAAAGGTGATCGGCCGGCCGATCTCTGAACTCGGTGTGACGATCGTGGGTACTGGTGCTGCGGGTGTTGCCTGCGCTCATCTGCTTGCCGAAGTTGGTATTGGTGACATCATCGGTGTCGACTCTCGCGGCATTCTCGACTCTTCACGCGAGGGGCTTCATCCGAGTAAGCAATGGTTCGTCGATCATGGCAATAAGAACGATCGTTCGGGTGGCGCGCGCGAGGCAATCGAGGGAGCAGATGTCCTCATTGGACTCTCAGGCCCAGGAATTATTGAACGAGAATGGGTGTCGTCGATGGCTGACGACGCGGTCGTGTTCGCGTTAGCGAACCCGGTGCCAGAGATCATGCCTGAACTCATGCCAGACAACGTTGCGGTCGTCGCAACCGGCCGAAGTGACTATCCAAATCAGATCAACAATGTGCTTGCGTTTCCGGGCGTCTTTCGCGGACTGCTTGACGTTCGAGCAACGAATGCCTCGATGGGTGTGAAGCGCGCCGCTGCAGAAGCGCTCGCTGCCATGGTGACTGAGCCAACAGCGGAGAGGGTCATTCCAGGAGCGTTCGAAGACGGCGTCGCTGACATCGTCGCTCGATCAGTGTCGGAGCAGGCACGGCGTGAGGGGCTCGCTCGAGAAATCGTCGAGTAACTGGCTTCTCGTGATATTGATCGATCAGGCGCGATGGTGGTTTAACGGTCGCCGTTGGTGTCACCTCATCAGTGATACGTCAGTCGAAGAACTCATCGACTTCGCCGATCGAAACGAGATACAGCGTCGAGCGTTTCAAGGCGACCATTACGACATCCCAGAGGAGTATCGCGAGCGCCTGATCGCTGATGGAGCGGTTGAGGTTGAAAGCAGAGAGATCGCCCGACGACTTCGTGCTGCCGGGCTTCGGCTCAGTGCGGAAGAACGGCGAGCGTTTCGACGTCAACGATCTTGAGTTGCTGATCGATACAAAACCATCGATCGAGACTGACCCTTGCCGCAGCAGATTCTCGCATGAGCAGGTCGATGCGGCTGTCGTGAACGTCGGCAAATCCTTGTCGCAGAACCGACAGCACGGTTACCGCAGCGATCGCAGGCGTATCACCGAACATGAGCGTTTGCCGGGCGATTGTCAGACGTAAGGCGTCAACAGGCTCCGCACTCGTGGGCGTGTTTCGAATTGCGATGAGTCCGAGACCGCAACCGTCGATATCGCTGGCGACGACAATCGTCTCGTTTGTGAGGGGCCGAGAGAGCGCAAGAGCGGCAACTCGTAAGGCGTCGTACTCCCCGTCGAGTCGGTCGTGAGATGCCCTCGGAAGTGGCATTGCGTCGAGAGACCGAAGAACACGGTGAGTTGGTAACCCAATGAGGTCTGGAGTGGACGAGGAAATATCGTCATCGTTGCTAGGCATGGCCCTCCAATGTGGTGGTGGTTGATGGGCCGCAATGGCGATGAGTTGAGTATGACCGATGGGTGTTGCGCACGACATCTTGGCTGAGGTTCAGATACGGTCATCGCCGTGTCAGAGTTTCGGTTATTTCACAATCCGCGCTGCTCGAAATCACGAGCTGCCCTTGCGATTGTCGAAGCACACCAGGCTCGTGGGCGAGACATTGACGTCGTGCACTACCTCGACACTCCACCCGACGCTGACACCATCCGCATGCTGATCTCCACCTTCGATGGGCCATCGCGCGACCTCGTGCGCCGCGACCGGCCGTTGGCCGAGATGGGCATCACATCGGAGCAACTCGATGACACCGAGACCATCGTGAAGGTCCTGCTCGCCACCCCCGAACTTCTGCAACGCCCATTGCTGTCAGATGGCTCTCGAACGGTGATCGGGCGACCAACTGAGCACATTGCAGAGATGCTGGATGGCTGAATCAACGCCGACACCAACCGGCATCAGATCAGTTCGTGAAACGAACTGGTCACATCTCATTGTGTTATTGAAAGCGCAATGGGTAGGCATTGCGGCAGGTGTCGCACTCGGCATTGCGTGGACGATCGGAAAGATCGCCGTGCCGCTCCTTACCCAATCTGCAGTCGATAGCGCGATCATCGGTGACGGTTCTGCTCTCAAATGGTCAATCGGTATTGCGTGCGCAGGGCTGTCGACTGGTTTGTTGACAGCAGGTCGGCGATTTTTTGCGTTTAAAGAGAGTCGCATGGTCGAAACGTTGCTCCGGGAGCGAATTCATGACCATGTTCTTGGTCTACACCCCGAGTATCACGACAACGCTCAGACCGGTCAGTTGATGAGCCGCATGTCGGCCGACCTCAACCAGGTGCAGATGTTCGTCGTGATGATTCCTCTCACGCTCTCGCACGTCGCACTTATTTTGGGTGTGACCGGGGTACTCATTTCGCTCGACCCACTTCTCGCTCTCGTGGCCCTGTTGCCGTTGCCGTTCGTCAACGTCACCGCCAAGTTGTTTTCGAATGCAATTCACCCGGCGGTGCTCGCAGTACAGGCAGAGCAGGCCCAGTTGTCGACGGTGGTTGAGGAGTCGATCGCAGGGGTGCGGGTCGTCAAAGGCTTTGGCGCCGAGCGTGTTCGTATGGAGGCCCTCAGCACTGAGGCTGACGACATCCGCGAGGTTTCGCTGCAGGCCGCCAAAATTCGGGCCAAGTACATGCCATTTCTTGAGTTGTTGCCCGCTGTTGGCCTGGTCGGGGTGCTTGGAGTGGGCGGTTTACGGGTGATCGATGGATCGATGACCGTCGGCGAACTTGTTGCGTTCAACTTTTTTGTGACGTTGCTTGTGTGGCCACTGAGGTCGATCGGAATGACCGTTGCATTTGGGCAGCGTGCTGCGGCAGCGCTTGAGCGGGTTCACGAGGTGCTGTCCGTCGAGCCTGAAATTGCTGATCCGGTCGAGCCTTGCGACCTCCCGATGGTGGGAGAGCAACCGGTGGGGGCCGTGCGATTTGATGGGGTCTCGTTTGCGTATGGCGACGGCGACGACGTGCTCAGTGGGTTTGACCTCACTATTGAAGCCGGGCAATCGATTGCGATTGTTGGCGCCACCGGGTCAGGAAAATCGACGGTGGCAAGACTGTTGTTGAGGTTCTACGACCCGAAACACGGCTCGGTGACGCTCGACGGCGTCGACCTTCGATCGCTGCGGGTTGACGATCTGCGCCGAACGATCGGCATTGTCTTCGAAGACACCTTGCTCTTTCACGACACCGTCGCCGCCAACATCGCGTTCACGGTGCCGTCGATGGATCTTGAGGCAGAGTTTGGCCGAATTCGCCACGCGGCGGAGCTCGCCGGAGCTGCATCGTTTATCGAGGAACTTCCAGACGGATACAACACGTTGCTCGGTGAGCGTGGCTACTCGCTCTCTGGTGGACAGCGGCAACGGATTGCGATTGCACGAGCAATTATCTCGAACCCGAGGGTGCTCATTCTCGACGATGCAACGAGCGCGGTTGATCCATCGAAAGAGCATGAGATTCGTTCGGCGATGTCAACGGTGATGGATGGCCGGACAACGCTGGTCATCGCTCACCGTCCAGGGACCATCGCAATGGCTGACAACGTCGTCTTGCTCGATGAAGGGCGGGTGATTGCGACAGGAGATCACCAAGAGTTACTCAACACGGAGCCTCGCTATCGGGAGGTGCTCGCCGCCCTCGAACCGGGTGATGCTGAGGCGGTGGTGAACTGATGTGGGGCGGTGTTGGGGTCGACCCAAACGACCGGCTTACGAGAGATGATGCAGGTCAGGTACTTCGACGAGCGGCGCGGCTGGCGCGCCCGTATTGGCGCACTGCATTTGCTGCGGTCGGGTTTGTTGCGCTGGCGACATCGACCACCATTGTTGGCCCTTTGCTCGTTCGATTTGGTATCGATACCGGCATTCGAACGGCTGACCGATCGGCGCTCGGTATTGCCGTAGCCGGGTTCGCGCTGGCGGTCGTGCTTGCCTACATTGGGTCACGTCGTCAGTACGTACTGATCAATCGGGCGGGAGAAGGCTTCTTACGTGAGCTGCGGCTTCGCTTGTTCGCCCATATCCAACGGCAATCACTCGGGTTCTTTGATGAGAACAAGGCGGGTGTTCTCGTTGCGCGAATGACCGCTGATATCGAGTCGATGTCTGAGCTTGTGCAGTGGGGACTTCTGCAGTTTGTTTCTGCCGGCATTTTGCTGCTCGTTGCAATCTGCGTGCTGCTCGTGATGTCGTGGCAACTCACGTTGATTGCGCTTGCGGTGTTGCCGATCGTCGTGTTGGCATCGATGAGATTTCAGAGGGTGTCAAACGACGCGTACCTTGAGGTGCGCGAGCGTGTTGGCACCAACCTGTCGACCCTTCAAGAAAACCTTGCGGGAGTGCGAGTGATTCAGGCATCGGCCCGAGTCGATGAGCAGCGTCGACGTTTCCACGAATCAAATCGCGGGCTCTACGCCGCTCATCTTCGAACGGTGAAGGCGTCGACGTGGTATTTCGGTGTCGTTGAATTTTGTGGGGTCGTTGCGACAGCGCTTGGTGTCTTGGCAGGGGGGTGGCTCGTCGGGCGAGGTGACGTCACGGTCGGAACCGTTGTCGCCGTGGTGTTGTTGTTGGCCAGCCTGTTCGAACCGGTGCAACAGCTGTCTCAGCTCTACAACACCGTCCAAGCAGCGACTGCTTCGTTGAAGAAAATGTTTGACATTCTCGACACCGAACCCGAAATTGATGAACACCACGGAGCGGTCGATCTTCCCACCTCAGGTCCACTGGTTGTAGACGGGGTTGGCTTCACCTATCCGGGCGCCATCCAGCCTGCTCTTCGCGATGCGTCTCTAGAGGTCGCACACGGTGAGCGAGTTGCGTTGGTCGGGCCAACTGGTGCCGGTAAGTCGACGTTGGCAAAGATCATTGCTCGTCTCTATGACCCGACCGAGGGATCGGTCACGCTCGGTGGGGTGTGCCTGACCGATGCCACATTGTCGTCATTGCGCGCACAGATTGTGGTGGTGCCCCAAGAGGGCTTCCTGTTTAACGGAACGATCGCCGACAACCTTCGGCTCGCCCAGCCGTCGGCATCTGAAGACGAACTGTGGGAAGCCCTTGACCGCATCGGCGCCCGACATCGTTTCGAACAGATGCCCGACGGGCTCAACACCGTGGTGCGCGAGCGCGGATCGCGGTTGTCGGCGGGTGAGCGCCAACTCGTATCTCTTGCGCGAGCTGCGCTCGTTGACCCGGCGGTACTCGTGCTCGACGAGGCGACGTCGAACCTCGACCCCGGTACGGAAGCCGAGGTCGAGATCGCACTTGAGCGCTTGATGTCAGGGCGTACGGTGATCGTTGTTGCTCACCGGTTGTCGACCGTGCGTCGGGCAGACCGGATTGTGGTCTGCGACGAGGGTCAACTGGTCGAGGTCGGCACTCATGAAGAACTCATCGCTGTTCCCAACGGTCGGTATGCCGCCCTTCAGCAGGCGTGGATGGCGAGCCAGCCCACTACCTCTGAGGTCACTGCCGGCTAAACACCAAGACGAACTCGATGACGCCCTCTGGCTTGACGGTGATGCCGGTGATCGAGGGATCGACAATGTCATAGTCAACGAATGTGACGGGAATTGTTCCGATCACCCCTAAGCGGTTGCCCTCAATTTTAGCGGCGATCTCGAATGACACAGGGTTCGTCACGCCGTGCATTGTGAGTTCGCCCGAGATCGTGGTGTCTAACGTTGCACCTTCGGTTGCGGTGACGCCAAGGTCGATTGGGCTGGTGAGTGTGAATGAGGCCGTTGGAAATGTTTGTGTTTCCATAATGCGGCCTCTGAACTGGCCATCTCTTCGACCGTCGTCGCTTTTCATCGACGCAACATCGACGGTGAACTCGGCTTCGGTCATGGTTGTGTCGATAAGGGTGACCGAACCGGTGACATCTTCGGTGCGGCCCACGCCTTCGGTATCAATTCCGAAGAGAACTTCAGAGACTCTGTAGCCAACCTCTGATCCTTCGGTGGTGACCCAGAGTTGGGTTCCGTCGTCAACTTCGGTTACATCCTCAGATTGCGCGGCCTCGTCAGTTTGCGTTGCGTCGGCTTCTGCGGTTTCAGCTTGCGCACTTTCGTCTTGTGTGGTGGCGTCGGGCGCAGAGTCTTGTGGTTCTTCGCTCGGTTGCTCGGCACTGGCATCGAGACGCTCATCAAGATCAGCCACTTCGAACTCTTCAGCAGCGTCGTTGATGAACGTGGCATATACCCATGCCCCGCCAACCGCGAGAGCGGCGAGAGCGAGCACGGCGATGGCGAGACGAATTCCAAGTCGTTTGAGAGACATGCCGACAGTGTGGTTCCCCGATACGGCTCTGTCCACAGGAGGCGATTGTTTATCGATGGGTAATGTTCAGCCGTTCACTATTCGTGCACAATGTGGCTATGGCAAACACGTCTATTCCGTTTTCGACACCTAGCGCTGTAGTGACGGCACGTTCAGTGCCCCGCTCGGCCACGGCGATTGCGGTCGCAGTTCGCTCGACCGGTGCGGTACCTCGCTCGGTTGGCATGTCACGACGCGACCTTGAACGTCACGGCTTCGCTGGCGAGGTGGGTCAGTCTGTGGTGATCCCTCGCCGTGATGGAGCGACGGTCATTGCGGTCGGCGTTGGCGAACGCCCCTCGAGCGGAGATCTTCGCAACTCTGCAGCGGTTGCGGTGCGTAACGCTCAGCGTCACCAAGATGTAGCGCTTGACCTGCTCTCGGCAGGCTCGTCGAATTCCGCCGATGCTTGCGCCGTCACCGAAGGCGCGCTGCTCGCCGCATATCGGTATCCGGGCATCACTGCAAAACCAGATACTCAGCCACGGTTTGCATCATTGACCATCGTCACGTCGGGAGCGGCAGCCGTCGAACGAGGTGTTAGAGAAGGCCAGGTTCGTTCGAGGGCGACGTATCTTGCTCGTGATCTTGCGAACACACCACCTGCACATCTCAACGCTCGTGACCTTGAGGTCATCGTTACCGATTTGGCACCCACGCATGGTTTCGATGTCGAAGTGTTTGATGAGAACGACCTCGAAGAGATGGGTTGCGGTGGACTCCTGGGAGTGAATAAGGGAAGTGTGGAGCCGCCACGACTGATGAGGCTCACGTACACTCCGCGAAATCCACGGGGCCATGTAGCACTCGTTGGTAAGGGAGTGATGTACGACTCGGGTGGTATCAGCTTGAAGCCAAGCGATGCATTCCATGTTGTGATGAAAATGGATATGTCGGGTGCGGCTGCAGTGTTATCGACGATGACCGCACTCAAAGATTTGCGTTGCCGCAATCAGGTAACGGGCTACATCGTGTGCACTGACAACATGCCATCTGGTTCAGCGATGAAGCTTGGCGACGTGTTGACGATGCGCAATGGCAAGACCGTTGAGGTGCACAACACTGACGCAGAAGGCCGGCTCATCTTGGCTGACGGCCTGTCTCTGGCGGTGGAAGATAAGCCCGAGGCAATTATCGATATCGCAACGCTCACCGGAGCAGCGATGGCTGCGTTGGGGCCCGATATTGCTGCGGTGCTCGGCACGGGCTCAAAAGTTGTCGAGCAACTCACAGAGAGCGCTGAGGCGACGGGCGAACCGATTTGGGAGATGCCGCTCGAGAAGGCTCGTTATCGGAAGCTTCTTGACTCAAATGTGGCCGACATGCGAAATATTGGCGGTCCGTACGCCGGCTGCATTACCGCGGCAATCTTCCTGTCTGAGTTCACTGCTGATGTGCCGTGGGCTCACCTCGACATCGCCGGTCCGATGAAAGTCGATGGTGATGAGTCATGGCGCTCGAAGGGCGCTACTGGCTTCGGAACGCGGCTGCTTATCGATGCGGTCACGAACTGGTCGGCGTAATCACGTTCTCTGCTGCAATTGCGGCAACCCGCCGGTGGACGCCGGCGCTGACGAGTTGTTGCTCGATTGCTGAGACATCGGTTGTCCATGTTCGCTGGATCCATTCGTCATGGTCTCGCCGTAGTTGTTGGTGCATGCGGTCGAGTTGCCGGGTGGTGAGATCAGGAATACGCCGCTTCACGTCGAGTCCGTTGCCGTTTGGCCGAATGAGGTTGAACATCGAGCATCGGTGCAGTGCTTTACCGAATGGCGAGTCAACGCCTCGAGCGAAACTAAGACCAACCGATTGCGCAAGATCGTTGAGGTTGACGGCAACCCCGTCAGGTGAGTCATCAAGGTGGTCGGCGATTCGACGGATGATCCATGTCGCTGACGGCCCAAGTGTGCTGAGCCAAAAGCGTTCGACATATGCACTTCTTGGGTCATGTCCGACGTCTCGGCCTGGCGGCATAGTCCATGGTTGAAAAGTGACAATGTCGTGGGTGGTGGTGGCTGGCATGGGGGAGTGGGCTCGTGCGATGGTCTGCCAGTTCGCTCGTTGCTGAAGTGTGCGTCACACTAGAGATATGGATGCAGTCGATCCCGGACAACTTGAGTTTGCGTGCGAACTTGTCGGTGAAGCTCAACGAATTGTCGTGCTCACCGGTGCAGGTATCTCGACCGATTCGGGAATTCCTGATTTCCGCGGCCCCAATGGGGTGTGGACGAAGAACCCTGCGGCGGAAAAAGCAAGCAACATTTCGTACTACCTCGCAGAGCCAGAGGTGCGGCGAGCAGCCTGGCAATCACGACTCGAGGCATCAGCCTGGACAGCCGAACCAAACCGCGGGCACCTCGCAGTGGTCGATCTTGAGCGCTCCGGACGGCTGCATGCATTGGTCACGCAAAATATTGATGGCCTTCACCAGCGGGCTGGGGTTGATCCTGATCTCGTCATCGAGGTGCATGGAACTATTTGGTACTCGCGTTGCTGGGAGTGCGGTGATCGTCGTTTGATGGAAGAGATGTTGCAGCGCGTGCGCGATGGTGAATCTGACCCAGCGTGTGAACTGTGTGGCGGCATCGTGAAGAGCGACACCATCAGTTTTGGTCAGTCATTGATTCCCGAGGTGATCGAGCGGGCGATGAAGGTGAGCGAGCAAGCAGATGTGTTGGTGGCGATTGGGTCGACGTTGAGTGTGTATCCGGTGGCAAATTGTGTGCCGCTTGCGAAATCGAGGGGGGCGAAAGTGGTCATTGTGAATGCCGAGCCAACCGAGATGGACGACATTGCCGATGTTGTTGTTCGAGGGTCGATTGGCGAGATTCTTCCTCAATTGTTTGCTCCAAGTAGCAATACCCGACTAAATCAGTAAGATTTAGTTATGGCCACGTTTAGAGACCTCCTCAGTTCTGCGAAATCTGAGATTGTTGAGATCAGCACAGATGAGGCTGCCGAGCGCATTGCGGCTGGCCATCTCATCCTTGACGTTCGCGAACCCGACGAATACGAAGAGGGTGCTCTGGAGGGAGTGATTCATATTCCTCGGGGCCATCTTGAGGCGCAGATCGAAAATCGCATTGTTGACAAATCGCTTCCGGTCGTCATCTACTGCGCAGGCGGTGTTCGCTCTGCGTTTGCCGCGAAGACGATGCAAGAACTTGGATACGAGCAGGTCGCGTCGATGGATGGTGGCTTTGGCCGCTGGAAAGATGAGGGCCGTCCATGGCGTCATCCCGCCAGCCTGAGCCCAGAGCAACAGAATCGCTATAAGCGGCACCTCCTGCTGCCAGAAGTTGGGGTTGAGGGCCAGCAGAAATTGCTCGACGCAAAAGTCCTCATGCTCGGAGCTGGCGGACTGGGTTCACCAGCCGCTCTCTATCTGGCGGCGGCCGGTGTCGGAACGATCGGCATCGTTGACATGGATGACGTCGATGAGTCGAACCTGCAGCGCCAGATTCTTCACAACATCGACCGTGTGGGAGACCGCAAGGTCGATTCGGCAAAGAAGACGCTCACGCTGTTGAACCCTGACGTGAACGTTGTTACCTACGACACGCGACTTTCAGCGGAGAACATTGTCGACATCATCTCTGGTTACGACGTCATCGTCGATGGCGCCGACAACTTCCCTTCGCGCTATGTGTTGAACGATGCGAGCGTGAAGCTCGGTATTCCTGTGGTTCATGGCTCGATTTTCCGCTTCGAGGGAATGGTGAGTGTGTTCCATCCGACCGAGGGCCCGACCTATCGAGACATGGTTCCAGAACCTCCGCCTGCCGAACTCGCCCCGTCGTGTGCCGAGGCCGGGGTGCTCGGAGTGCTCCCAGGCATCATCGGTTCAATTCAGGCCCTCGAAACCATCAAGGTCATTCTCGGTCTTGGTGATGCGCTGATCGGTCGAATTCTTTCGGTTGACACGACCGAGATGGAGTTCCGTACCTTCAATCTGCGCCCTGATCCGTCAAATCCGGTGACATGGGAGAACCGTGATCGCATTGTCGTTCGCGATCTCGACGGTCTTTGCGCTCCTTGGCTCGAAGATCACTGAGCGGTCTCACGCAACCTGAACCACCGGGTCGACAGGCTGAGCGGTATCGCGCTCCTGCACGCTGACGCCGATGAGTACAGCGATAATGCCGACAAGATCAAGAGCGCTCGGCTGTTGGCTGAGCGCAACCCATCCGACGATGACCGCCGTTACCGGAAGCATTGCGAGCAAGACGGAAAATCTTCGAACGCTCACTTCTCGCAACACATACTGATCGATGCCGTAGCCAATCGCATTTGAAAAGACTCCGGTTACTAAGCACGCGAGCAGAAGGAGCGGGGCACCCCACACAGGTCCGCTCCATGGGGCGCCGATCGGCACGAGAGCGAGAGAGCCAATAGCGAGGCCAACGGCTAGCCCATCGACTCCGCTGCTCGACACTGCGACTCGCGAGCCAACCACGATATACGCAGCCCAACATGCCGAGGAGGCGAGAATAAACGCAACCCCAGCGGGCTCGCCGCCGATTTCTACCCCGCCGAGTACGAGTACACCGGTGATTGCGCATCCGAGAGCGATCGCATTTCGGAGCGAGCGAGTTGCGAACGCAGCGATGGCGATCGGTCCGATGAACTCGATTGCGACACTTTTTCCGAGATCGATCCGTGCGATGCCGAGATAGAAAAATGTGTTCATTGCGGCGGTTGCGATGCCAAATACTGCGGCGCCGCGGAGCTTGCGACCACGCCATTGCCCGAGCCGGGGGCGAGCGATCAGCCAGAGTGCAACGGTCGCACCGACCACACGGAGCCACCCCACCGATTGTGGGGCAACTTGATCAAAGACCGAAATTGCGATCGCAGCGCCGATGTACTGCGAGATCGCAGAGACGATGAAGAGTCCCTCCGCGGGAACTCTGCGCGGTTGCACCTGAGATGTGAGTCTTAATCGAAGAGGTCAGGGTCTGTGGCGCAAATTTCTTGCCACAACGGTTGAAAGCTAAACCAACCGGCGAGGTGTGAGCCCGTCTGCTCGAAGGTGTAGCGGGCGTACTCGTCACGAACCTCAATCGGGTCTCCGGCAGCCATCGCTGCGAGCTGCACCTGGCAGTTCCGCTCCATTGTGATGAACCAGAACGCTGCCTCGTCAACGGTGGTGCCGACGGTAAACAGGCCGTGATTCTGGTGGATCGCTGCCTTGCCAGTCTGGAACTTCGAGGCAAATTCTTCGCCTGCTTCGATTTCGAGAACAACTTTGCCACCTTGCTCTGAGATGACGTGATGGTCGCCGTAGAACGCGCAGGAGTCTTGAGTGATTGGCGCGAGAGGAATGCCGAGCGCAGAGAAGGCCTTGCCGTACGTCGAATGGGTGTGCGCAGCGGCGATCACTTCGGGGCGGGCCTTGTGCACTGCGGAGTGCAACACAAAGGCAGCCCGGTTGAGAGGCATATCGCCAATGACAACATCGCCGTCATGGTTGACCAGCAAAAGATCGCTTGCCTTCATGTGGCGGAAGCTCTTGCCGAACGGGTTCACCCAGAAGTGATCCGTCAAGATTGGGTCACGGGCGGTCATATGCCCGGCGACGCCTTCGCCAAACCCAAGGCGTCCGAAGACTCTTAATGCGCCGGCAAGTTTTGCTTTGCGGTGAGCGCGCTCTTCTTCGAGGTCGTCGAAGGTCTCGGGATGGAATGCGATGATCGGCTTGTCGGTGATGGCCATATCCGCACGATAGTCACAAATTCACACTCGATCTAGTGTCGCAGTGCTGAACTCTGGCACGATTCGTACATGGTGACCCATCATCAGATTCAGCCCAGCGGGATTGCCCCTCCTGCCGCACAGTACGTGCATGCGGTGGTGACGACAGATGCGACTCGATGGTTGCACACCTCCGGGGTCGTGCCGACACGTCCTGATGGCTCGGTACCCGAGGCGATTGATGAGCAAGCCGAGGTCGTGTGGGCCAACATTTCTGCGATGTTGAGCGATGCTGAAATGTCGGTCGACAACATCGTGTCGGTAACGACGTATGCCGTCGTCGGACAACCGTTAGCAGGAGTGATGGCGACCCGAGACCGTGTGCTTGGCGACCATCGAGCTGCATCGACACTCGTCACGGTGCCTGCTCTCGCCCGACCGGAGTGGCTGATGGAGATCGCCATCATCGCGTCTGCCTAAACGCTCGAGAGGGTTCTCGCCCTACGCTGTACGCATGGCAGACGACGTTCGTACCACCGACTCCGGCATCGAAATTGCTCCGCTGTATTCGGCTGAGTCACTTAACGGATGGGACCCTTCAGAGCAGTTGGGTCTTCCGGGTGAGGCTCCATTCACCCGTGGTGTCTACCCGTCGATGTATCGGGGTCGTTTGTGGACGATGCGTCAGTACTCCGGCTTTGGAGATGCCGCAAGCACAAACGAGCGATTCAAGTTTTTGCTCGCAGCCGGCCAGACCGGTCTGAGTTGTGCCTTCGACTTGCCGACCCAAATGGGTTACGACTCAGACCACTCTCGAGCAGAAGGTGAAGTGGGCAAGGTTGGTGTCGCCATCGACTCGCTTGATGACATGCGAACCCTGCTCGCAGATATCCCACTCGACAAGGTGTCGACGTCGATGACGATCAACTCGACTGCGGCGATTTTGTTGCTGATGTACCAAATCGTTGCGGAAGAACAAGGCGTCTCGTCGGAGCAGATTTCAGGAACGATTCAGAACGACCTCTTGAAGGAATACATCGCTCGAGGTACGTATGTGTATCCACCGAAACCATCGATGCGCATCATCACCGACATCTTCGGTTACTGCTCAGAACACATCCCGAAGTGGAACACGATCTCGATCTCGGGCTACCACATTCGAGAGGCTGGCTCGACTGCGGTTCAAGAAATCGCATTTACCCTGGCGAATGCCATTGCCTACGTACAGGCAGCTGTTGATGCCGGTCTTGATGTCGATGACTTCGCGCCGCGCTTGTCGTTCTTCTGGAACGGCCATAACGACTTCTTCGAGGAGGTCGCAAAGTTCCGGGCGAGCCGTCGAATCTGGCACAAGATCATGACCGAACGATTCGGAGCAAAAGATCCTCGCTCAGCGATGCTGCGATTCCACACGCAGACCGGTGGGTCAACGTTGACGGCGCAACAGCCGGTCAACAACGTGGTGCGAGTTGCGGTGCAGGCGATGGCGGCGGTGATGGGCGGCACGCAATCGCTTCACACCAACGGCTTCGACGAGGCACTTTCGCTGCCGACCGAAGATGCGGCTCGCCTTGCGCTTCGCACGCAGCAGATCATCGGCTACGAATCGGGTATCACCGAAACGCCTGACCCCCTCGCTGGTTCGTACCTCGTCGAGTCGCTCACCGATGAAGTCGAGCGGCTCACCTGGGAGTACATCGAGCGAATCGATGAGATGGGGGGCGCGGTTGAAGCGATTGAGGCTCATTTCCAGCAAGACGAGATTGAGCAATCGGCATATGAGTACACGAAGTCGATTGACGATGATGAGCGAGTGATCGTCGGGCTCAACCGGTTCACGGTTGACAACGAACCCGAGCCGGATGTGTTCCCGATCGACCCTGCTTTAGAGCCGGCTCAGAAAACCCGTCTCGCCGCGTTCAAGGCTGACCGTGACGAGAGTGCGGTTCGAGCCGGACTCGAGGCGGTAAGCGCTGCGGCCCGGGGAACCGACAATGTGCTCTACCCGATGAAAGATGCACTGTTGGCGGGCGCAACGCTCGGTGAAGTGAGTGATGCACTTCGTGACGTCTTCGGCACATATCAGCCGTGATGGGATCGTAAACGCGGTTTGATCGCCGTTGCTCGCGCAACAAAATGTAAAAGCCGACTAGCCGAATCAGATTTATCGGAATACACTCTTGATCCGTGAGGTTACAAGAGTCATGAACCCCGTAATGACGGCGAATTTGGCGTCCGGAGCAGTTGTTGGCAACCTCGGCGTGCTCGACCTCATTGGCAACACGCCGAATGTTGACGTGTCGCATTTGTCGCCGAACCCGGATGTTCGCCTCATCGCGAAACTCGAGATGCAGAACCCGTTCGGATCGGTGAAAGACCGCATCGCAAAGGCAATGATCGAGGCGGCAGAGAAAGACGGCCGCCTCACCCCCGGGCAGACCATCATCGAGCCGTCCTCAGGAAACACCGGCATCGCTCTTGCCGCAATTGCCCGTTTGAAGGGCTACCCGATCAAGATTTTGCTTCCAGAATCGGTGTCGGTTGAGCGCCGCCAGATGCTCCAAATTATGGGCGCAGAGGTCATCCTCACCCCGGGTGGCGAAGGCTCAAACGGAGCTGTTCGCCGTGCCACTGAAATGGCCGAAGCACATCCAGAGTGGTGCATGGTGTACCAGTACGGCAACGACGCAAACCCTCGCACCCACTACGAGACGACCGGACCTGAAATCTGGCGGGATGTTCCAGACATCACCCATTTTGTTGCTGGTCTCGGTACCTCGGGCACCCTCATGGGAACCGGACGTTTTCTCAAAGAACGCGACCCAGATATTCAGATCGTTGCAGTAGAGCCGCCGCTCGGCGAAAATGTCGAAGGGCTGAGAAATATCGACGAGGGGTATATCCCCCCGGTCTTTGAAAACTGGAATGGCTTTGAATTGCTCGATCGCAAGCGAGTGGTTCGCCCCCGCGAATCGATCGAATGGACTCGCCGCTTGGTCAACGAGGCGGGCATCTTCGCTGGAATTTCATCGGGAGCGTCGCTCGCTGGTGCAGCAAAGGTTGCATCATCGATCGATTCAGGCGTCATCGTGTTCATTGTGTGCGATGGAGGGTGGAAATACCTCTCCACCGGCGCCTACACCGATGACCTCGATGCAGCCGAAGCAGCGGCCGAGAAGATCATCTACTTCTAGAGTCTTCGAAGCCAGCCATTGAATTCGTTTGGCGTGGCTTCGTTTCCGCTTGAGGGTGGCGGTGAGTGGCTGGGCCGAGCTTGACCACATTCAGAAGCAAGTCGTCAGTAGCGTTACGTCCGTGGACCAGCCAATCGGGATCTTCGACTCGGGTTTTGGGGGTCTCACCGTTGCTCGAGCTCTCATCGATCTCCTTCCGGCTGAGGACTATGTCTACATCGGCGACACCGGTCGGTACCCCTACGGGTCAAAGCCACTCGATGATGTACGCGGATATGCCAGTGAGCTCGCTCACTCTCTCGTCGATGATTTCAACGTGAAAGCCATCATTGTTGCCTGCAACACTGCAACTGCGGCCGGACTCGACGACTTGCGAAACGAGCTCGACGTGCCCATCTTTGATGTCGTCACACCTGGAGCTTCTGCTGTTGTTCGAGCCTCCCGAGCCGGCCGAGTCGGAGTGATCGGAACCGTCGGCACGATTTCCTCAGGGGCGTACGTGCAGGCGGTTGAACGGGCGGCACAACAGACCGATGTTGGCATTGAACTGTCGAGCGCGGCCTGTCCAGGTTTTGTTGAGTTCGTTGAACGTGGTCAATTGAGTGGCGATGAAGTCATGGTGCTTGCCGAGCGCTTACTGGCTCCATTGACTGAAGCCAAGGTCGACACATTGCTGTTGGGCTGCACCCACTACCCGTTCCTTGCGAGGACGATTGGCGAGGTCATGGGCCCAGACGTGGTGCTTGTGTCGTCAGCAGATGAAACTGCGTTCGAGGTAAGTGAACGACTGCGCGAACTGCTCCTTCTTCGCGAACCCGGTGCGGTCGGAACCCGTCGGTTTCTGTCGAGCGGTGATGTCGACACGTTTCGTGACCTTGGATCAGCATTGTTCGGCGCAGACCTCGTCGCAGCAGAACACTGGGAGCGTTGAGCACGTAGCCTGAAGGGGCACGACTACTCGAGAGGAAGAGAATCAATGTCGCGACCTGATGGCCGATCGTCAGACGAACTACGTCCAATCACATTCGAACGTGATTTCACTGAAATGTCAGACGGTTCGTGTCTTGTAACCGTCGGACGCACGAAGGTGCTCTGTACCGCATCAATCGATGAGGACGTCCCTCGGTGGATGAAAGGGCGAGGAACAGGATGGGTCACCGCTGAATATTCGATGCTTCCCGGGTCGTCGCCAGAGCGTGTTGATCGCGAAGCGGCAAAAGGAAAGCAGTCTGGACGCACGGTCGAAATCCAGCGGCTCATCGCACGAGCACTTCGGGCCGCGTGCGATATGTCGTTGCTCGGCGAACGCCAAGTGGTTGTCGACTGTGATGTGATTCAAGCCGACGGAGGAACGCGAACAGCGTCGATCTGCGGGGGATATTTGGCCCTTCACGATGCGCTCACTCGACGAGTGCAGCAAGGTCTCATCGCGTCACATCCGTTGCACTCCACGTGTGCAGCAATCTCGGTTGGCATTGTTGACGGGGTGCCCGTACTCGACCTTCCGTACGTCGAAGATTCTCGGGCCGAAGTCGATATGAACGTTGTGATGCTTCGCCCCGCCGGCGTCGGTGGCCAAGCTCGATTTGTTGAGGTGCAGGGCACCGCAGAAGGAATGGCGTTCACTCGCAGCGAACTCGACTCAATGCTCGTGCTCGCAGAATCCGGGCTCGCCTCGATTGCTGATCTGCAAGACGAACTCATTTCGTCGCCGCCGCCACCTCGTTCATGACAGCTTGTCAACTTCGGCTCGTCTGCGCCTCAGCGAACCCTGACAAGGTTGCTGAAATAGAACAGTTGCTGACCGGTATTGCCGAGATGGAGCCACGGCCAACATCACTTGGGGAAGTGATTGAAGACGCTGACTCGCTCACCGGAAATGCTCGGCTCAAGGCCGTCGCGGTATGTGATGCGAGTGGTCTCGCAGCTGTTGCTGATGACACCGGGCTTGAGGTTGACGCCCTCGGTGGTGCTCCTGGAATCTATGCGGCTCGATTCGCTGGTGAGAATGCAACCTACGCTGACAACCGTTGCAAATTGCTCGACGACATGAGCGGTGTTGAGCAGCACCTCCGAACCGCACGTTTCAGAACCGTCGTCATGGTGGTGTGGCCGAACGGTGACGAGATCGTTGTCGAAGGTGTCTGCGAGGGTCACATCGCCGAGGCTGAAATGGGCGATGCCGGTTTTGGTTACGACTCGATCTTTATCCCAGATGATGGCGATGGGCGGTCATTCGCTCAAATGTCGGCAGATGAGAAGAACGTGATGTCTCATCGGGCGCGAGCGTTTTCTGCCCTTGCCGGGGCGTTAGCGCTTCATTCGTCGACCGAGGGGTGAAGTCACCAGTGGCGCAGGTCGATCGGCCAACGATCGATGACCTCGCCATTGTTGACAATCCAGAGTTCTTCGTGGCGAGCAATCGTTGGGTCAACATGAGCGGGGCGCACATGCACCCGGTCACCGACGTGAAATGTGCGCTCAGAACTACTGAACGTGGTGTGTTCATCTGAACAGAACCAGATCTTGCAACCATCGATGCTCGGGTCGCCATGGTCCATTCCGAGTGCCTTGAGACCAACATCGATGACATATCGCGAGCCGTGATGTGCAATCACCGTCCCGACGATGGTGAGTGCTTGCTCAAATCCTTGGTTGAGCGTTGTGTACTGGGTGTCGACCATCACATACGAGCCCGCCTGAACATCGGTCACCCCGGTGGGGTGGTCGAGACCGATGACATGGAGATCGTGAGTGCCGGTTCCCCCGGTCGACACGATGTCACCGCCGACATCATCATGGGCTGCTCGAAGTAAGGCCATCGCTTCTGCGACTCGTTCCTTCGCCTCACTCCGGTCGTTCACCATTTGTAGGTGCCCCTCATATCCCATCACGCCCGACACCGAAAGTCCGCGTTGCCGTGCGACGTCAGCGAGTTTGCCAGCCTGGTCGGGTCGTGCCCCACAGCGCGGCATTCCGACGTCAACATCAATGATGACGTCTCGAATACCGGCAAGATGAGCCGCTTCGATGGTTTCAACCGAGTCAACTGCAACTCGTGCAATCACACCAGCAGATTCCGCTGCAGTCGCCACCGCGGTGAGGCGATCAACGTCCAGCACAGAGTTCGCAAGCAAGAGATCGTCCCCGACCCCAGCGCCGATCATCCCAATGACCTCTCGAGGCGTTGCGCAGGTGAAGGAATGATGCCCGTGTGCAACTTGTTGTGCAGCGAGCGCAGTGCATTTATGCGCCTTCACGTGTGGCCGCAATGATGAGCCCGGAAGCCGTGCTGCCATCGATTGCAGGTTCCGCGACAGTGCCGAGGCATCAACGACCGCAGCAGGCGTTGGAATTGCGTCGATGTGCATTAAGAGAGCCTGCCACGAATCGATACTGTCGGATGATGTCGGGAGGCGGTCACCGATGTACCGTGACCTGTATGACTGAAGCATTCATCGTTGACGCAGTTCGCTCGCCCGTCGGCCGACGTGGAGGAGCCCTTTCTACCGTTCACCCCGCAGATCTCGGCGCACACTCGATTAAGCATCTTGTTGAACGCTCTGGCGTTGATCCAGAAGCGGTTGACGATGTGGTGTTCGGCAACGTGAACTCAATCTGGGAACAATCCGGTTGTATTGCTCGTACATCGTGGCTGACCGCCGGGCTCCCGATGCATGTTCCCGGTGTCACCATCGACCGCCAATGCGGTTCAGCCCAACAAGCTGTGCAGTTCGGAGCTCAGGCCGTCATGTCAGGAACGATGGACATCGTCGTTGCGGGCGGCGTTGAGAACATGTCGATGGTGCCCATCACCGCAGGAGCACAGGCCGGCAAAGATGACCCTGAATTCGACCCCTTCACCGGAGCAGAGGGTTGGCACTCACGGTTCGGCGGCACCGAGGTGAGCCAGTTCCATGGGGCAGAACTCATGGCAGAGCACTGGAATCTCACTCGGGAAGAGATGGAAGCCTTCGCCGTTGAATCACACGAACGTGCAATTCGGGCACGTGAAGAGGGGCGTTTTGATAACGAGATCGTTCCGCTCAATGGCCTCGATTACGACGAGGGTCCACGTGAACCAAATATCGAGAAAATGCAGTCACTCGCAACATTGCGTGAGGGCGGTCGCATCACCGCCGCAGTAGCGAGCCAGATCTCTGATGGCTCAGCCGCGCTGCTGGTTGCAAGCGAAGAGGCAGTTGAACGCCACGGGCTGACACCTCGGGCTCGTATCCACCACATGACGGTGCTCGCAGATGATCCGATCATGATGCTGTCGGCTCCGATTCCCGCGACACGCCGCGCACTCGAGCGCACCGGATTGAGCATTGACGACATCGATGTCGTCGAAATCAACGAGGCATTCGCCCCAGTACCAATGGCATGGTTGAAAGAAATTGGTGCCGACCCTGCAAAGGTCAACCCGAGTGGTGGCGCAATCGCTCTCGGTCACCCTCTTGGTGCAACCGGTGCCCGTCTGATGGTGACGCTGCTCAACGAACTCGAGCGCACCAACGGCCGATATGGCCTCCAGACGATGTGTGAGGGTGGCGGCCAAGCAAACGTCACCATCATCGAGCGTCTCTGACGACAGTCACTGTTCAGTGACGTCGAACATTGCTCAGCGAGCAGTCGTTGCGTTTGTAGCGGTTACGATCGCTGGGTGTTCAGCGTCTCAGACCGAACCGGTTGCCGTCGATGCTCCATCAGTGACGACCGTCGCTGAAGATGTCGAAGAAACCTCACCGTCAACCCCAGAAGCAGAAGAGAGCGGCTCGACAACGACGAATGCACCGGCGAGCTCTCAAGCTGACTCGGAGACATCCACGACGACGAGCCCTCCGCTGACATCTGAAAGTGACGCTCTAACTGACGACACCGAGACCGATGACACCGACAGCGACGATGTTGTGGTGGAGGCGACATTCTCCTCGGCTGTCGCTCCGGTAATGAGCAATAACTGCGGGAGTTGTCACAATCCCGGCGGACCGGGATCGGTCCACTGGAACCTTTCCCAAGCTCGAGACGTCTCAGAAAATGCTCAGTTCATTAGGGCAGCGTTACTGTCGGGCTACATGCCTCCGTGGCCTGCGAGCAATCTCGGCGTCGCCTATAAGAACTCGTTCGCAATCGAGGAGGAGGCTCTTGCGCCGATTATCGAATGGATTGATAACGGGGCAGTTCTTGACGTCGATCCGACGACACCCGTAATCGGAGGCAGAAGCGTCAGAATTGAAGACCCTGACCTTGTGGTGCCGCCGACTGAGCCGTACGACAACGAGAGCGGCCGATTCGATGATTACCGATGCCTCGTGTACTACCCCGAGATTGAGCGCACGTCGTGGCTCCGAAGTCTGCAGTTCATGCCCGATCAGACTGAGGTTGTGCACCACGCAATCGGTTATCTGGTGCCTGCTTCACAAGCAGAGGCCGCTCAACAGCGAGACCTTGACGACCCCGGTAGTGGATGGGAATGTTACGGCGGTACCGGTCTTGCCGAAGATACATTTCTCGTCGGATGGGCCCCTGGGCAATTGCCACTCGAGTATCCAGAGGGAACCGGTCTCACGATCGAACCCGGAGACTTCTTCGTCATCCAAGTTCACTATCACTACGAAATCGCAGTTGACCCTGATGCGTCATGGCTAGAGATTGACATCGAGCCGGCGACATCAGATCTCGAACCGATTTCAATTAATCGCTATCTCACCCCGGCGGAAATCCCGTGTTCAACCGATGAAGAGGGGCCGCTTTGCGATCGGGAGGTGGTTGCGGAGGCCATGCGCGAAGAGTACGGAGAGTTGCCCGCAGACGGCATCAATTGGATCTGCGGCGTGACGCCGGCCGTATTCGCTCATATGACCGATGGTGTGGCGCGGAGTTCATGCGACCGAGTTGTTCAAGAACCCGGTGAGATTGTGTCGGTGCTCGGACACATGCACGACCTCGGGGCCCAGTATCGAATGACGCTTAACCCTGACACCGACCGAGAAATGATCTTGCTGGATATCCCAGATTGGGACTACGACTGGCAGTACTCATATCGACCGGTTGAGACGATCGAGTTGCAAACCGGTGATGTACTCCGTTTCGAATGCACGTGGGAACGTTCACGACGCGACCCAAATCTTGAGCCCGCCTATGTGCTGTGGTCATACGGTTCAGACGACGAGATGTGCTTCTCAACTGTGACCACACGACCGCTGAGGTAGTACGGGCGGTGGGACTTGAACCCACACTCCGAAGAACAGGAACCTAAATCCTGCGCGTCTGCCAATTCCGCCACGCCCGCATGTGGGTGACAGCGTACTGAGAGTTACCAGCGTTGGTTCACTCGCCATCACCGCCGTTATCGGCAGTGAGTTGAAGGGCGAGCTCTTCAGAGACAATTCCGGTGATATCGAGACCTTGAAGTTGTTGATAGCGCATGACGGTGCGCATCGTGCCCGGCCCAAAATATCCATCGGTATCGACGTTGAATCCGGCCGCGGCGAGGCCGTTTTGGACAGCCGTCACCCTGTCGCCGACAACACAAGGTGCAAGTGGATATTCGACCTCGGTGTCCGGCACGTATGCGGCACACCAATTG
>CALCBR010000093.1:0-18649 GCA_937897105.1 uncultured Acidimicrobiaceae bacterium | reverse complement strand
GCCGATACGAGAAGTCCATCTCTCACGACCTCTTTGCCATTGATAATGGTGTTTCGAACACCGGTTGGCCCGCATCGCAACCATGCCTCAATCGGATCAGATACTGCGCCGGCGTAAGCAATTCCCGTTTGATCCCAGACGGCGATGTCAGCTGCAGCACCGACGGTGAGGGTTCCCAATTCGCCGGTACGACCGAGGCAGGCAGCGCCGCCACGCGTCGCCATCTCCAGCGCGGTGCGCGCCGTCATTGCATCTGCCCCGTCGTTGAGTTTTGCGAGCAGTAGGGCTTGGCGAGCCTCTAACCACATCGATGCTGAATCTGCCGATGAAGAACCATCAACTCCAAGTCCGACCGGGCATCCTGCAGCACGAAGCGACGTCACCGGAGCGATACCCGACGACAAAATCAGGTTGGAACTTGGGCAGTGCGCAACGCCAACTCCGGCAGCGCCAAGTCGGTTGATCTCATCACCTTTCGGCATGACGCAATGGGCAACCCAACTTCGTGTGCTTGCCCAACCGGTGCGCTCCAAATATTCGGTCGGACGACAGCCAAAGCGAGCAACGCTGAACTCATCGTCTTCAGAATTTTCGGCGAAGTGAGTGTGGAGGCGAACCTCTAGGCGTTCCGCGAGTTCGGCCGTGCGAACGAGTAGTTCTTCGGTGACGCTAAATGGTGAGCACGGAGCAAGCGCAACCTGTGTCATCGAACCCCACGACCGGTCGTGATGTCGGTTCACCGCTTCTTCGCAGGCAGCCAAAATGTCATCGTCATCTTCGACCACATCGTCAGGTGGCAACCCGCCATCTTTTTCCGATAGTGACATCGAACCCCGGGTCGGATGAAAACGAACTCCAATGTCGGTAGCGGCGGAAATTTCTGCAGCAAGCAGATCGCCTGACCCACGAGGATGCACGTAGAGATGATCGGTTGAGGCGGTGCACCCGGATAACGCGAGTTCTCCGAGTCCAATCCACGCCGACAGGTAGATACTTTCTTCGTCGAGGGCCTTCCAAAGTGGGTACAGCGACTGCAACCAACCGAACAGTGGTTTGTCAGTCATCTCTGAATACGCCCGTGTCAGGTTCTGGTAAAGGTGATGGTGCGTGTTGATGAGACCGGGTGTGACGAGACAACCCGACGCATCGATCGTTGTCGGCGCTGACGGTGGCTCACCGCTACCTACGCCGTCTATGAGCCCACCTGTCACCGACACCCAGCCGCCGGGAAGTTCGCGACGTTGATCATCCATCGTTGCCACCAGTCGGGCGTTGAGAATGACGAGATCTGCCATGCGGTAACGCTAATCAGTACAAGATCAACAAACGAGACTCTTATTGCGTCACAAAGATCAGCCGGGAGTTGGGCCGCTCAGTCGTCGATATCGAGCAGTTCGCTGCCTTCGAAGCGACGCTCACCGTCGCGTTGCAGCACAGCACCGAGAATCGCGCTTGCTACGCCTCCGCTCATCGCGATGAGGACGGGGAAAATCGCAAGAACCACGATGATCGCAATTGCGCCTGCCATAGATTTCAGTGTAGTTCGCTGGGGCCGAAACAACAGCCTCAGCACCCAAGCGGCTAGCGCTCAGGGAAATAGGCCCAAGCCTCGATTTCGACCGCGCCATTCAGAGGAAGCGCTGCAACTCCGATAGTTGATCGCGCTGGGCGATGATCGCCGAATGCAGCGACATAGGCATCGTTGAACTCGCCAAAGGTCGACATGTCGGTGAGAAAACACATGGTCTTCGAAATCGCGCTGAGATCTGCACCATATTCCGCCAATCGATCGGCAAGGTTGGCGACGGCTTGTGTGGTCTGCGCCGTCACGCCGTCGACAAGAGCACCGTCAACGACACCTAATTGACCCGAGACGATGATGAAATCTCCTGCTCGAACAGAAGGTGAATACGGTCCGATTGGTGTAGCCATGGCTACACCTTAGGTTGCGGAGTGCCACTGTGACTTACCGCTTTTGTGGTTCGCCGATCGTCGCTTCGAATGCGCGTGCCTCGTCCCAACGGCCTTCAGCGAAGCGCTTTGCCTGCTCAGACCAGGTCGATGGATCGTGCCGTCCGAAACGAGGGCCAGCATCTGCGAGCATCGATGTCAAGGTGTCATTCTCCGCGCGGGCGAGATCCCACCAGGTGCGAATTCCCACACCATGACACAGCCGTTCAATCGCAGGCCCAATGCCAACAATTGCTTTGAGGTCGTCTTGCACGATGCGACGACCGAGCACCGATGAGCCGAGGGCAACATCGGGAAGCGATGGCGTTGCCGTTGCACTGGCTTTGTCGGATCCCCCATCGTTTTCGGAAACTGCATCGTCGCTATCTGTAGTGACCTCGCCAAAAGGAGCGCCCTCCAACGCCAGATGCAGCTCTTTCAACGACTCGAGTTCGGCCTGTAGACGGTCGCGCTCTTCAGCCGCTCTACCCAGTGTCGTGGCACGCTCCCGCAGGTCATCAATTTCTAATGCCAGTTCTTTCTGCACCTGCCTGCGGCCACGAGCAACTTGGCGGCTCGCTGCGGCACTTCGCAGAACCCAGCCAACGACAAGACCGATCATCGCAGCAAGCGCAAACCAGATAAGTCCCATCGTCAACGTGTACGGCATCGAGTGATCATCTTTCCAGAAGTTGTCCCTGCAGCAAGGTTTCTCACGCGGCCAACACAATAATTTCGACTCGCCGACTCAGCTCTTTGTCTTCAACACCTTCAATGATGACCGGTTCAGCGGATCCGACGCCTTCCCAACTCACCGACAAACGCTCAAGTCCTCCGTCGATGAGTGCCTCCGCGACCGCTGCCGCGCGATCGGTACTGAGTTGTACATTCGATTCGGGAACCCCGTCGCTATCGGTATGGCCTCGAACCACGACTGAAATGCCAGGAACATCAACAAGCAACTGTGCAATCTCATCAAGCACGCCGTCACTTCCCCACACAAATTCGGCGCTTCCTGAAATAAAGCTGACTGGCTTACCGATGAGGAGTTCAACAATGTAGTCGTTGAGGGCATCAATTTCGGCTGAACCGAGGGGCGCAGGTGGCGCAAGCGAAACCTCTGCCCCGACCGACTGAGCGACCGCGGTCAGCGATGCCGCTCGATTCTCATCGAGATACGACCCAGCAAGGCTGGTCCCGGTGTCCGCAACCGTCAAGACGCCGGTCTCAAGTGAGCCAATCATTGCTCGCAACAACCGTTCGATGGCGTTCAACGAGATCACTTGTGCCTCGTCGAGCATGGTGTTGTCGCTCGTCGACCCGAATCTGCGTTCGACGGTTCGGCCAGATTCTTCGGCGATCGATGTCACCGCATCAAGAACCTCCTCGCTCACATGTGAGCCTGCGATTTGCAAGGTGCTGTTGGTGAGCTCGATTTCGAGGAGTGGAAGGACCCCGGTCCCATCTGCCTGCAACACCGAATCGAGCAACCACACTTGGCGATCCCCAACATCGAGTACTTCAATGACCTGCGCGTAACCATCGATCGTCGTCACGTCGTCTGCGGTATCAATACGTGGCGAGTCCACCGATTCGAGTACGTGCATGTCAACGAGCGCAATAGTTGAAGCCACATCGGTTTCAATCTCTGCGAGGAGATCGGCTCCAAACTCGTCGAATGCACCGTCAACCGGTGCGAGAACGATCACGACATCACCAAGCCAACTTTCGAGCCCGGCGGTAAGCGCAAGCCGCGCCATCGTCGTCAATTCAGGATCACTTTCGAGGACGGAGAGAAGTAACTCATCATTGCTGACGGGCAATGCCTCTGTCGTCGTGGTCTCTCTCACGATCGAGCCCAAGGTGGTCGTTGGCTGTGGTGTTTCGGTGGTCGAAGGAATTGTGGCGGTGCTGGAGCCGTCGACGGTCGGTGCTCGCAACACACGACATGATCTATCGGCGACTACAGAATGCACGCCGTCAAGAGCGCTCAGACCGCGAAGGAGTTGTGCGGGATATTCAACGGGTGATGAACAAAAGATGGTGCCGTCTTGACCAGCGAAACTGACGCCATTAACCAACGGCTCAAGTTGTCGGGCTCGCTCGAGGGTACGACTCTCTAAATCTTGTTCGATCGATGAGAGATAGAGCGGAATTCCAGCTGAAAACAACGCGAGGCCGGCGACCACGGCCAGCGCTACAGTTTTTTTTCGGGGCGATGCGGCTGTCAGGAGAAGCTCTGCCCGCAACCGCAGGTACGGCTCGCGTTCGGATTCGTTATTGCGAATCCTGATTGGTCGAGGCCGTCTTTGTAGTCGAGTGTGGCGCCAACGAGCAGCTGAGCCGATGCCGGGTCAACCACAACTTTTACTTCACGAAGGTCTTGACCAAACATTGCCTGCTCATCGTCTGATGCAATGTCGCCGTCAAAAAACATTTCATACGAGAATCCGCTGCATCCACCGGGACGAACGGCCACTCGCAATGCCAGTTCTTCTGCGCCCTCGCTATCGAGAAGATCGCGAACTTTTGATGCTGCTGTGTCGGTGAGCGTGATCATGGAAACCTCCTAAACCTTCGGAAATCCTATATGCCAACGTGACCTGAACGCCACTCATAGATAATCTGACCGTATGTCGGCAGAACGAACGGCTCCCCCAACCGTTGAGGAAGTTACTGACGTACTGTCAACGGTCATTGACCCCGAGCTTGGCAGTGATGTCGTTTCTCTCGGCATGATTCCACGTACCGAAATTTCTCCAGACGGCGCAGTGGTTGTCGAAGTTCGTCTCACCATTTCGGGTTGCCCAATGAGGGCCGAGATCAAAAAGATGGTGGAGCAACGCCTTCTCGTTCATCCCGGCGTCACGAAAGTGCGCCTCGAATGGTCAGAAATGGACTCCGACGAACGCTCTGCAGCAATGTCGACAGCGAGGGCAGCCGCTCGCGACCGGGCGCCGGAAACCGCAATCGGCCAACGCTGTCAGGTGCTCGCGATTTCAAGCGGTAAAGGCGGGGTCGGCAAGAGCTCCATCACTGTCAATCTTGCCGCCGGTCTTGCGGAAAAGGGGTTCACCGTCGGTGTCCTCGATGCGGATATCTGGGGCTTCTCAGTCCCTCGCCTTCTGGGAATGAGCGACCGACTCGATGCACATGAAGTCGACGGACGCCCACAAATCATTCCTAACCGAAAAACGATCGGTGAAGGGGTGCTTGAGGTTGTCTCCACCGGTTTCTTGGTTGAAGAGTCAACCGCTCTCATGTGGCGTGGTTTGATGTTGACCAAAGCGGTCGAACAATTTCTTCGAGACGTTGCGTGGGGAGATCTCGATTACCTCCTCATCGATATGCCTCCCGGCACCGGTGATGTGCAGATGGGTCTCGCCCGACTTTTACCACGGACATCACTTCTCGTAGTAACGACTCCTGCAACTGCGGCTCAACGAGTGGCGCAACGAGCAGCAGATATGGCGCAACGGTCATTCCTCCCGGTGCTCGGAGTGATCGAAAATATGAGTGGCTTCATCTGCGAGCACGGCGACTTCCATCCCGTGTTCGGGCAAGGCGGCGGTCAGGCGCTCGCCGAGGCGGTCGATGTACCACTCCTCGGGTCGATCCCCATCGAAACATCGGTGTCAGCAGGCGGAGACAGCGGTGAGCCTGCCATTCTCAGCGGCACGGGAGCCGCTGCTGCGTCGATGCAATCCATTGTCGATCGCATCGTGACCGATGTTGCGCCACCGGTTGCTGTGGCCGATGAACTCGACGGGTGCGCAACGAAGATTCTTGCTGCGTTCGACGATGCTTTTGCGGCTGAAGATCAGCGGAATCTGGCAAATACGAATTCTGGCGGCGGCACCGAGTCGTAGTCGGCATCTCCTGGAACCGCGATTCCAACAACGTTTCCCTCTGCGTCGCTTTTCATTCGAGGGAGGATCGTCTCGGGAAGCCCCATTGCCTCTCCTCCAGCAAGTGCGTCATCGGCGGTCGCGAAGTTGCTTAACCATTCGAGGTTGGCAACCGTCGGCGGAAACATCTGCAACTCTCCGGCTTTCCAACGCTGTAACGCATCTTGTGGCCGTACCCACAAACTGTCGATCGTCTCCCCACCATCGTGCAATGGTTCTTGCACTTCAGGAGCACGAGCAAGAAGGAACCGAGTGTCGAAGCGCCGAGCCTCTCCTAACGGAGTAATCCAATGACTCACAAAACCGATCGCATCGGTCACCAGACGGAGGTCGAGACGGGCACAAAGCTCAGACAACGACTCTGTCCCGTTGTAGATGGCTTCACGGGATTCACTCATCGGAGCAACGATGTCGCCCTCAAATCGAATCATTTCCGTCTCATCGGCTCGTCGGGCAAGCAATACTCCTGCTTCTTCGAAGCTTTCCCGTATCGCTGCGACGAGCCATGCAAGGCCGCCGCTTTCAACACCTAGGCGGGCTGAGGCTTCGGCATCATCAAGACCGTCGCAAATCGCCTCGAGTTCATCGGCATGGTCGGTGCCGTCAACTTTGCCACCAGGGAACACATATTGACCACCTGCGAATGCCGCTGACAGGGTGCGACGCAACATGAAGACTTCTGGTCCCTCATCGCCGTCGCGCACCAACATCACCGTGGCAGCAGGCCGAACAGGAATATCAGCAGCGAGAAGGCGTTCGGGTTGCTCTTGAGGTGTGGTCGAAGTTGGTGAGTCGCTAGCCATACGTCGACCGTACCTCGCTCACAAAGTTTCTACCGAGGTCAGCTCCCCGACTCGACATCAACTTTCTGTCGCGCCTCTCGACCACTTCGCACATACATTCCAGAAACAACAACGATGCCTCCAAGAACGATGGCGACAAGTTGCCAGTTGTTGTTAAGACCGGTGATGACCCTGCGCTGAAAGTTCTCGACGGCAACGGTGATCGGGTCGCTTTGGTTATTGATGTCAACCATCCAGAAGTAATACGCAAGGTAGATCCCCGACAACAAAACGAATCCACCAGCAATCTGCTCGACGCGGTGCATCCCTCGACGCAGCACCCCAAGGAGGCCGATTTTTGCGACTGCGAGCGACACCGTGAGTGCCGTGATCAGTAGCCCCATGCCGGCTGCATAGGCGGCAACGTTGCCGATCGCCCCGACAAATCCGTCATTTCGAACTGCGATCAGTGTCGGTAAGAAAAGACCGATCGTGCACCCCAATGAGGCAACTGCGTATGCCACGCCAAAGAGGAACATTGATCGAAGACCCCGATCACGCCCGCCGACGTCGAGTCGCGGCAAGGCAAGCCCTACAGAGCGCCCGCTGAGCATCGCAATTCCGAGACCAATCAGGCCTACCGCGATCACGATCGTTGCGTATCGAGCATTTTGCTGGATCCACGATGTGAAGTTGTAGGTGACGATGCCAACGATGATGAAAACGGTCATGAACCCTGCGGTGAGTGCCGAGCTCACGGTGAGTGCTCGTCGGATACTGGCTCGACGAACCCCGAGACCAGATGCCGCCTCAGATGTGTCTGCACCAAGGAAAAACATGAGGTACGTCGGTAGCAGGACGAACCCACAAGGATTCACCGCAGCAACGAGCCCCCGAAGAAACGAAAGCGTCATGTGTCCGATCCTCCTTCGATATCGAAATATGTAGTGATGAACCCGACGAGTTCATCTTCGGTGAGAACGCCCGCATCTCCAACAATGACACCATCAGCATCGACAAACACGGTGTACGGAAACCCGAGTGTTCCTAACGCGTCAGTGAGTTCTGCAAGTGGGTCACGATAGAGCTCGTACTTCACACCCATCCGATCGGCAAAGTCGGTCATCGCTGATGCGGAGTCGATGGGATTAATTCCCACAAACCTGACCTCGTCGCCAACACGCTCATGAACTGCTGCGAAGTCCGGCATCTCACGCTGACAGGGAGGACACGCTGCGAACCACAGATTGACCACCATCGGCGCGCCAATGAACTCCGCAGAATCGACCGTCGCTCCGTTCACATCAATAACTTCCGCCGACGGAAATACCGAGCGCGTTGCAACTTCGCCTTCCTCTGACAACTGATACTCACCCGGGTTTGACAAAACCGCGTCAGTTCTGTCGTTGACAATGGCATCACGCACCTCTGGCGCCCCGACTGCGATAAGACCAACCATCACAAGGCCCATGGCCACCGCAAAGAGTCGCAGACGAACATTTCGGTTCACCCTTGCAGGCTATTAGGCAACGAGGTGCGGCGGCACGGGCACCTCATCAACAACAAGCATCTCTCGCTGTTCTTTTGGTGGCCGTCCCCGCCGAGGGCGGTCTTCGACGATCACGCCTTCCATGAGAAGTTGCCCGCCCCACACGCCGTAATACTCACCACGTTGCAGAGCTCCCTCTAAACAGTCGTCGGCAAGCCGACATCGACTGCAGATCGCCTTTGCTCGTGCCAGCTCATGGGCATGATCTGAAAAGAACAGATGGGCAAGCCCACCTTCTCCATCTGAACAACGCGCCCGGTCGAGCGGCAACGGCGGAGTTACTGGGAATTCTGGAATGTCAAGTTGAATGCTCATGCTCTTCAAGAGCGCGAACATTGCAACATCTCACATATTTTCAGATTTTCAGCAGAATTTTTCCGACATTTTTGTCAGCTTCCATATGCCGATGCGCATCTGCGATGTCATCTAACGAAAACGTCGTATCGATCACAGGTCGCAAATCACCGGAGTCGAACCTCGGCAGCATCTGGGAAGCGAAGCCCTGAACGGCCAACACTTTCTGTTCGATAGGCCGGTTACGAAGGGTGGTGCCAATCCATGTTGCGCGCTTTGCGAGAATGAGCCCCGTCGTAATCGATGACGATGCCCCACCCATGAGACCAACCTGCATCACCGTGCCCTGGGAGGCGAGTGCTCGGAGATTCCGGTCTGATTCTTCGCCTCCGATGACATCGAGTACCACATTCATCCCTTGGGGCACTGCGGTTTGGAGTGCTGCCAGCCAGTCAGCCGGCGAACGCTCAAGCACGAGATCTGCGCCAAGGTCGCGACATGCATCGGCTTTGCCTGCGGAACACGTCACTGCGATCTTCGCTCCAATCGATTTCGCGATCTGAATTGCGGCCGTGCCAACCCCACTCGCTCCCGCATGAACAAGAGCCCAGGAGCCAGAGGTGAGGCCACCTTGGGCCACGAGCGCGTCCCACGCCGTGATAAAGACCTCTGGAATGCCTGCCATCTCTGCATCGGCGACCGACTCAGGAACTGGCATCGCCATGCGCTCGTGAGTGATAACGAGTTCAGCGTTGCACGCCCCCGCCTCAATTCCCATGACTCGATCGCCCACCGACCATTGAGTGACCCGAGATCCGATCGACTCGACGACACCTGCGTACTCAAGACCGAGAATTTCGTGCTCTCGTTTGACGGGGTCTGGGTACGCGCCCTGACGCTGCAACGTGTCGGCGCGGTTGCAGGCGCTGTACGACACCGCCACGCGAATCTCGTCTGGGCCAGGCGTCGGGTCTGCGACCTCTTTCACCACGATGGCGTCGGGTCCTCCGTACTGTTCTACAACTGCTGCTCGCATCTGACGAGTGTCGCCTGCGAAACACCCCCACGTCAATTGTTCACGACGGTGGGTTGTCAGCAAACAGCTTGGTCACCTCTCCTGGCGACCGGAATACAACCCGCTGGTAGTGCTGCAGTTCGGCCACGCTCTCCTTGATGTCATCGAGCGCTCGATGAGAATTTGGCTTCCACGGTCGGCGTGCATTTGCCTCGGGATACCAGCGCCGAACAAGTTCTTTGATGCTTGACACGTCAACACTTCGGTAGTGGAGGTAGTTCTCGATTTCGGGCAGGTAACGAGCGAGAAATCTCCGATCAGTGCCGATCGAGTTGCCGCAAAGTGGCACGGTTCCGGCCTCCGGACAGTGCTCTTTAATGAAGTCGAGGGTAAGGCGTCCCGCCTCATCGAGACTCAACGTTGATGCTGTGATCTGATCGAGCAGGCCTGACTCGGTGTGCATGTTAGTGACGACCTCATTCATCTTGCTGAGAACTTCTTCTGGTTGATGAATCACCAGATCAGGGCCCTCTGCGATGATGTTGAGCTCATCATCGGTAATGATCGTCGCAATCTCAACGATGACATCGCTCATGTGGTCGAGTCCTGTCATTTCGAGGTCCATCCATACCAACACGCCTTTGATGTTACGGGGCATCGACAGTTTTGGGGAGATCGCAGGAGCAAGCGACATTGATCCGGTCGATCTGCCACGATGTAGAGATGTCTCCAACAACCTTCGCTGAACTCCTCGAAATGGACGGTGTTCGCGAAGAGTTGACCCTTCGGTCAACGTTTGGCTTTATGGCATTTCACGGCGGCGGTCTCGAAGCCTTCACCGACATCGTGGCTCGTGAAGCAGCAGCCCAGTCGAATGCGTCGTACTACGGGGTCATTCATCCTGACGGAGACCCCCCTCATCTGCCATCAACGCGGTTTCAACCAGATGAATCTCCCACGATGCGCGCATTTTTTGAACACGTTGATGTCGTCATCACCATCCACGGCTTCGGAAGGCGAGGACTCTTCTCGTCCTTACTACTCGGGGGCACAAACCGACCGCTGGCCAAACACCTAACGACCGTGCTTCAGCCACGCCTGCCGGCGTACAACCTCATCGACGACGTTGATGACATCCCCAAACATCTTCGAGGGCTTCACCCCAAGAACCCTGTCAACCTTCCAAAACATGGCGGCGTTCAAATCGAACTCCCTCCACGAGTGAGAGGTTCATCACCGATGTGGTGGGACTGGGAGGGGGGCTTGACGCCCCACACGGAGAGTCTTATCGAGGGCTTAGCCGAGGGAGTTCGCTCCTGGCCGCTCGCCAGCGACTGATTTCCGGTGAGCAAACACCGCTCCACACTCTGTTGCGACCCTTCACATCGAAAAGAGGTAACGCAATGATGTACGGAGCTAATCCAGAGCAACTCGCTCAACTCGGTCGAACGCTTCACGAGCAAATGTCGGTGATCGCTCAACTGATGTCGACCGTCGATCACGATCGGATCAACCACATGGCAGGGCCCGGCACGCCAACGCTTCGAGCAGGAGTGGAACGGTTCGTTCAAACAGACCCTTCATCGTCTCGATGAAGCATTTGGTTCGGCGGGTCGAGACTGTATTGCTCGATCTGAGGAACTGCTAAGAGTGATGGGCGGCTAACCCGCATCTCCAGCACCTCAGTAACTCTCGTACACTTGGCTCGTGGCACGCATTGATTTCACTATTGAGCCGTTCGTTGAGGGCCAACCCGGTGCTCATGTGACCGAACCCATTGCGGTACTCGCCTCGCTTGGCATCACCGCTGAGTTTGGAGCCTTCGGCTCAAGTTGTGACGCTGACGAGGAAGACATCCCCAACGTCGTTGCCGCGGTTCTCAAATCGGCGTTTGCACACGGGGCCACTCGGGTCAATGTTGACGTCGTCGGAGATACCACGACATGAACCCCTCCGACCAACACCCACTGGTCTCATCGCTTCAACCTCTGCTCGATGCGATCGGCGCCACTGCAGTCGAACCGGCAGCCGCACTACCGTCAGACATTCCTCTCGAGACAAACGGAGAGATTGTCGTAGCCGTCCGGCTTCCACAATTACACGGTGCCCTTGACCGCATGATCGAGTCGGTCGAAACAGAAATCGGCGGGCGGCTTGCCGACATGTCACGCGAGGACAAACAGCGTGCCGTGAGGCTCCTCGATGAGCGAGGTGCCTTCACGCTCCGACGAGCCGTCGAAGACCTTGCCGATGCAATGGGTGTGAGTCGGATCACGGTGTACAACTATCTCAATGCAATTCATCGCTGATGCGGCGCGGTGACATGATCGAGGTGGTCGGCTTTGATGCCGACGACACCTTATGGCAATGCCAAGACGCATTCGATGAGGCAGAACGGCTCTTTTTTGACACGGTGAGCCCGTATGCCTCACCGGGAGTCGATCTCGAAGATGCACTTCGTGCCACCGAGCTCGGCAACCTTGCAATATCGGGCTACGGCGTCAAAGCATTCGGCCTTTCGATGATCGAAGCAGCGGTGACCTCGTCGGCGGGCACCATCCCCTCTCGAGACATCGGCATTCTCGTTGATCACATTCACGACATGCTGCGAGACCCGGTGAAACTTCTCGATGGCGCCGCTGACGCCCTGCATGCTGTTGCTCAGACCCACCGGATAGTGATGATCACCAAAGGCGATCTTGTTCACCAAACGCGTAAGGTTCAAACCTCTGGTCTGCATCATCTCTTCGAGCACATCAAAATCGTTCTTGAGAAAGATGTGTCGACGTACCGAGCAATTCTCGACGAGTGGGGTATCGACCCATCGACATTTCTGATGGTCGGCAATTCGGTTCGTTCAGACATCCTCCCCGTCGTCGAACTTGGGGGCTTCGGCCTTCATATCCCGTATCACGTCACCTGGGATCATGAGGTTGTCGATGCCCCCAGAGGGGCCTTCGACACCCTTGCCTCCATCTCAGATGTGGTCGAATGGCTCGCCGCTGAGCATCCGTCCTAAGCCATCACAGCCGCCGAAGTCGAACCTCAGATACGCGATGGTCTCGACCCTTTCGCACGACGAGCGAGGCTCGATTTCTGGTCGGCATGATGTTCTCGCTGAGGTTCACCCCGTTAATTCGTTGCCAGATTGATTTCGCCATCTCAGCTGCTTCAACATCGCTGAGGTGTGCATAATGCGAGAAAAAGCTGTCTTCGCGCTGGAATACCGACTCTCTAAACGCTAAGAACCGCTCGACGTACCACTCTTGAATATGGAGCTCATCCGCATCGACATAAATCGAGAAATCGAAGTAGTCAGAGACAAATTCTGATTCGTCGCCGCCCACCTGCAACACATTGATTCCTTCGACGATGACAATGTCGGGTGAGTCGACCACAACCCGTTCGTCAGAAACAATGTCATAGGTGATGTGGTCGTACACCGGGGCTGATGCTGTTGCTCCACTCTTCACATTGCGTAGGAACTCGATGAGCGCACGAGTGTCGTAGCTTTCTGGGAAACCTTTGCGCTCCATGAGACCGCGGGCTTGAAGTTCTGCGTTCGGATAGAGGAACCCATCGGTGGTCACGAGGTCAACCGCTGGGTGGTCTGGCCAGCGCGAGAGCAATGCCTGCAAGATTCGACTGAATGTGCTCTTTCCGACAGCTACCGATCCGGCTACTCCAATGACATAGGGCACCTTCGGTGCGTACGCTCCGAGAAACGTTGCGGACACTCGGTGCAGATCTTGTACCGCACTCACATAGAGGTTGAGCAGGCGGCTCAACGGGAGATACACGGCAGCGACCTCTTCAAGATCAATCTGCTCGTTGATACCTCGCAGTTGTTCAAGGTCGGCCTCAGCCAGCGTCAACGGCGTCGCAGCACGAAGTGCGGCCCATTCGGCCCTGTCGAATTCGATGTACCCACTTGGCACGGCAGTGACCCTACGCTGGAAATGTGTCGGATCAACAATCGGTGGCGAACAGCGACGAGCGCCGCCGCCTTGGCTCGTGGTACACGCCTCCGGCACTCATCGAACAGATGCTTGATCTCCTCACCAACGATGGCTGGCCCATAGGGCCGACACCTGACGACATGCGAATCCTTGACCCTTCGTGCGGTGATGGACGACTGCTCCTCGCAGTGAAGCAACGACTGCACCGAAGATGCGCACTCGTCGGCTGCGATGTCAATCCGCAGACACGAGAGAGCAATGAGGCACACGACATCGAATTTGTTGAGGCCAATGGACTCGACATCGACTGGGCTGCGTTTCATGGTGAGCACGGATTTGATCTCGTTATTTCAAACCCGCCATTTCTGTCACAGTTGTCGGTGTCAACGTCTCGCAAGGGTGCAAGCAAGCGAGGTGGCGGCCCGTATGCGAATAGCGCTATGGAATTCTGCCTCGCTGGCGTAGAGGCGCTTCGACCAGGTGGCCGCCTTGCCATCGTGCTGCCTCAATCAGTGCTCGCCTCGCGAGATACCGCTGAGTTGAGGTCCCGCGTCACGTCGCTTGCGACTCCTGTGACGTCATGGTGGTCGTCATCCCCTCAATTTGATGCTGATGTGACCGTGGCGGTTCTCATCTTTGAGCGCCGCAAAGCGTCTGTCGTGGGAAGTGACGCTCCCTGGACATCTGCGATCACTGCTGCGCTCGGGATTCCACCGATTCCAACCCTCTACACCTCCGGGGTGGTCGGCGATCGAGCGACCGCTACCGCCAACTTTCGTGACGAGTACTACGCCCTCGTTCCAGCGGTTGCAGATCATCACGACGGTCCACCTCTCGTGACATCTGGTCTCATTGATCCCGGTATCTGCCTCTGGGGAACGCATCCGGTTCGCTTCGCCCACCAACTCTTTGCGGCTCCACGAGTTGATGTTGCGCTACTCACTGGCCGATTCAACGAATGGGCACACAACATGTTGCGACCGAAGGTGCTCGTTGCGGCCCAAACCAGAACGATCGAGGCGGTGGCCGACGAAAAGGGTGAATGGCTGCCTGGGGTGCCGGTGACCACGGTGATCCCAACTGAAGTCGATGACCTTCTGCCACTTACCGCAGTCATCAACTCGCCGATCGCTGCGCTTATCGCCTGGCACGAACGAGCCGGTACTGGGCTCTCACCAACCTCGCTGCGCCTTTCTCCCACTTCAATTCTTGAGTTGCCTTGGCCGCAACATCGGTTCAACGTAGAGGTCGTATCGCAACTTGCACACGGCGAACAACACACATTCGGCATCGAAATGTGTGCAGCGTTCGGGCTCACCGGCGATGAAGCCGAAATGGTTACGGCCTGGTGGCGTACCGCCGGTCAGCCACGCCGGAAAAGAGCCTCTCCTATAGGCAAGAACCCATCAAGCGTTGATTGACTGTAGGTGTGCGAGGTCTTCGATCGATCTTCTGGGTTCGGCTGACTGCCGTCATCGGACTGGCTATCGGAGTCGGTGCATGTTCGACCGAGCCTGAACTTTCTCTTCCAGACGGCGCACGAGAGGGAAAGACCCTCTACGACAACAACGGTTGCGCAGCATGTCATGGAGCGAACGGTAGTGGTGGGGTCGGCCCGACGTTGGCTGGCCATGCTGGCTCCACGGTTGCGTTGAGCGATGGTTCATCGGTGCTCGCCGATCGCGAGTACCTCATTGAGTCGATACTTCTTCCTCAAGCACAGCTCGTTGCGGGCTACAACATCAAGATGCCGCAGAACGGTCTGACGGCTGAACAAGCGGACCTCATCGCACAGTTCATCGAAGAGATGCCGTTGCCATGACGCGCCGTTTGCTCGCCGTCTCGTGTGCGGTGTTGGCAATTGCATCTAGCTGTGGCAGTACCCGGGAGTTCTCGGGATATGTGAGAACTCCCGCGCCATCGTCCCAAGGGATCAGCCTTCCGGTCATCGGTGGGGAGTCGTCGCGCGAACTCGTTGCCAGCAGCGGCAACCTGCTCGCAATCTATTTCGGCTACACGAACTGCCCGGATATCTGTCCAACAACACTTCAAGACCTCACGGCCGCACTTCGCCGTCTCGACGATGCATCTCGCGTTGAGGTCGCAATGGTCACGGTCGATCCTGATCGTGACCTTGCCGTGCTCGACGGTTACGTCAAAAGTTTCATCCCGACCGCAATCGCTCTCGGTACGACCGACGAGTCCGAACTAGCCGCCGCCGCTCAACCGTTTGGTGCGAGTTATCTTGTCGAGAGTGTGGGCGCCGACATCGAAGTTGCACACTCGACGTCGCTGTATGTTGTCGATGACCAAGGAACCCTCCTGCTCACGTGGCCGTTCGGCGTGCCTTCGTCTGATATTTCTGCTGACTTGAACGACCTTCTTGATGGGCGACGGTCGTGAAGCAGCGTGGAATCGCATTGGCGCTCATCGCTCTCGCCGGAGCAATCATTGCTGTCGTTGCCGTTGTCTCCGGCGGTGATGAGCCTGAGTTTCAAACGATCGCCAATTCAGAAGACGCCGACTATGAGTACATCATCCCGCTTGGAGCTGGTGCAAAGATCGAGGCCGGTGAGTCGATCAACATCATCCCGGCGGAACTCATGGTGCGCGTCGGCGAATCACTCAGAATCATCAACGATGATGACCGTGGACATGTCGTCGGCGTGTTCTTCGTTGGCGCAGGTGAAACACTCTCACAAGAATTCACCAGCACCGGCACGCTCTCCGGTGGTTGCTCTATTCATCCCAGTGGTGAATTCACACTCCAGGTTCTCGAATGACGTTCAAAAAACTTCGGCAACGCCGCGTCTGGTGGGCGGTTATTGCTGGGGCAATCTTGACTGCTACGCCTGCCGGATTCGCTCACGCCGACCCACCCGGGCCCACCGACTATTCATCGGTGATAGTTGAGGTGACCACACCCGAGTCTCTTCCACTTGCAGATGATGTTGCGATCACGATCGAAGGACACGACTCATTTCTCTCAGTGACTGTTGCACGAGGAACCACCGTCAAGGTTCCCGGATATGAGGGAGAGGAGTACCTCAAGATCGAATCCGATTGCACCGCCTATGAGAACCAGCGCTCGATGTCAACGCGATACAACAAAGAGCGTTACGGGTCAGACTTTGGAGCAGACGTCGTAGATCACGATGCTGCCCCCGAGTGGTTGCAGATTGCTTCGAACTGCACGCTTGCATGGCATGACCATCGCATTCACTACATGTCACCGCAACCGCCAGTCAATGCCAAGCCGGGCGATGTGATCGTTGCTGACTCGATCCCGTTCACCATCGACGATATTTCCGTGGCTGTGCGCGTCGAAAGTTCTCTGGTTGAGAGACCGTCTTTGCTCGCCCCACTCGTCGCCGCTGCCGGTGCATTACTTCTTGTCGTGGGGGTCATCGGTCGAACATCTGCGGCGCTTCAGAGACTGATGGTTGCGGCATCTTTGGTTGGGCTCGTGATCGGCGGTGCTCAGTATCTGTGGGCGGCTCCCGGAACGGGCCCACAACTCACATCATTTGCGCTCCCATTGTTGGCCACGGTGTTGAGCGGGTCGGCCATCGTGTCCAATCGCACATCGTCGATTCAACGAAATGGAGTGCAACTCATCAGCAGCATCTTCCTTGCGCTTTGGGTGTTGAGACGAAAAGACGTGCTCGATGCAGCCCTGCTACCCACCTCGCTGCCCTATTGGGTCGATCGAGCAGGAACCGCCGCAATTGGTGTCATTGCGTGTGCGACTGCCGGTTATGCGCTCGTCGGGCTCTGGCAGATCGCGAACGCGAATCGGCCATCGCCACGTCAGGCGTAGTTAACGGTCGCTCACTTCAACGGTCACCGTGAGGTCAGGGGCTTGGTCGAAGTCAAGGGTGACGTCGAAGGTTTCGCCGACGACGAGAGGTTTGGCGAGATCAATCAGCATGATGTGATAGCCCCCAGGGACGAGTTGCACCAGCGTGCCGGCTGGTAGTTCTAGCGCATCCATCTCTTGCATCGACATTGCACCGTCGTGCATCCCGTCATCACCCATGTCCATGGCCTTCACGACCTCATGGATCTCGGCGCGAGCAGCAACATCACTCGACACAGATACCGCCACGAGCGAATCATCATCAACGGAAGTGATGTCGAAGTAGGCCGCCCCCATCGTGACACCTGACGGACTGCTTCGTGCCCACGCATCAGAAACCGTGATGGGGTCACTTCCTCCACACGATGCCAGAATCAACACACACGAGAAGGCGAAGGCTGCACCAAATTTCATATGCCGTACCCTACCGATCGAATATGAGTGACCAGAAAAGCGCTCACCGGTTCCACGGCGCAGTTGGCGACACGGCTCCGTCTCCTCCGGTCAGCACTTCAACACCGTCGTCGGTAACCAGCAATGTGTGCTCAAACTGTGCGGTCCGCTGCCAGTCAGCGGTCACTGCGGTCCATCCGTCATCCCACATTCGGTGACGCCAATCACCAATGGTGATCATCGGCTCAACAGTGAACGTCATACCCGGCAACATTTCGAGAGTTGACCGAGAGTCGTAGTAGTGAAGGATCTGGATATCGGTGTGAAATTGTTCGCCAATGCCGTGACCAATGAACGCTTTCACCACTCCGTAGCGATGTTCTTTTGCGTGGTTTTCGATGGCTCGACCGATATCGCTGACCGGACGGCCGGGTTTGACAGCTTCGATGCCGAGCCAGGTGCATTCTTCGGTCACCCGGATGAGATCACGGCTCGCCTCGTCAACCTCACCAACACAGAAAGTTGCATTGGTGTCGCCGTGCACGCCGCCGACAAACCCGGTGACATCAAGGTTCATGATGTCCCCATCACGCATGACCCTTGAATCAGGAATGCCGTGACAGATCACTTCGTTGGCCGAGGAACACAAACTCTTCGGGTAGCCGTGGTAGTTAAGCGTGCTCGGGTAGGCCCCACGTTCGATGAATAAATCGTGCACGTAGGCATCAACCTCATCGGTTGTCTTGCCGGGCTCAAGAAATTCGCCGGCAAGGCGCAGAACCTCGGCTGCAATCTTTCCTGAGTGCCGCATGCGCTCGATGATGTCTGGGCTTTTCACTAGGGGCTCATCCCAGTGCTCGACCACACCGGTATCGGCGTAGGACGGTCGAGGGATCGTGTCTGGCACCGTTCTCATCGGCGAGATTTCCCCCGGATGAAC
>CALCBR010000092.1:0-4616 GCA_937897105.1 uncultured Acidimicrobiaceae bacterium | reverse complement strand
TCTCTTGACTCTCGCGGTGTTGGCCGAGCAGTTTGACCTCACGCGGACAATGATTTTCATCTGGATACTGTTGATTTGGGCGCTACAGCTCTGGTGGTCACCGTGGTGGTTGCAGCGTTTTCGTTTTGGTCCAGCCGAATGGCTTTGGCGTTGCGGAACGTATCGCAGTCGCCAGCCGTTCTGGCGTTCAACTCGGTGAGTCGTTAGCTCTCTTCTTCCTGCGGCGAACTGCGATGATCCCGAGAACGAGATTTGTCAGGGCCCAGAACAACCCGACGGCCATGAAGAGGAAAAGGGCAATTATTTCGTCTGCTGTTTCGCAGATAACTTCCGCAACAACTCCTTCAATGCTGTCATAGGTGACGCACGATTCTGCGCTTGAAAAGACTGCGATCATGATGACAGCAAAGAAGATCTGGACCGCAATCACTATCCAGGCAAATCGTGAGAGTTTTCGCATGGATCATCACCGTAGTCCACGGCGTTGCGGTGGGTGTTACGCGATCTGCTGTGGACACCGCACCAGTATGGTGCGTCCTTTAGCGGCGGCCACGGGTGAGAAGTGGACGTCGACGCGCATGGGGAAATACCTCAGAAAACTTCTCTTCGGCTGCATCAGTTCCGACCAGGAGTAATTCCCCGGTGACAGGCAACGGCTGATGAGCGTCAGGGTTGCCACTAATCGTGCCGTTGTGCTCGATGGCGACCACATTGCAGTTCGTTCGACGATAAATGTGTGAATCAGCGAGAGTCGAACCGATGAGCTCTCGTGGAATTGGAGTGCGGAACATGTTGAGCCCCTGAGCGACGAGCAAGGTTTCATCACCACGGAAGTGATTCCAGATGGTTGCCGAGCCCGTTCCCGCATATGACAGCACAGCATCTGCGCCGGCTCGATACAGGGTTGTCACGTTTCGTCCAAGGTTCGACCGTGAAACGATGCGCGCATCTGGACGCAAGCCTCGGCAATAGCGAGTGAGATACACGTTGACGTTGTCGTCATGAGTGGTGATAAGGATCGCTCCCGCATCTTCGATGCCGGCTGCCTCAAGCACCGACCGGTCTGCAGCATCGCCGATCACATACGACGGTTTTGAGCGCCGGCGTTCGGCAAGTCGATCAATGATGGTGACGTCAATGCCTTCTGACATGAATGATTGCGCAGCGGCGCGCCCAACGCGGCCGCCGCCAATGATGATTGCTTTCGAGTCGGTAGGAGAGTGCACTGCAAACTCCTCGTCGAACCGAGCCAGCTGGTCGGCAGTACCGGCGAGCAGCAAGATTGATGAATCACAGAGTTTTGTATCGCGAGTTGCGACAGAGAAGTCGCCGCGATCCCAGACGCCAATAATTCCGACCCCAACGAGAGATCGAAGTTGAGATTCTTGAAGCGTGCGATCAGCGAGGGCGGTGCCGACCACACCCGCCTCAGCGATCTGCAGTCCAGCGAAATTTCCGATCTGGTGGCTTTGGCCCCCGAGGCCAAGCGATCGTGCCGCCATTGCGTTCCCGAGAATGTTCCCAAGTTGGACAACATGGTCAGCCCCTGCAATTTCAAGAATGTCGACAGCAGCAGGAGAATTTGCGCTCGAAAGAATTGTGGTGTCAGGGGCGATTTCTTGAACAGTGAATGCAATGTTGGTGTTGATCTGGTCATTTTGAGTTGCGACGACAAGGGCGGCATGCTCGACCCGGGCGTTGTGATATGTGCCCGGGTCGTCAAGCGCTCCAACAATGACGTTCCGGCCTTCATCGTGGAGACGGCCGGCCTCATCGACATCTTCAACCACGAGGACATACGGAAGTTCGGTTTTGTCAGCTCGGTCAATGAGATCCTGCTCAATGGGTCCTAGCGCTGTGAGAATGAGATGTCCCGAAGTTGACTGCGGCAAGGTCCGTGGCGCCCGACGGCGCTCTCGTTCGTTAATCCACGGGATGAACACGAACTGGATGAACGCAAAGGGAAGCACAACTAGAAGGAATGCTGAGCCTGACACGAGAACGAGCACCGAAAACAACCGACCGAGGTCAGAGGTGAACGTGATGTCGCCGAATCCGAGTGTCGTCATGGTCGTCATCGTCCAATAGATGCCAGTCGGCCATGAGAATGTTCTTCCCTCCCGAGCCATGATCTCGTGGAAAAGGAAACTGAACGTCAGCACGAGGATAATGAAGATGAGCGAGAGAATGATGACGGTTTTGCGCCGCCGCCTCCGTTCTGTTCGTTGGGCTACCTGCTGGGCTCGTTCAAAGCGGCCACGGGGGCTTCCTTGGTCTGACGAGCGGAATTGCCGGGTTGCTTGAGAAACGACAACCCCGAGGGACTTCAGCATGGATGGGCTCCGAACGAGATTTCAGCCATAGCACTGCTATTTCTATCAGCGTCACGACATGGTTGTAGCCGATGCTCCATACGACGGCGAGTATCTCTTTGATAAAACCCTCACCGCATCGCAGCCTTCGGTCAAGTCCTTTGTCCACCTCAGGCGTAAGAGTTGCTGAGGTCATGCACGTAAATCAGCCGCATGGTGCAAGGCGTTTAAGGTAAAAAGAGGACAGGTTGCAGCGCGAAAGGCGAACTAATGTCGAGAAAGAAAACTCTGTGTAGCGTCACGGTCGCTGTGGTGCTCAGTTCAGTAACAGCAGTTGTTTCAGTGTCATCTCCGGTGAGCGCAGGACCCACCTCCGCTGAGCCGCAACTCTCCAACGACATCAACGTTAAGTCAGATGAGGGCTTTCCCGGGCAAGTTGTCGGTGTCCTCGACGGTGTGACTTATCTCGCCTTAGAAGATGTCGAACACGGTGAGGAACTCTGGAGGACCGATGGCACTCCTGAGGGCACACAACTCGTGAAAGACATCTGGCCAGGCTCGCACGGTGGTGTTCCCTCTGCGGGAGTGGTGTTCAACAATGAGCTATTTTTCCGTGCTCACACTGCTGAGAACGGTCGGGAACTATGGAAGACCGACGGCACCGAAGCGGGAACTCAACTCGTCAAGGATATTTACGACGGGTCTGGATCGAGTTGGGTTTCTGACCTTCAAGTCCTTGCTGGCCAGTTAATTTTTCGAGCTGATGACGATGTGCACGGATCCGAACTTTGGGTGACAGATGGAACAACGCTTGGTACTCAACTTTTGGTTGATATCCAGCCCGGTGAAATCGGCTCATACCCGAATCAGCTGGTTGAGATGGGTGGCGAGTTGTTTTTTGAAGCGGCAGGAACTCCTGCGGACTACGAGTTATGGAAAACCGATGGCACGGCAGTGGGGACCGTGCTAGTGAAAGACATCAGGGCGGGATCAGGGTCAAATCCAAGTGAACTTGTTGCATTTGAAGACGACAAAATTCTTTTTGCAGCATCAGATGGAATTCACGGCCAGGAACTTTGGATTTCCGACGGAACTGAGATCGGAACGCAACTTGTTTCAGACATCAATAACGGTAGCTCTAGTTGGCCAAGGAACATTGTTGTTCTCAATGGCGAAGCATTTTTTACCGCTGAGGGAACAGACCTCGAGGGTACTGAACTTTGGAAAACCAACGGTACGGAAGTAGGCACGAAACTTGTACGGGACATTAACCCTGATGCGCAGGCCAACGGTGTAAGCCCGTGGGAGACGGTGGTTCCGTTTGGAAACGCCGTCTACTTTGCCGCAGATGACGGAAGTAATGGCGTTGAGTTGTGGAAGTCTGATGGAACTGAAGCAGGAACGGTTATGGTCCGAGACATCGACCCAGACGGATATGGCCGGCCGGATGATCTCGTCGTGCTCGACAACGTTTTGTACTTTGAGGCATATCGGTCCGCCTCCGGTTACGAGCTGTGGAAATCTGATGGAACTGAAGCAGGAACAGTTCTCGTAAAGGACATCCGAGAGGGAACCAACTCGGCTCGCCCAAACAACATATACGTAGCCAATGGTTCGCTTCTTTTTAGGGCAAATGACGGGGTGCACGGTTACGAGCTGTGGACATCTGATGGAACTGAGGGCGGAACGCTCCTAGTAAGAGACTCCTATGTTGGTACAGCTGGAAGCTTTCCTGAATTCCTTGCTCCCCTTGGCGACAGCGTGATCTTTCTAGCTGAGGACCCCGAACACGGATCTGAGCTTTGGACATCAGACGGCACACCGGATGGCACTTTCTTATTAAAGGACATTAACCCGGGAGAAGACAGCGGGTACCCGGAGTTTCAGACGAGGGCGGGTGACCTAGTGTTCTTCGGAGCTACCGACGGTGTGCACGGTTTTGAACTCTGGGCAACAGATGGAACCCCAAGTGGCACATCCATGGTGAAAGACATCCGACCTGGTGAGAGTGGATCGGGAGTTTACGAGTTTTTCAGTGTTGGCGACACGCTGTTTTTTGAAGCTGACGACGGGGTGAACGGTGAGGAGCTTTGGAAGTCTGACGGAACTGAGGCCGGTACGGAGATGGTCAAAAACATTCGCATCGGAGGAGACAGTGATCCTCAGGAGTTTTTCAGTGTTGGCGACACGCTGTTTTTTGCAGCGGACGACGGTGTCCACGGCAGAGAGCTGTGGAAGTCCGATGGAACTTGGGCCGGAACGGTCATGGTGAAAGACATCACTGAGGTGGGGGGCTCAAGTTTG
>CALCBR010000091.1:0-2416 GCA_937897105.1 uncultured Acidimicrobiaceae bacterium | reverse complement strand
CGGGTAGCGACCTCATCGCCCTCAGTTATGTGACAACCTACGGGCTGCCAGTGGTGGTGACTCGATGCTCGAACAACTATGGGCCGTACCAGTTCCCAGAAAAACTCATTCCGTTGTTCACCACCAACCTGCTCGATGGGCGCAAAGTGCCGCTCTACGGTGATGGTTGCAACATTCGAGATTGGATCCATGTCGAAGACCACAACCGTGCCGTGCAAGTGGTGCTGGAGAAGGGCGAAATTGGTGAGGTGTACAACATTGGTGCGCACAACGAAATCACTAACCGAGAGATCACCTATCGTCTGCTCGAACTCTGCGGGCGCGATGAATCATTTATCGAGCCGGTAGCCGATCGTCTCGGGCATGACCGCCGCTACTCGGTTGACATCGATCGCATCAGCGCTCTGGGTTGGAAGTTGACCCGAGATTTCGAAACCGGCCTTGCGGAGACCGTCGACTGGTACAAGTCACGCCGAGACTGGTGGGAGCCGTTGAAGGCACGCACTTCTCGTTAGCCATCGGCAACAATGGTGAAATGAAACTTCTCGTTACCGGTGCCGGTGGCCAACTTGGGCACGACGTGGTTGCACACTGCTCCGAGCGAGGAGACGACGTCATTGGGGTGTCGCATGCCGAACTTGACGTGACGCAACGTGATCACGTTCTCGGTGCGGTGGCATCGATTCGACCAGACGCAATCATCAATTGTGCGGCCTGGACAGCGGTCGACGCCTGTGAATCAGATGAGCAACGAGCATTTCTCACCAACGCGATGAGCGTGCGGTGGTTGCGGGAAGCGGCGTCTCTCACAGCAAGCCATCTCGTTACCGTCAGCACCGACTACGTCTTCGATGGCTCACAACCGGAGCCCTATCGCGAATGGGATACCCCTCACCCACAATCGGTGTACGGAGCCTCGAAATTGGCCGGCGAACACGAAGCGGGGCCCGATGCCGCAGTTGTTCGTACCTCGTGGGTATGTGGTGAGCATGGAGCAAACATGGTGGCCACCGTTCTTCGCTTGATCGACGAGCGCAACCACCTGTCATTTGTTGACGACCAACGTGGGTGCCCGACGTTCACCGCTGATCTCGCCCCAGCCCTTCGACAACTCGCAGTTGAGCGGCGGTCTGGTATCCATCACCTCACCAATGCACGACCGGTGAGCTGGTTCGAGTTCGTGCAAGAGATCGTCTCGGCTGCCGGAAAAGACCCGTCGATGGTGTCTCCGATCGCAACAGCAGACCTCGACCCGCCCCGACCAGCACCACGACCGATGAACAGCGTGCTCGACAATTTCGTGTGGCGCTCAGCGGGGTGCACACCGCTGCGAGACCATCAGGCTCCGCTGGAAGAACTCGTCGCCGCGCTACATGGCAGAAATTGAGTCGCAAAGTACGGCAGGATGTACGTCGTGCGTGTCGCTTACACCTTGGAGCAGTGCTGGCATGACGTGCCAGGGGGGACAGCGACATCGATGTTGCGCCTCGCCCAAGAGCTCTCGCAACGCGAAGATATCGACCTGATCGGTGTCGCCGGCCGTCATCGCCGGCCCCCGGTGGCTGGGTACGAGCCAACGATTCCAATGACGTCACTGCCATTGGCCCGACCGTGGCTATATGAGAGTTGGCGGCGCCTGAAATGGCCGTTGGTCGAGTCGGCGACGGGACCGGTTGACGTCTGCCATTCGACTGCAGGTATTCCTGCGCCATCGAATGCTCCTCATGTGGTGACGTTGCACGATGTTGCCTTTTTGCGTCGCCCTGACCGTCTCACCCGGCAAGGGGCGAGGGTGCTCACCAATGCGGTTGAACGTTCCCGATCGGCTGCTGCGGTCACCTGCCCGAGCACCGTCGTGCGCGATGACCTCGTCGCTGCCGGATTCGCCCCTGATCAAGTGCATGTCGTTCCGTGGGGTGTCGACGCTGTTGATGTAGGTGCCGATGACATTTCGGCCGTTCGAGACCACTACGAACTGCCAGCCGAATTTGTTCTTTCCGTCGCCACTCTTGAGCCTCGTAAGAACCTTCGAAGACTGATTGAGGCTCATAAGCAGCTGACTGATGTGCCGCCGTTAGTCGTAGCCGGCCCGCCCGGTTGGGGAAACGTCGCAGACGACCTGCAGGCGTCGTCTCAACATGTCGTTTTCCTCGGACATGTGCGAGGTGATCATCTTCGAGCGCTGTATGCCGCAGCGAATCTACTTGCCTATCCGAGCGAGGAGGAGGGGTTTGGTCTTCCGGTGCTGGAGGCAATGGCAGTAGGCACCCCTGTTGTCACCAGTGAGGGCACGGCGACTGAGGAGGTCGCAGGAGGAGCAGCAGAGCTTGTCGATCCGTTCGATATTGATTCGATCGGGCGTGGCATCACATCGGCGCTGAACAATGCCGAAGAGCTCCGGGCCAAGGGTCTCGAC
>CALCBR010000090.1:0-2413 GCA_937897105.1 uncultured Acidimicrobiaceae bacterium | reverse complement strand
CGCCGCTTATGAGACCGGAGCGGTGAATGCGTTTCTCACCAAAGAGGCCGATATCAAGCCGCTCATTAACGCGATCCGCGAGGTGACTGCTGGCCGTTCGCTGCTTGATGCGTTCGCGGTTCGTGAGGCATCTGCACGTCTGCACGAGTACGGCCTCAACCATCTCGACATGCTGTCTCCACGGGAACGCGAAGTAGCGGACCTCGTCGCATCCGGTTTTTCCGATGCCCAAATTGCTGAGAAATGCCACATATCACTGTCAACGGTTCGAAATGGACTGTCATCGGCGTACTCGAAGCTCAATATCGACACTCGCACACAGTTGGTGCGACTGCTATGGATGGCCCAAATCGACGCTGACGTTGTGTAATCGAAAAAATGTGTCGCATCTGAACAGACTGCAATGAGCGAAGGGAAAGGTTCCGTTCGCCGCTTTCAAAGGACAACCCATTAACAGGAGTCCTCCAGTTGCGGCCTATAGGATAGATTCTGCTACAATCCAGTTGTCGCCCGAGTGGCGTCAACGTCATAGCAACAGCCTGCACATACGGAGCCAACGGGTGAGCCCATCACAATCAGCAACATCGATGGCCGGGAAGACGATTCTTCTCGTCGACGATCACGAGACCGTCCGTATGGGGGTTGGCGCTGCGCTTCGGCACCATTGGGAATCTGACTCTCGCGGCGGCCCTGAGATTGTTGAGGCCGACTCAGTGAGTTCGGCGTTGCAGCAACTGAGTGAGAGAGTGATCGATGTCGCAATTGTTGACCTTCGTCTCGGCGATGGTTCAGGGCTTCAAATCGCTCAAGCGGTAAGTGACAACCGTCTTGACACCCGTTGCGTTGTATTGACGTCGCTGAAATCGCCTCGCGCGTTGATCAAATGCTTCGAAACTGGTGCTGTTGCTGCCTTTATTGAAAAGGCTGATGGCATCAAGAACCTCATTGAGGCAGTTGAAGTTGCCGCGAATGGCTACTCGATGCTCGATGCCCGAGACGTTGCGGCAGCACGCCAGCAACTCATCGACCAGGGCGGGCTTGACCGATCGCTTCTCACAGAAAAAGAGAACCGTTTTGCCGACCTTGTCGCTGACGGATTCTCCGATCAAGAAATCGCAGATCAGATGTTCGTCGCGGCAACAACAGTCCGCAACGTGTTATCACGCATTTATAAGAAGCTCGATATCGAAGGCCGCAACCGGCTTTCCGCGATGGTATGGCAAGATCGCCCCGACGGCTCCGCTCTTGACTGACGAAACGAACCAATGCTGATGAGGTCAAGTTCCTCTGGTGTTCGTTCCACCATTGCCGCAACGGTCACCGCTGCCTTGCTGGTGTCGTGTGGGGGTAGCGCTGATCTCGGGCTGAATGATGAGATCACACCAGCTGACACTGGCGTGTGGGAGAGCTCCGTCGATTACGGTTTCGCGTTTCCGAACTTCACTGCGAACACCTATCCCGATGAGCTCTTCAACGCTGAAGACATCACAATGCTGTTCGGCGACTCTGCCGATGTGTGTGTATCTGGCACCGGAGCTGACTGCGTATTGACGGCCGAGGCAGCCCAATTCGCTCAGATGGTCAACGCTGCTCGGTCATGGGGCCACTGTGAGGGCTTCTCAATTCTTGCTGCAGGGCGCTACAACGATGGTCTCGAACCTGTGTCGTCTGCGTTGCTTGACTCCCCCGATGTGCTCCATGCGCTCATGCGCGGTGTTGCATCACAATTCCTTCCAGAGGTGCAAGCCGAAGCAGACAAGTGGGCTCAAGCGTCGTTACTTGACAAAGTTCTCTACGTTCAGCAATCACTTGACGACGGAATGCTCGACGTTTCTGTTGGCATTTACACCGACGATGCCGGCCATGCGCTTCTCCCCTACAAAGTGACCTGGGATAGCGACGATTACGCCCAGATTTGGGTGTACGACTCAAATCAGCCAGGCCTGACGGTTTCCATCCAAGTTGACCTTGCCGAAAAGTCGTGGAGGTTCCCATATGCCGGTGGGCAGACATGGTCGGGTGGCTCTTCGATGCTTGACCTCGTGTCAATTGATGATCGCTCTGGGAAATGCCCGTTCTGTGCCGATGCGGTAGAGGTTTCTCGCGCTGCGTTCTATGTGCGCTCCGAGTCCCCTGATGTTGGCTTCAGTGTTGACGGCGAACAGATAGCGAGTGGCACTGTCTCAGATGACGTTGCGTTCCGGCCGATGAAGGGCCAGCAATCGGACGACGATCTTCTCAGGCTCGGTGCCTATGTCGGTAGCAAACTCCGCTTTGAAGAAGTTGATCTCTCCATTGATTCTCGCGATGCCGCCCAGGGTCGCTCCGGAATCTTCTACTCCCGAGCGTCAGCCACGATCACCGAGGGAGAGGTTGCAGCAATCTCCCTTCCGGGATCGGCCGCCGTTTTCAT
>CALCBR010000089.1:0-4696 GCA_937897105.1 uncultured Acidimicrobiaceae bacterium | reverse complement strand
AATGAACGCCGTGCCAAATTTCGCGTTGTCACTGCAGTATCGGATGTCGCTTGCGCACGCCCACGCAAAACCGCCACCGGCAGCCGCCCCGTTGATCGCAGCAATAATCGGTTGACGGATCGATCGCATGCGGTTAACGATGTCGGCGATGTGTTGTTGCACTGCCATGCCCTGTTGTGGCGCCCCATGCGATTCGGTGCCAGGAATGGTTCCGTAGCCTTTGAGGTCAAGGCCGGCGCAAAACGCTCTACCTGCTCCGGTGAGCACGACAACCCTGCAGTCGTGATCCGCGTGAAGGGTCGACAGCGCATCGTGAAGAGCATCGACAAGATCGATGGTCAGCGTGTTCATGTCGTCGGGGCGATTCAACGTAATTCGCGAAACTCCCGGTTTTGGTTGGTCGAGAAGAATGGGGTCGCTCATCTGCAGATGCTCGCAGGAAACGACGATGCTTGTCGATTCAGACAGTTTCGAGCAGGAGGTGTCGTGCGCGATTCAGTGGGTTAGCCTCGGGTTCATCTTGGTCGCCAAAGAACCAAGACCTACGAAAGTGAGTACCCCGATATGCCAAAAGGCACTGTGAAGTTCTTCAATGATCAGAAGGGCTTCGGGTTTATCAGCCGTGACGGCCAGGAAGACCTGTTTGTTCACTTCTCAAACATCATCGGTTCAGGGCGTCGTACCTTGGTTGATGGTCAAGAGGTGGAGTTCGAGGTCGGCGAAGGACGGAAAGGTCCCGAGGCCGTCGACGTCAAAGCTGTCTGACCCATCTAGCAACGTGTCTTCGGGGTAACCCGAAAGATCGAGTGAGAGTCCGCCCGTGAGGGCGGGCTCTTTTGCGTTCCGATAGCGGTGGATTAGTGAAAGAGGCTCGGCAGCGGATTCACGTTTGCTGCTCGGACCGGCGAGCATGACCTTTATGCATCCGAATTCGGAGAGGCCATTTCTCGAATAATTCACGAGATGCGGCAAGCACGTGCACGTCCGTGAGTTCTCCGTCTACCTTCAGTCGCTCTTTCATCGTTCCAACATGAAGAATGTGACCTTTTCGAACACTTGAGTCAAACGACGACCAGTTGTGCGAAAACACGTATGCATAAATCCAACGAAGAGGGGTGTTTGCAAACACCCAGTCAACAAAAAGAACGTAACCTTCCATGGCGAGGCCCGTAGATCGTTTGTCCGGCGCTGAGTAGACCGAAAACCATCCATGGCTCGCTCGGTCATCTACGTCATGCAGGTGGTGGTAACCGACAATTTCACCGGTCTTTTTCGACTCAACCACAAGAATCGCCCGAGTCTGCTTCCACAGAATTGCCTCGTAGTCCTTGAAGTCGGGAAACTTTCCTCGATACCGCCAGGTGTGGAGCGTTGTCTGGTCTCGTTCGATCTCATACAGCCGCTCATAATCTTTCGGTTCGACATGCCGGATGCGGATTCTCGAACTTTCCATCGGGATCTGCCTGGCAGACACTGTGAAGTCAGTCATGCTTCTCCTCGGTCTGCCGCAAACCGAATAAACTCGGCTTTGTCAATTGCGTAGGAGAGTCGATCAACGTAACGACCATCGATTAGGGCAAACTCCGGCAAAGCGTATTCAAGCGAGCACACGTCACCGAGGTCTTCAAGGAAGTGTGGGTCGTCGTGAAATCGTTCGTACAACAGACGTCGGACAGGGGATATTTCGAATGCTGCTCGCAAGAGTTGCGGTGCACATTTGGTTACTGCCTCAACCGACTCCTCGTTTGGGAGGGCTAGGAGGTCGATAAATGCGACATCGCTTTTCTGGTGTCCGCGGAGCCCAGCAAATCCACACGGTTCGCCCTCGTTGATGACAACAGCTCCTGCGGCGTACGTGCCGACTTTGGCGATGACACTCTCCGGGCTCAGAAAGTCCTTCGAGATTTGCCACCAGCGAGGGTCAAGTGCTGCGGCAAGGTGGTAGAGAAACTGAAGGTCAGTCTGGTCGGCGAGACGCCAACCAGACTGACCTTGCGGTTGATCGGTCACCGGTTACTTGTAAAAACCGACGACGTCGATGATGAAGTCTGAAGCTGCGCCAGGGTAACCATCGCAGAACACCTTTACCTGACGGTTTGCGTCAACCTTGACAATGCTCGAGTTTGCAATATCGATGTTCGAAGCGGACCAGTTGATGGTTGACACGGTGGTTGACGCCACGTCACCTGGAGCCACCGAAAGGAAGCCAGCGCCGCCGGTGCCCGTCGCAGTGAGGTTGTACGCAATAGCTGTTGCACCTGCGGGTAGAGCGTCGGCGGTAGAAACCGAGTGGTCAGCGGCGCGCGCATCACTGCAGTCAACGACCGCATTTTCGCCCTTATTTAAGCGTCCGTTCGTGACCTTGCGGCTGTCGTAAACGCGGAATGGTGTAACCGGCACGAATGTCGGGTTCGAGAGAGTTTTCCATGTGGCACCTGAACCGAAGTAGAGCTCTCCTCCAGTGAAACGGAAATGGCCATTGTTATCGCCACTTGGCAGAGCCTCTTCGCCTTCAACGAGTTTTAGTGGTACCTCACCCATGAGTTTTGCACCGACACCCGAGGACTCATCACGTGGTTGCGCAACGATACCTGCCGAGCCTCCCTGGAAGGCTCCGCCATAGAGGCCACCGAAGGCCCTTATGCCATCAGAGACTCCGTACGCATGCACGCCTCGGTCGCCGACGCCAGTGACACCAATGTTGACGACTCGTTTCGCTGCCCCTCCGGAGATCGCTGATGCGATCATCGCATCAGCGACATCCTGTGCGAAATCGTCCGTGAATCCTGCATCCTCATCGAAAAGCTTTGCTGCTCCGCCAAGGCTGTTGTCGGTAACACCGAAGATTCCACCTTGAGCACCCTCTGTGTAGGTGTTGTTAATCGCAAGCAACGTTGCTGACTCACCCGTGTTTCCGGCTTCGTCCCCAATCTCGATAAAGTCCCCATCAGCTGCCGCTGCAGAACGCGCAAATCCAAGGCCACCAACTGCCGCACCAGCAGCCACACCTGCAACCGCTTTCAACATGTTTCGACGCTGAACAGGCTGCTCCATCTGATCCTGCTCTAATTCGTTAATGCGTTGCTGCATTTCCGCAAGTTGTTCTTTAAGTTCGGAAATTTCTGACATGGTCCCCTCCTGGCTTCGAATATGCAGATGTAATCCTGCTTTTTAAAACGTAACACACAGTTTGAAATTTGGCCGAGGGTTTTTACGCCGAGGTATGTAGCGAGTACGCGGATATCTATTGCAGGTCGTTAATTCTCCGCCTAGAGCCTTTGCGTTGTGCTGTACTGGGCTAATCGCCCGAAATCCGGGGGATAAGCGCCACGTGGCATCAATTGAGGTATTGGGGAAAGCAATGAGTTCAGGAAGTTTGGTTCGATCCCGATGGGCAGCAATAGGGGCTGCAGTTGCAGTCACGCTCGGTGGTGGAGGCCTGATAGGAGTATCAGCAGCATCGGGTGATGCATCGTCGCTCAGAACTGTCACACCGACACGAATATTGGACACCCGCGAAGGCGCTGGTGGAAAGGTTTCCGGTGAAACGGTGTCACTTCAGGTGGCCGGCGGTACTTCCGTGGTGCCCGACGGAGCGAGCGCAGTTGCTGTGAACTTGACCGTCACAGGGGGTGAACGCAATCAGGGCTATGGCTTTGTAACTGCGTTTCCATGCACGGCCATTTCGGACGCCGTGCCGAATGCGTCGACATTGAACTTTGTTGAGGGTGTTGACGTGGCGAACTCCACGGTTGTGCCTTTGGGGGCATCCGGGATGATGTGCCTATATGTCTACGGATCTGCGCACCTCATTGTCGACGTGTCCGCGTACTACGAAAACATTGAATCGGTCGACGCCTATACAAAAGGGGAATCAGACTCGAAGTATTTCACCAAACTCGACGCCTTGATGAAAGCCGATGTTTCCGATGCGTTTCCAAGAAACCCCGTCGTCATGGCATACGGCAACTCCTTATTTAACGGTCTTGCTACGAACGACGATGCAGCAAATCAGGGCCTAATCCCGACAGCAGGTCGCGCAACGACGTACTCAGGTGATGCCGATGGAGAAAATTACGTCATGCCGATGATCGGCCCGATGGGAGCAGGGACAGATAACCACGAATACTCGCCCTACGACGTGGAAGTCTGTTTCGGTTCTCTGACGGGCACAGCGAAAATTGGGCTCCGAACAAGTGGCGACACGCCGGGAAGTGTCTTCATTGGCGTCACGAAAGAGGTGACGGTTCTCCCTGCCAGTGGATGCGTCACAGTCGAGATTGGAGAGGACGATTTGCTCCCTTATTTGAATGACAATCGAATGAATGCGTTCCTTCTGCATCTAGAGGTAGAGGGTGCGGGCAGCGAGGTCATTGTTTTCTCGGTGGAGGCCACCTGGTACGACCAGTTCAACAATCCTCGGTAGAGAACACGAAGCGCTCCGTCCGGCCGATACCCGACCGGAACCTGCTCGAGAAATCGAGCACCAGAGCGATTAAGCCGGAACTTCGACAGAATGTGGGCATGCGCGTCACATTCGCTACCGCTGAATTCAGCCCGATCGCAACAGTCGGTGGGCTCGCCGCTGCATCAGCAGGTCTCGTCGATGCACTACGCCGCAGCAACGTTGACGTTGACGTTGTGCTGCCCGACTACACCCCAAGCGACGAAGGGGTCATCGAAACCATCGAACTTG
>CALCBR010000088.1:0-2814 GCA_937897105.1 uncultured Acidimicrobiaceae bacterium | reverse complement strand
GTGACAACACCGGTGTTGCCATCAACCCGAACTCTCGCGCCATCGCGAATTCGTCGAGTTGCGTTTGTGGCCGAGACCACGCACGGAATGCCAAGTTCTCGGCTCACGATGATCGCATGGCTCAACGCTGCACCGACGTCAACGACAACGCCCCCGGCTGGCACAAATAATGGTGTCCACGACGGGTCAGTGCTCGGCGCAACAAGAACATCGCCGGGCCCGAGTGCAGTTGGGTCGCTCGAGTCGAGTACGACGCGCGCAACCCCTTCAGAAACGCCGGGGCACCCTGGGAAGCCTTGGATACTGTCACCGGCGTCGAGCGGTTCGACTTCGACATCGTTGCGCTTTGGCCATGACGATGGGTCGCTCGGTGAGTCAGCGAAGACAAATTCTGGTTCACGTTCAGCCAACTGTGAGTGGGTCGAGCGACGCTCCCGCACCCGTTCGGTTAGACCCTCGGGTGTGGGGCCAAAGACTTCTTCCATCTCTTCGTTGAGCACCAAGCCAAAGTCTTCGATTTCGTCGAAGACTTGACGCTCGACATATCGGCGACCTAATTCACGCAATGGCACCCTGATCTCTTGGATGAGCCTGATGTTGTTGGTTTTGGTGCGTTCCCGAGCTGGAAGCCAGGCGCCACTCGCGGCAATCGCTGCGGCGAGTTGCCCGTGGGTTGCAGGGTCGGCCTCAACCATTGAGAGCAGTGTTTCAGCGGCTTCTGCACGCTCAGAGGCGCGCTGCTGCTGATGGGCTCGAGGGTCAGCATCTTCTCCTGCGAGACGCATGCGGTCGATCGCCGCAAGGGCAATGTTGGGGTGGGTGTCCCATGTTGGCGACCGTGCTTCCCATTCGTTGGGTCCGCGGCTGCCAAAGTCGAGACGGAATTGTTCAAACCCTGATGCAAATGCATCGCTCGTCGGATCGAGTCGCGACAACTCCCACATCGCATAGCTCGGTTCGGCCGAGTCGACCTGGCCGACACCGGCGATGAGCGGCATGATGAGGTCAGGCCTGCCAACGGCGGTCGCGACGGTTTGAATCACCCCGACCGGCACCGTTGTCAACGTGGTGACAAAAATGTGCTCTTGAAACAACTCACGGTGAAATGGGAAGAGCGCCTCTGCATATTCCCAGAGTTCGAGGTCTGACATCGACGAGAAGTCAGGGCGCGATGCGCGAAGGTCGATCGTGCGAGCTTTGTGATCATTGAGTCGATCGAGTTGATCGACGTCGGCGATGCTGAAAACCCATCCGAAGGTCTGTTCAAGCTGTTCGGTGAGGTCGGGTCGGACATCGCCGGGTTGTTCGATGTAGTCAGGGATACCGGGCTGGGCACCAAAGAACTGTTCATCGATTGCTTTCCATGAGAGCCCGGGGGCGCGCTCACCAAAGACCCGCATCACCGACGCATTGAGATAGCAGTAGCCACCGGCAACGCCAAGGATGCAGAATTCGTCATCAGGGAACTCATTCGCTTCGAACGCCCCCATCCTGATGTACGCGTCTCGCCAACCGAGCTCTGATTCAAAGAGCAGCAGTGAGCGAGTGGCCGGAGCCACAGGGTCTGGAAAGACTTCCCCTACGTTTGCCCGTGTGTAAATCGGGAATCGTGTTGACAACGACGTGTCGGTAACTGTGAACATGAGCCCCCCTCATCATGTGTTACCGAATGACATTAGTTCGCGTGCGAGACGTCGACGAACGCCGTGCACACCCCGCGGTCACAGTGCCTTAGAGATCGCGAATCGTGCGCCGGAAGACGATTGACCACACGGCCATCGAGCACAACACACCGGTGATCACCATTGCTGTTGGAACCGATGTGGCCGACACCAGTGCGAACAGCACTGCCGCAGCAACGGGGAATGACCCGTTTTGAGCGGTTGAGGCAAGCCCCATCACCCTGCCCATGAGTTCGGGTGGTGTGTGGGTTTGCATAAGGGTTCGCATCATCGTCATCGCGATACCTCCGGTGAGGCCCCAACAGACACAGATGAACAGCGTGAGTAGGTAGTTCTGTGAAAGACCGAGAGCGACGAGACCGGTCCCCATTGCGCTTCCGGTGGCGAGAGCAAGTGCCCTGCCACGTCGAGCCGGCTGCCAACGGGTGGCCACGAGCATTGAGGTCGTGATCATGCCGACACTCATTGCGACATTGAGTGCACTTGCGGCGAGCGATTGCGTGCCGAGCACGTCCCGAGCAATTTCGGGAAGTAGCAGTGTGCTGGCAGTGATGACGATGCCCAGCACCATCGTCAACGCGAGAAGCGAACGAAGAGGCTCTGTGCGGAACGCGATCGCAGCGGCACTTCGGATTGCCCCTTGCCGCTCCGTCGAGGCCTCGTGGGGCGGAATCGGGGTGCGCTGATGAAAGATGACGCCTGCGAGCGATGCTGCGGTGAGGAGCCAGAGCCCGGCTTCGAGCCCGAAGGCTTGAATGACGGCACCGCCGAGAAAGATGCCACCGACCGATGAGCCGGTCATTCCAAGGTTCTGCAGCGCAACGGCTTGGAGGAGCACTGAGTCATCGACGACCCGCGGAACGAGCGCTTGAAGGAGGGGCATGAGCATTGCCGGCGCGATCGCCGTCACAAGGCCGCAGACCATCGCCACCGGTACGGTCATCAGCCCGGCGTGCAAAAGGACGGCTGAGATGGCGAACAGCGCCGATGATGCTGTGAAGAGCGCAACGCCGAGAGTTCGCGCCGACATACGGTCGGCGAGCGAACCTGCCCACGCCGAGAGCAACAGGGGAGGAAGGCCGATGACGATGCCGAGAATCGCGGTGGCGGGGTTCCACTCGGTGAGTTCACC